>DASXRO010000108.1:0-60891 GCA_036506555.1 Gaiellaceae bacterium
TCCTGCGGCGGCGCATATGGCCCTCGGGGTTGCACTCGAGGAGCTGGGTCCCGCGCTCGACCCCGCAGGGCTGGCCCGCCTCGAGGTGCCGGAGCCCCAGTTGGGTCAAGCTCGAATCCGCGCCACGGCGCTGTACGTCGATCGCTACGGCAACATCCAGCTCAACCTCACCAGTGACCACCTCGAGAAGGTCGGCATCGAGCCGGGAACGAGAGTCGAGCTCGAGGTCCGCTTCGAGCGCTACTTCGCCATCGCGGCGCGCACGTTCGCGGATGTGCGCGCGGGTGACATCGTCCTCTACGAGGACGCCTACCGGAACATCGCGCTGGCGATCAACCAGGGCAGCGCCGCGAGCATGCTCTCCGTGCGCGTTGGCCAGGAGGTGCTCCTGTGGCCGGCCTGACCGAACGGCTGAGGATTCCGCAGCGCTTTGCCCGGCTCGCGACGCGGGCGGTCGTCAGCCGGCCACGTGTCTGGCGGTTCTTCCGCCGGCCGCTTCGAGGCCAGTTCGACCGGTTGGCCTCGGGCTGGGAGGCACGGGTCGGCCCGGAGGGGTTGCTCCCGCTTGGCGCGGCACTCGACCGTCTTCCCGCGCCGCCCGGACGCGTGCTCGATCTCGGCACGGGTACGGGGAAGGGCGCTCGGTTCGTCGCGCGCCGGTTTCCCGAGGCGGAGGTCGTCGGCGTGGACCTCTCGCCCGAAATGATCGCCGAGGCCGAGCGCCTGCTTCCGGACGAGCTCGCCAGCCGTGTGCGCTTCGAGGTCGCGGATGGGGCGAAGGTCCCGGCCGAGGATGGGGCGTTCGACCTCGTCCTCCTCCTCAACATGATTCCGTTCTTCGAGGAGCTCGCCCGGGTTACCGCCCCGGGCGGCCGGCTCGTCTTCGCGTCCTCGTTCGGGTCGGAAACGCCGATCTACGTGGCTCCCGAAACCCTTCGCGCGCGTCTGGCGCCCCTCGGCTTCGGCGACTTCGAGGAGCTCTCGGCGGGAGCCGGGACGGCGTTCCTTGCCGCCCGGAAGGAGCCCGGATAAGATGGGCGGCCAAGCGACGTCCGCGGCGCGGTAGCACCGGCCCGGACGTCGTTTTTCGCTGCGGTCAGCCGCGGGCGCCGCCCTCCTCGAGTCGCCGCCCCGCCTCGGCTTCCCCGAGTCCGTCGACCTCGACGATCTTGCGCCGCGACGAGTGGCCGGAGACGATCCGGACCGCATCGCGTGGCACCGCCAAAGCGGAAGCGAGAAGCGCCACGAGCTCGTGGTTGGCCCGCCCGCGCTCCGGCGCCGATCTCACCCTGACCTTCCAGCCATCGCTGTAGCGACCCAGGATCTCGTCGCGTCGCGCGCCGGGCGAAACGATGAGAGTGAGCCGAGCCAAGCGGAGTGGCGACGATACCGGAGTGAAGGGGTCCGGCATATGTCGAGCCGCTTCTAAGGTGGCGAGGGCCGGAATCGAACCGGCGACCTTCCATCGGGGAGAGGGCCAGCCCTCTCCCGATGAAAGTGAACCCTTAGTTACTTTCTCGCCCGAGAAGAGGTGGCGAGGGCCGGAATCGACCCGGCGACACCACGGTTTTCAGCCGTGTGCTCTACCAACTGAGCTACCTCGCCGCCGCCGCGACAGTCTAGCCTTCCGCCCGCATGACCGAACGGAACCTGGCCATCATCGGCGCGGCCCTCGACCTCGGCGCGGGGCGCCGCGGAGTGGACATGGGCCCGTCGGCGATTCGCTACGCGGGGATCGACGATCGTCTGGCGAGCCTGAGCCTCTCATGCGCCGACTGGGGAAACGTCGAGACGGCGGTGGCCGAGGCGGCTAGCGAGGGGGACCCCGACGCGCGCTTCCTCGACGAGATCAAGGAGGCCTGCGCGCGGATTGCGGGCGTCGTCGCAAGCGCAAGGCGGGAGGAGCTCGTCCCCATTGTCCTCGGCGGCGACCACTCCGTCGCCATCGGCACGCTTGGTGCGCTCGCATCCCTGTATGGGCCCGGTGGCGTCGTTTGGTTCGACGCCCACGGCGACCTGAACACGCCGAAGACGTCGCCGAGCGGCAACGTGCACGGGATGGCGCTCGCCGCGGCGCTCGGGCTCGCCAACGAGGCGTTCGCAAGCGATGCCTGGCCGCTTCCGGCGCTCGACCCCCAGCACGTCGCCCTGATCGGGATTCGCTCGCTGGACGAGGGCGAGCGGGAGCTCGTGCACGAGCTCGGGATCGCCGTCTACACCATGAGCGACCTCGACCGGCGCGGGGTCGAGCCTGTCGTTCGCGAGGCGCTCGAGCGCGTCGGAGGCGCCCCGTTCGTCCATGTCTCACTCGACGTGGACGTCGTCGATCCGGAGGCGGCCCCCGGCGTCGGGACTCCCGTGCGCGGCGGGCTTTCCTACCGTGAGGCGCATCTCGCGATGGAGCTCGTCGCCGAGTGGGGTGAGTTCGGTTCCTTCGAGATCGTCGAGGTGAATCCCATCCTCGACCGCGAGAATGCCACCGGCCGGCTCGCCGTCGAGCTCACGGCGAGCGCTTTCGGGGCACGGATCCTCTAGCCTGATCGCCGCGATGGAGCAGCGCGCCGTCCCGTTCATCTCCTACGAGAACGTTGGGGCGGCGGCCGACTGGCTGAGCGAGGCGTTCGGCTTCCAGGAGCGCGGCGAGCGCTACGCCGACGCGGACGGAACGGTCACCCATGCGGAGCTGGCGCTCGACGGCGCCGTCGTTATGCTCGGCTGGCCCGGCCCCGATTACAGGAGCCCCGCGAGCCACGCGCGGGAGTGCGAACAGGCGCGCAAGTGGCTCGAGCCTCCCAATGTCGTCGACGGCGTGCTCGTCTACGTAGCCGACGTCGACGCTCACTGCGAGCGTGCAAGGGCAGCGGGGGCGACGATCCTGCGCGAGCCCACGGACGAGCCGTATGGCCGGCTCTACAACGCGTCGGACCTCGAGGGCCACCGGTGGATGTTCATGCAGGCGCCCCGCTAGGTGAGGAAACGCTCGATAGCCTCGGCGGTCTCGTCGTACGCGTCCCAGAGCACTGAGTGCCCGCCAGGCACGACGACGACATCGAGCAGATCGCCGAGGGCCTGGCGGTAGAGCTCGGACTCGCCCGCCCCGACGATCTTGGAGAGAGCTCCGACCACGAGCAGGGTGGGCAGGCGGACCGACTCGAACGGCGGTGGGCGCGTCGTGCCCATCGCGTGGTAGGCGGCGGCGACCGTCTGCGGCGAGTAGCGCAGGCGCAAGCGCCCGTCCTCGGACTCTGCGAGATGCTGCTCCAAGTCCTCTTCGAGGAACTCCTGCGGGGTGTGCGCCAGGCCCCCAGGCAGCAGGCGCCAACTCAGCGCATCCTCGAACGAAGCGAAGGAGAGCTCCGCGAGCGCCTCCTCGGCGAGCTGCTCGGCGATCAGAGGCGGCACGAACATGGCCGGATCCAGAAGTACCGCGCGATCGACCAGTTCCGGACGGCGCGCCGCGATCTCGATCACGATCCGCCCCCCGAAGCTGTGGCCGATCCATGCGGCGCGCTCGTCAACGGTCTCGAGGGCGTCCGCCACATGGGTGTCGAGATCCCAGGGCTCGTCCCAGGTCGAGCGGCCGTGCCCGCGCAGGTCGAGCGCCCGAACGTGGAAGCGCGCCGCAAGTCTTTCCTCCGCCAGCTTGCGAAATCGCTCACCGTGGGCCGTCACGCCGTGGAGGCAGACGACCTCTGGGGCGCCGGGCTCGCCCCATTCGTGGACGTGGAGACGCACTAGACCCGGCCCTCGAGGGCCTCGATCAGCGGCGGGAGCGTCTCCCGCCAGTCGCCGACGAGGCCGATGTCGGCCGCCCGCAGGAACGGCGCCTTCTCGTTCTTGTTCAACGCGACGATGACGCCGGCCTTGACCGAGCCGACGAGGTGCTCGAAGGCGCCGCGGACGCCGACGGCGATGTAGAGGCGCGGTGCGACCGCCCTTCCGGTCAGCCCGATCTGGCGGTTCTTCGGCAGCCAGCCGGCGTCGCAAACCGCGCGCGAGCCGCCGACTGCAGCGTCGAGGCGGCCCGCGAGGGTCTCTACCTCCGGAATCGCCTCGGGCCCCCCGATCCCTTTGCCGACGCAGAGTATGACGTCCGCTTCGTCGAGCTCGTAGCCCGCTGTGTCCGGCTCGTGCGTCCGCTCCAGGAGACGGGTGCGCGGCTCGGGAAGCCCGTCGAAGACGACACGGACGACTTCGCCCTCGACACCTTCGCGTGGCTCCACGGTCGCGAACATCCCCGGGCGCACGGTCGCGAGCTGGGGCGTGGTGCGCCCCATGATCACGGAGACGATGTTGCCGCCGTACGCAGGCTTGTACTGGATCAGGCGGCCCGCCTTGCCGATGTTGAGATCGACGCAGTCGCCGGTCATTCCGAGCTCGAGCTCCCCGGCGGCGCGAGGACCGTAGTCGCGACCCATCATCGTCGAGGGGATGAGCAAGACGTGCGGCTTCTCGCCGAGCAGTATCCGCTCCAGAGCCGCTGCGTAGGTCTCGGGGTGGTACTCCGCGAGCGCCGCGTCATCGACCACGAAGACCTTCTCGGCACCGAAGGCGATGACTTCGGTGGCCGCGTCGTCGAGCGCGTGCCCGATAAGGAGAGCGCAGTTCAGCCCGCCGAGCTTGCCCGCCAGCTCGCGCCCCTTGCCGAGCAGCTCGAGCGAGAGCTTGCGCGGCTGCCCCTCGACGAGCTCGACGACGCTCCAGCAGTCGTAGCTCTTGCCCGGCTTCTCGGCCAGGTGCGGCGGCTTCTCCCAGGGCGAGAAGGGCCGCTCGCCGGCCTCTTCGAGTCGCGCGAGCGCCCTCTCGGCCGCCTCGGAGGGCGTCGAGACGACCTCGCCGGCGCGCTCAGGCTTCGCGTCCTTGACGGCGAGGACGCGCGTCGGGGATCCCGTCTGGCCGAAGCGCTTGTCGTTCGGCCGCAGGTCGTCGACGAGGTCCTTTGCCTCCCACACGGCGATCCTCCCGTCCGCAGCAAAGCCCTCGAGGTCGCGCTTGGCCGGCCAGATGCCCTCGTTGATCGCCTCGCTGACGGACAGGACGGCCGGCAGCTCGAGCTCGTAGGTGTCCCAGCCCTCGTCGGTCTCCCGCCGCCCGCGCATGCGTCCGTCGGAGAGCTCGATGCGGTCGACGTTCGTGAGCTGCGCCCAACCCAGGAAGCCGGCCACCTCAGGTGGCACTTGCCAGGTCTCCGAATCGACGGTCTTGCGCCCGCACAGGACGAGGTCGGCGCCCTCCTTGGCGATCGCCATGGAGAGCGTCCGGGACGTTCCGATCGTGTCGGCGACGGCGAAGACCCGGTCGGAGAGATGGATCGCGCGATCCGCACCCATCTTCAGGGTGAGGAGGAGCGCCTCCTCGGCCTGGGGCGGCCCCATCGTCATCACGACGACCTCGCCGCCGTGCGCCTCACGGAGGCGGATGGCCTCGGTGACGGCGTAGACGTCGAACTCGTTCAGCTCGAGCGGCACGCCCTCCCTGACAAGCTTCTTCGTCTTCTGGTCGAACTCGATGTGCTGCGGGCTCGGTACCTGCTTGACCAGGACGACGGTCTTCACTCGCCCGAATCTACCGTGTCCTCACCGCTTCCCGACGGCTCGTAATACGTGCTCCCCTTGAGCTCGTCCGGCAGGTAGTCGACGTCGTAGCCGGCCGGATCGGTGGGCGGATACACGTAGTCCTGCCCGTGCCCGAGCTTCCTCGCGCCGGGGTAGTGCGCGTCGCGTAGGGGCTTCGGAGGACGGAGCGCACCGTGCTCGCGGACATCGCGGCTCGCGGCGCCGATCGCGGCGATCACGGAGTTCGATTTCGGCGCTCGGGCCAGGTAGATGGTCGCGTGCGCGAGGTTGAGGCGCGCCTCGGGCAGGCCCACGTGCTCGACGGCATGCGCGGCCGCGACGGCCACGAGCAGCGCCCTGGAGTCGGCCATCCCGATGTCCTCCGAGGCATGGACGATCAGGCGGCGCGCGATGTAGCGCGCGTCCTCGCCTCCCTCGAGCATGGCGGCGAGGTAGTAGAGGGCGGCATCGGGATCCGAGCCTCGAATCGCCTTGATGAACGCCGAGATGAAGTCGTAGTGGGCGTCGCCGTCCTTGTCGTAGACCACCGCGCGCCGGGGCGCCGCATCCTCGACGTGGCGCTCCTCGAGAGAGACGCCCTCGGCCTCGGCCGTCTGCAACGCGAGCTCGAGCGTGTTGAGCGCGGCACGGGCATCGCCGCCGGCCCTGCGCGCGATGAGGCCGACCAGCTCGTCCGAGACGTCGGCGCCCAGGTGGGCGGCCCCCCGGCGGACGATCGCCGCCAGGTCGTCGTCCGAGATGGGCTCGAGCTCGTAGATCTGCGTCCTGGAGAGAAGCGCCGAGTTGACCTCGAAGTACGGGTTCTCGGTCGTGGCCCCGATGAGGACGAGCAAGCCCGTCTCGACGGCGGGCAGCAGCGCGTCCTGCTGCGCCTTGTTGAAGCGGTGGATCTCATCGAGGAAGAGGATCGTCCGCTGGCCGCTCGTCCCGAGCCGCTCGGTCGCGCGGGCGATCACCGCGCGGACGTCGGCCACGGACGCCGAGACGGCGGACAACTCCTCGAAGGCAGAGCCGGTCGTGGCGGCCACGATGCGCGCGAGCGTCGTCTTCCCGCTCCCCGGCGGGCCGTAGAAGATCGAGGAGGCGATGCGGTCCTCGCTGATCGCACGCGCCAGCGCGGAGCCCTCCCCGACCACATGGCGCTGGCCGACGAAGTCCTCCAGGCGCTCGGGCCGCAGGCGAAGGGCAAGCGGCGCCACGTCGGGCAGCCGCTCGCGGGCCGCGTCGGCGAAGAGATCGCTCATCGCCGAAAGTATGCTCCCAGAAATGGCCCAGCTATCCCTGCGGGACGAGGCCGTCGATGTCCTCCGGGAGCTGATACGGATCGACACCGTCAACCCGCCCGGAAACGAGACGCTGGCGGCCGAGCTCCTTCGCGCCTACCTCGAGCAGGCGGGCATCGAGTGCGAGCTCTATGCCAAGGTGCCGGAGCGCGCGAACCTCGTCGCACGCCTGCCCGGCCGCGGCGAAGGCCCGACGCTGACCTTGCTCTCGCACACGGACACCGTCCTCGCCGACCCCGGCGAGTGGTCGGTCGATCCCTGGTCGGGCGAGCTTCGGGACGAGCACGTCTGGGGCCGGGGCGCACTCGACATGAAGAGCCAGGTCGCTGCGAGCGCGGTCGCCATGGCCGTCCTTGCGCGGGAGGGCTTTGAGCCGTCCGGCGACGTCGTCTTCGCGGCGACCGCCGACGAGGAGGTGGGCGAAGACTTCGGGCTCTCGTGGCTCTGCCGGAAGCATCCGGACGCCGTCCGCGCCGACTACTGCATCAACGAGGGCGGGGGCGACCGCGTCGAGGTGAACGGCCGCACGGTCTACCTGTGCTCGACGGCCGAGAAGATGAGCTCTCCCTTCCTCCTGCGCGTGCACGGGCGCAGCGGCCATGCGTCCATGCCCGGGATCGCCGACAACGCCCTCGTCAAGGCTGCGCATCTCGTCGAGTGCCTGGCCCGTCTGGAGGAGACGCCGCGGCTCCTGCCCGAGACGGAGGCGTTCTTCCGAGCGCTCGGGGCCGTTCCGGATCCGGCCGAGCTCCCCGAGCGCCTGGCCGCGCTCGAGCCAGGGATTCGCGGGATGGTCGAGCCGATGCTCGCCTTCACCGTCGCGCCGACGATGATCGAGGCCTCCAGGAAACGGAACGTCATCCCGGCCCGCTGCGAGGTGGTGTGCGATTGCCGCCTGCTACCCGGCCAGGGCCAGGAAGAGGCCGAGGGGGCGATCCGCGAGTGGCTCGGCGAGGGCGACTACGAGCTCGAATGGATCGAGGCCGTGGGTGGGACGCGGTCCCCGCTCGAGAGCCCCCTCTGGGAGGCGATCGAGTCCTTCGTCGCCGAAGAAGATCTCGGCGCGGTGCTGGCGCCCGTCGTCCTGCCGGGTTTCACCGACAGCCACTTCATGCGCGAGGCCTTCGGCACGGTCTCCTACGGCTTCTTCCCGATGCGGGCGATGGGCTCGGAGCTGGCCGCGAGGCTGATCCACTCCGCCGACGAGCGCATCGCTGTCGACGACCTAGAGCTAGGTACCCGCTTCCTCCACCACGTGGTACGTACACTCGAAGGGTGAGCGAAGAGAAGATCCGCCTCGGCGGCATGGCTCTGGGAAACGGGGTGCTCGTGCACGGGCCCCATTACTGGGCATGCGCTGTCCGCGGGAACGACGGCTCAGTCGAGGTCGCCTCGGGCCGCAAGCCCTTGCGAGCGGCCGAGGTGCGGAATCCGCTCCTCCGCGGCCCCGCCCGCCTGGCCGAGGTCTTTGCCCTCCTCCCGGAGGTCCGCCGGCGGCTGCCGGCCGCCGAGCTTCCGTTCCAGCGGCCGGGCGTGGCCGGCGCGATGGTCGGCAGCGCACTGGGCCTCCGGCTCGTTCGGGCGAGCCGCCTCTCGCCGCTGACCCAGGAGGCGATCGCCGCGTTCCTCGCAGTCGGGCCGGCGGCGGTGGCGCTCCGAGGATCGAACCTCGCCGAGTACCACGGAGCGGAGCACATCGCCATCGGCACCTACGAGCACGGCGAAGAGCGGGCGAAGGAGCACGAGCGCTGCGGGTCGCACGTCCTCGGACCCCTCCTCCTCACGACGGCGGCCGGAAGCATGCTTGCCTCACGCGCCCCCGCGCAGGTGCGCCCGCTTGCGCGGGCCGCGGCCGGCGTCGGCGCGATCGCGGCGTCGCTGGAGGTCTTCTCCTGGATGGTCCGAAACGAGCGCCACCCGATCGCCCGCGCGCTCGCAAAGCCCGGCCACGAGCTCCAGCACCGGTTCGTCACCGCCGAGCCGTCACCCGAGCAGCTCGAGGTCGCGGAGGCGGCTCTCCGTGAATGTCTCCGCCTAGAATCTCCTGCAAATGGCGACTCAAACGGATCAAAGGCGGACGCGCCTCCCACCTGAAATCTTTGACCTTCCCGTCGAGAAGATGCGGGAGGGGTACTACACCGACGTCTACTTCAACTTCGCGCGCGACACGCTGCTCGCGGACGGTCGCCATCCGCGAGTGGTCATGCAGGTCTTTCAGAAGAAGCAGGCCGTGCTCGGGGGGATGGACGAGGCGATCGCAGTCCTGAAGCTCTGCTCGCATGACTGGGACGCGCTCACCGTCCACGCTCTCTACGACGGAGACGACCTCTCGCCCAACGAGACCGTGATGACGATCGAGGGCGACTACACGCTCTTCGCGCATCTGGAGACCGTCTACCTCGGCGTGCTGGCGCGCCGGACGCTCGTCTCGACGAACGTTCGCCGCGTCGTCGAGGCGGCCAACGGCAAGCCAATCCTGTTCTTCCCGGCCCGCCACGACCACCACCGCGTGCAGACGGGCGACGGCTACGCGGCCCACGTCGCCGGAGCGATTGGCGTCTCAACGGAGGCACAGGCCTCCTGGTGGGGTGGGCGCGGCCTCGGCACGGTGCCGCACGCGCTCATCGCCGCCTACGGCGCGAACACGGTGCTCGCCGCGTCGAAATTCGCGGAATGGGCCGACGAGAACGACCCGGACATCAACGTCGTCGTCCTCGTCGACTTCGAGAACGACTCGGTCAAGACGTCGCTCGAGGTCGCGCGGGCTCTGGGCGACCGGCTCTGGGGTGTCCGCCTGGACACCTCCCGAACGCTCGTCGACCGCTCCCTGTGGAACGAGATGGGCGACTTCGATCCCCGCGGTGTCAACGAACGCCTCGTCCGCAAGGTGAGGGACGCGCTCGACGAGGCGGGCTTCGAACGCATACGGATCGTGGTCTCGGGAGGCTTCGACGCCGACCGGATCCTCGATTTCGAGTCGAAGGGGGTGCCGGTCGACTCATACGGGGTCGGATCGGCCCTTCTGCGCGGGGAGAACGATTTCACCGCCGACATCGTCCTGACTGACGGCCTGCCCTCTGCGAAGGTCGGCCGCTCCTTCCGCCCGAACCCTCGATTGGAGCTCGTCCTTTAGGCCTGTCGCGTCCCGGCCGATGGAGACCGGGGTGAACCAGATCTTCGACTTCCTGGGGTCGCTGGCCGAGGCTGCGCTCACGTGGCTCCCGCTGGTCTTCTTCGGGCTGATCGTGTACCTGCTCTGGCGCACCCTCTCGATCATGCCGCGCGTGAAGCCGGCCGAGCTGGATCCCGACTCGAAGTCGTCCGTCGGCTGGGACGACATCGCGGGTGTCGACGAGGCCGCCGCCGAGCTCCAGGAGGTGGTCGACTTCCTCCAGCACCCGCGACGCTTCGCGCAGCTCGGCGCTCGGGTTCCCAAGGGGATTCTCATCTACGGGCCGCCCGGGACCGGGAAGACCCTGCTCGCCAAGGCCGTGGCGCACGCGTCCGGGTCGAACTTCTATTCGCAGAGCGCCTCTGCCTTCGTCGAGATGTTCGCCGGCCTCGGCGCGGCCCGCATCCGCAAGCTCTTCGACAAGGCGCGCAAAAACGAGCCCGCGATCGTCTTCATCGACGAGCTCGACGCTGTGGGCACGCGTCGCACCGGCCTCGGCATCAACCGCGAGCAGGACCAGACGCTGAACCAGCTCCTCGTCGAGCTGGACGGCTTCCGCGGCCCCGACCGGGTGGTCATCATCGCCGCCTCGAACCGGCTCGAAGACCTCGACCCTGCCCTGCTCCGGCCGGGCCGCTTCGACCGTCAGATCCTCGTCGCGCCGCCGGACCTCGCCGGCCGCGAGGCCATCCTCGGAGTCCACACGCGCGGAAAGCCCCTCGGGGCCAACGTCGATCTCGAGTCGGTCGCGCGCCAGACCGCCGGCCTGACGGGCGCCGACCTGGCGAACATCTGCAACGAGGCGGCGATCTTCGCGGGACGCGAGCAGCGCGTCGAGATCGATCAGGTCGACTTCGACGCCGCGATGGAGCGCGTCATCGCCGGCCTCCAGCAGCGGCGTGTCGTGACCGAGAAGGAGAAGCGCATCCTCGCCTACCACGAGGGCGGCCACGCCCTCATGTCTCACCTCGTCGGCAATCCGATGCAGGTCCAGAAGGTGACGATCGTCTCCAGGGGAATCGCGCTCGGGTACACGCTCAACACCCCGCAGGAGGATCGCTACCTGCACACGAAGGAGGAGCTGCTCGATCTGATGAAAGTCATGCTGGCGGGGCGCGCTGCGGAGCAGATCGTCTTCGGCGCGGTCACGAACGGGGCCGCGAACGATCTCGAGCGCGTCACGGAGCTCGCCCGCTCGATGGTGTTCGAGTTCGGCATGAGCGAGGGCGTCTCGTCCCGCACGCTGCGCGCCGACAACTACGCCCTCTCGGAGCACACGAAGCGGCTGCGCGACGAGGAGCAGGCGCGTCTCTGCGACCACGCCTTCGCCGAGACGCTCCGTCTCCTGAGCAAGCACCGCCGGACGCTCGACAGGCTTGCGGAAGCGCTTCTGGAGAAGGAGACGCTCTTGCGGCTCGAGCTCGAGGAGTTGCTCGCCGGGGTGGAGCCCGAGTCGGACGCCGGCGAGGCCGTCGGCCGCGTCGTGCAGCTCCCCGACCACTAGTCCTCGTATCACCCTCTCGCGACGATAGGATCGGAGCGTGGAGGTGCGCTCCGTCCACCACGTCGCATTCGCGGTCTCCGACCTGGACGAGGCCGTCAAAACGTACGAACGGCTCTTCGGGGCCCGAGTCGAGCTCCGCGACCGGATGGAGGATCAGGGTGTGGAGGCCGCCTACCTGCGCATCGGCAGCGGGCGCGTCGAGCTCGTGTCGGCTCTGGGTGAGGACACGCCCGTGGGACGCTTCCTCGCCAAGCGCGGCCCGGGGATGCACCACGTGGCCTACGAGGTCGGGGACGTCAGCGCGGCCGTGCGCTCACTCGCCGCCGAAGGAATCGAGATCATCGATGCCGAACCGCGAGCGGGCCTCGGCGGCCACGAGGTCTCCTTCGTTCAGCCGGACTCCCTCTACGGCGTCCTGGTCGAGGTGATCGGTGCCTAAGACGCCTGCCGACGGGCGGGTGCGCCTCGAGATTGCCTTCGAGGGCGGCCAGATCGTAAGCGGAAACGTGAACGGCGACGTGGCCGATGGGCTTCGTACCGCACTGGCCGGAGACGATCTCGTCTACGACCTGCAGACCGAGGAGGGGACGTACGTCATCGCTCTCCGCAAGGTCGTCTACGTGCGGCGCACCTCGCGCGAGACGCACATCGGCTTCGGCGCGAGCGCGTAGGGTACAGCTCTCGTCGATGGCCGACGACGCGACAACGACGGCGGATGTCCGCCGTCTCGTCGAGCGCGCCCAGCAGGGTGACCGGCAGGCGCTCGAAGAGCTCTACCTCACGCATTTCGACCGCATCTACAGCTACCTGCAGATGAGCGTCGGCAACCGGCATGACGCCGAGGACCTCACCAACCAGACGTTCGTGAAGATGCTCGAGTCCATCGACCGTTTCGAGTGGCGGAAGGTACCTATCTCGGCCTGGCTCTTCCGCATCGCCCATAACCTCGCCATGGATCTCTTCCGGTCTCGGCGCCGCTGGCAGCCGGAGGAGGAGCCGCCCGAGCCGCCGGGCGACGAGGCGCGCTCGGCCGAGGAGGAAGCCCTCCAGTCGATCGGCCGCCAGAGCATGCTCGCGATGATCCAGGGCCTCTCGCAGGACCAGCAACAGGTCTTGACGCTCAAGTTCGTCTTCAACTTCCCGAACGGCGACGTGGCCACCATCCTGGGAAAGACCGAGGGCGCGATCAAGTCGCTGCAGCACCGGGCGCTGGCTTCCCTCCAGCGCCAGCTGACGAAGGCCTGATGTCGCTCGAGATCGGCATCGTCGGCCTGCCGAGCTCCGGCAAGACGACGCTCTTCAACGCCCTCACGCACGGGCACGCGGACCTGGCCGAGTACGGCAAGCCGCACCTGGGGATGGCGAGCGCGCCGGACGAGCGTCTCGAACAGGTCGCTGCTGCGGCGGGGTCGGCGAAGGCGACGCCGGCCGCGATCCGCGTGCTTGACGTCCCCGGGACGGAGGCCGCTCTCCTCGGCGGCCTGCGGCGCGCGGACGCCCTCCTGGCGGTCGTGAACGGATTCGCGGGCGCCCACGCCGGCGAGCAACGGGAGACCCTCGAGCTCGAGCTGCTCGTCGCCGACCGCGACCACGTCGAGCGACGCCTCGAACGGGTTAGGCACGACGCGAAGTCGGGCGAGCCGAAGCTCAAGCAGGAGATGGCCCGCCTGGACGATGTCCTTTCGCACCTGGAGAGCGAGCGGCCGCTGCGGGAGTACGCGGCCGAGCTGCCTCCGGAGCTCGAGCCTCTGACGACCAAGCCGCTCGTCTGGGTGGTCAACGGCGGGGGGGACGGAGTCGACCTCAAGCTCGAGGCCGAGCTGGCCGAGCTGCCGCCAGGGGAGGCCGAGGCTTTTCGCGAAGGCCCGCCGGTGCTCGACGAGATCATCCGCCGTGTCTTCGTAGCCGCCGACCTGATCACGTTCTTCACCGCGAACGAGAGAGAGGCGCGGGCCTGGACCTTGCAACGGGGGAAGTCCGCCCTCGAAGCCGCCGCGACCGTGCACTCGGACATGGCGCACGGATTCATCCGCTGCGAGGTCGTCCGCTGGAGTGACCTGGCCGAGTGCGGCTCGAGCGCAGAGGCCGCTCGTCGCGGCCTCATGCGCCTCGAAGGGAAGACCTACGCCGTCGAGGACGGCGACGTCTTGCAGATCCGGTTCAGCCCATCGCGGTAGTCCGTGCCGGCTGCACCGGCTCCGTCTTCCACGCCATGACGATCATCAGCAGGCTGACGATCAGGATCCAGGCGGCGAAGACGATCATCGGGAAGTAGTAGATGGAGAGGAGCATGACGACGGCCACGACAAGGCCGATCCACCCCACCCAGGCCGGCAGCACCCCCGTCCGCAGGGCCGCCATCGAGGTGGCCAGCACGACGATCGACGCGGTCATGACTCCCGCGACGAGGAGCAGGTAGCCGCCCCAGTTCATCGCCTCCGCCGTGTTCGGCGCCAGCTGGAAGTCCTGGTCGCCCGCGAGCATGGCGGGAGCGGTCGAGATCGCGGCGCCGGCGATGATCAGTGTGGTTGCGACGACCCCTGATCCGAAGATCAGCCCCGACAGCGTGCCCGGCCCGCGCTCGCCGCGGTCGAGCATGGTGCGCAACGTGCCGAGGAAGGCCAGGAACGCGATGCCTGCTGCCACGAGGAAGAAGAAGGCGGTGACCTCCTTTGCCCGGTTGCCGGAATCGGCGTAGAACGACTGGACTCCGGATGTTGTGTCGCCGGTGTTGCTGATCAGCGCCAAGCCGAGCATGAAGCAGGCGACGAACAGGACACCCGTCAGCGCGGACCAGCGTTCCCAACGAAAGGCGTACACGACTACCCCCTTTGTGAAGGACGTCGCAAATCGTGAGGTCTCGTCCGGACGGACAACGCCGCGCCAACCCGGCGGCGGCCCCAGTCGCCGCCTGAGCTACCAGGGAATCGGTTCGCGGTTGCGGAAGAAGCCGCCGCGGGGGCCGTCGTCCGGCAAGGTGGCCAGCCAGACAGGCGTGTCCGCGCCTTCCTCCACGGAGCGATTCGCGTGCGGCCCGCCCATGTCCGTCCGCACCCAGCCCGGGCAGCACGAATTCACGACGATGTTCTCGTCGCCGAGCTCGGCCGTGAGCACGCGCGTGAGCACGTTGAGGCCGGTCTTTGACACACGGTAAGCGGGTGCATGCCCGCCCATGTCCGAGAGCTGGCCCATCCCGCTCGAGAGATTGACGATGCGCCCGTAGCCGTTTCGGCGCATGAGGGGGAGCGCAGCCTGCGTCAGCCGCCAGGCACCGTAGAGGTTCGTCTCGAGGGTGTCGCGCACGTCACCCAGGTCGACATCAGTGGCGCTCGTGCGCCAGCCACCGCCTGCGACGCCGGCGTTGTTCACGAGGACGTCGAGGCGGCCCAACTCGCCGGCGATCGACGCGATGACGCGCTCGACGCTCTCCTCGTCGGTGACGTCGAGCCGCTTGGCGACGACCCCGTCGCCTATCTCGCGGGCAGCCTCCTCGCCGCGCGCGAGGTCGCGCGAGCCGAGGACCACGGTATAGCCGAGCGCGGCGAGCTGGCGGGCGACCTCGCGGCCGATGCCGCGGTTCCCCCCGCTGACGAGCGCGACCCTCTCCACGCCCTGAGGCTAGCTGAGGGGTTTGCGCTAGTCGGTGGGCCTCGTGGCCGCTACGGCGTCGAGCTGGTTCGCGTAGTAGAGAACGGCCGCCTCCGCGGTGCTCGCCGCTCGGGCGTCGTGATGACAGGCAACCGCGTGGAGGAGCTCGGCCACCACGTCGGGGGCGAGGCCGCGCGCCCGCTCCTCGATCGTCCGCAAGCCGAGGTGGACGTGCCCGAGGAGCTTGCCTTCGTCAGTCGGGAGGAAGAGTGGCCCGCGGTCGAGCTCGTGCACCCGGCCGAGGTCGTGCAGCAGGGCCGCTGCCACAAGGAGGTCGCCCCGCAGCCGAGCGTGGAGCTGAACGGCGTCCCGGCACAGGGTCGCGACCGCGACGGTGTGCTCGAGGAGGCCGCCGGCGTAGGAATGATGCGAGTCCGGGGTCGCCGGGAGGACACGAAGACGAGCGCGAAAGTCGGCGTCTCCGACGAAGCGTCCCACGAGCTCGTGGAGCTCCGCATGCGAGAGCTCGGCGGCGAGGAACTCGAAGAAGCCGTCCAGCTCCTCGAGGTCGCGCCGTGCCTCCGGCACGAGCGTGGCAGGGTCGGCCTCGGCCGGCTCGAGGGAGCGCACTTCGAGCTGAAGCCGGTCGCGAAACCGCTCGACCCGACCGAGCACACGGACGGCGTCGCCTTCGCCGAAGCGCTTGTCCAGAAGGTCGACGTCGCTCCAGATGCGCGCATCGATCTTGCCGCTCGGGTCGACGAGCTCGAGCGCGAGATACGGGCTGCCGCTGCGCGTGCGCAGTCGCTGCTTGCGGGCCACCGCGTAGGTGCCCTCGACGATTCGGTCCTCCACGAGCTCCGCAATCGTCACGGCCCGATTCTAGGTCCGGCGTCGGCTGCTAGCCTGGCCCGAATGGCGCTCGTCAAGCCCTTTCGCGCGCTCCGGTACGCCCCGGGCGCTGCGGGGCCGCTCGACGAGCTCGTGTCGCCTCCGTACGACGTCATCTCGGCCGCGCTCAACGACGAGCTGCTGGCCAGAAGCCCGTACAACGCGGTTCGGCTCATCCGCCCTGACGATTCCGAGGAAGCCGCCCGCCTCCTGAAGGAATGGCAGTCCGACCGGATCCTCGTCCGCGAGGAAGAGTCGGCGGTGTGGCTCTCCGAAGAGGAGTTCGCCGGCCGTGGGGGCGAGCGGCTGACCCGCCGTGGGCTGGTCGCCCGCGCTGCGCTCGAGCCGTACGAGCGGGGCATCGTGCTCCCGCACGAACGGAGCTTTCCGAACCCCAGACGCGGCCGCCTGCGCCTCCTGCAGGCGACTCGGACGAAGGTCTCCCCGATCCTGCTGCTCCACGAAGGACCCGGTCCCGGCGCGCAGCCCACGGGGCCGCCGGATCTCGAGGCCACGCTGGACGGCGTCACCACACGCCTCTGGCGCCTCGATCCGGCAGCGGCCGGCGTCGTGAAGCCGCCGCTCGTCATCGCCGACGGCCATCACCGTTATGAGGCGGCGGTCCGCTTCCACGAGGAGGACGGCACCGAGGAGACCGCGCATGTTCTCGCTGTCCTGGTGAGCGCGCGCGATCCCGGCCTGGTCATCTTGCCGACGCATCGCATGGCGGCATCGGCGCCTGCGGATCTGCCCGGGCGCAACGGGCTGGTCGACCTGGGGACGGCGCTCGAGAACTTCGCCGGTCTTCCACGAGACCGCGCCGGCTTCGTTCTCGTTAGGCGCGACGGGGCGACCGTCGTCGAGTCGAGCAAGGCGGCGCTCGACACGGCCCTCGTCGACGAGCTGGCCCTCGAAGGAGTGAGGTACACGGCCGATGCCCACGAGGCGGAAGACGCGGTCGCCTCGGGCGCTGCCGAGGCGGCTTTCCTCGTGCGGCCGCCCACGATCGAGCAGGTCAAGGAATTCGCCCTCGCGGGTCAGCTCATGCCGCCGAAGAGCACCTACTTCTTTCCCAAGCTCGCCAGCGGATTGCTCTTCTCTCCGTTCGACGAGTGACCGACTGGCTCGCGTTCTGCCGCGAGGCGACCGCGGCCGTGGACGGCGCCCTCGCGGAGCTGCCCACGCGCGCGGAGCGCGAGCCGACCGTCGGACAGGGTGAGGGCGGCGACGAAACGACTGCGATCGACTTCGCCGCGGAAAGCGCCGTGGTAGCGCTGCTCGAAGATCTGCATTCCGACGGCCTCGACTTCACGCTGGTCTCGGAGGAGCTTGGAGAGCGCTCCTTCGGCTCCGGCGGCCCCCGGGTCGTGCTCGACCCCATCGACGGAAGCGTCAACGCCAAGCGTGGGATCCCGTTCTTCTCGCTCTCGGTCGCCATCGCTGACGGCTCGAGAATGAAGGACGTGCTCTTCGGCTACGTCTTCGACTTCGGCACCCGGGAGGAGTGGACGGCCCGCCGAGGCGAGGGCGCTTTCCTGGACGGACGCGCCCTCGACGGTCCGGGACCGAAGGAGGAGATCGAGCTCTTGTCCTTCGAGGCCACGCGCACCGACTCGGTCGCCGAGCGGGTGGGCGGGGTCGTCGGCCTCGCCGAGCGGACGCGGATCATGGGGTCGCTCGCGCTATCGCTCTGCCATCTGGCCGCGGGGCGCGTCGATGCCGTCTGCTCGCTCAAAGCGGCTCGCAGCGTCGACATAGCCGCCGGCCAGCTGCTCGTCCGCGAGCGCGGTCTCGCGATCGACCTGCCCGAGGCGCCTCCGTTCGAGAACGCGCCGCTGGACCTGGCCGCCCGCTCGCGGGTCGTCGCAGCCGCCACGCCGGAGCGCTGCGCCGAGCTCTACGCACGCCTCAGCGCTTCGCGCTGATCCGCCGCTCCAGGTTCGAGCGCACCGCCGGCCACTCGCCGTCCGTGATCGCGTACCACGCCGAGTCCCGGACGACTCCGCCCCGGACGAGCATGTGATTCCTGAAGATGCCCTCGAACCGGGCGGGCAGGGCCTCGAGGGCCGCACGCGCACGCTCGTTGAGAGCGTCGGTTTTGAACTCGACCCTCATGCAGCCGAGCTCCTCGAACGCATGCCGGAGAAGGAGGTACTTCGCCTCCGCGTTGACTCCGGCGCCCCACGCGCGCCGCGCGTTCCAGGTATGGCCGATCTCGAGCCCTCGATGCTCGGGGCGAAGGCTCATGTAGCGGGTGCTCCCGATCGGCTCGCCCGTCTCCCGGAGGAGCACCGCGAACGGCGCCTCGCGCCCCTCGCTGGCGGCGGCCAGCGCCGCGCCGAACCAGCGCGAGAACGGATCCGGCTCGTGCGCGAGCATGAGCATCCAGCGCCAGATCTCGGGATCCGCCGCCGCCTGCCGGAGGCCGGTCTCGTGCTTGGCCCGCAGCGGCTCGAGGACGACGATGTCGCCCTCCAGGCGCTGCGCGAGGCCCTCGAACACGCGCTAAACGATAAAGACCGTCGTCCCGACCGACACGTGCTCGAAGAGCCACTCGGCATCCGGGATCTGCATGCGGATGCACCCGTGGGAGGCGGAGTAGCCGATCGAGGCGGCGTCGGGCGTGCCGTGGATGCCCACGCCGCTCACTGAGAGACCCATCCACCGCGTGCCGAGTGGGTTGCCCGGCCCCGGCGGGACCGGTGAGAGCCCTGCGGCCCACGGAGAGTCGGGCGGATACCACCAGGGATTCAGCTGCTTGGTCACGATCGTGAACTTCCCGGCCGGGCTGGGATAGGCGGGCTGGCCCGTCGCGACGCCGAAGGTCTTCCAGCGCCGCGCGCCGCGATAGAGGTAGAGGCGGTTCTTGCTTCTCGAGATGACGATCACCGGGCCGAAGTTCGCGCGCGTGACGCGGGGGAGAAGCAGGTCGTGCTGGAGATCGATAGGCCCGCGCTCTCCCGCGCGGAGCGCGGTCGCGAGGGCCGTCGCCAGCGGGGCCTCCGGGACCTCGAATCCCGCCGTCGCCTTGCTCACGACCGGCCGGAGCCCGCGCAGCCGTACGTGTGAATCCTTCGCGGGGCGCGAAAGCTCCCGAGCAAGGCGAGCCGAATAGCTCGCGAGGCGTGGGTGGTCGACGAGCACCGTCAGCGGCACCGCGGCGCCGGGCGAAGCCGAGAGAGCGGTGCTCACGGCCGGGTGCACGAGAGGGACGCCCAGGCGCGTGGGCGAGACGAAGTGCGTCTCCCCGCGCAGGCCGAGTGCGAGCGGCTGGCGGAAGGACGCCTGGACCGCTGTCGAGGCCTGCTCCTCCGTCATCCCGCCCACCAGCGTGCCGCCGACGCTGACCCCGTTCGCGATTCGCGCGGGGCCGACGTCGCCGATCATCCAGCCCGGCTCGTCTGCGCGGGCCCCTGCTGCCGCAGCCACTGCGGCCACGAGCAGGGCGAGGAAGGCCGCGGCTCGCCGCCACGGGGCCATCGTGCGGTACCGGCGGTAGTTCACCGACCGCGCTCGAGCGATTGCGCGACGGCGATCAGCTCCGCGCGCGTGAGGTCTCCGGACACGGTGACGACGAGTTGGTCGGTGAGGGCCCAGAGGTGGGGAACGTTCCGAGGCACGATAAGGAGGTCAGCGGTCAGCCCAGCGAGGGAGCCGGCTTGGAGCGTGATTTTCTGCGGCTCGTCGCGGAACCCTTCGCCGATCGCCAGCGGGTCGCTCCACTCGTCCGGGTATCCCGGCACGTGCCGAAGGCGAGTCGTGACGATGAACTGGTCGAGACCGCGGCGATAGGAGAGCGAGACGACGTCACGCGACTCGGGATTCCCGCCTTCGACTCCTGTCTGCAGGGAGCGCCGAGCGACGGCGACCTCTTCGAGCTTGTATCCGTCGGGGACGAGGCTCGGGACGAGCGGCGGATAGCCGACCTCGTCGCGAACCTGGTCGAGGCGGTACCGGCGAAAGCCCGCGTCCGTCCGCTCGACGTGAGTGCCAGTCGGGAATCGAACGGAGAATTCGGTCGCTCCGAGCTTCGGATCGACGGCGAGCTTCTCCACCCGCAGCTCGCTTCTGACGCGGCCGTGGAGGTAGGAGATCACGTGCACGGGCACGCCGGTCTCCTGGTCGACCGTGATGTCGAACCGATCTGCGTCGGGGTAGATGAGATTCGCCGGCACGGGGACCTCGACGCGCCAGGCCGGGCGGCCTTCGTGCACCGTGTCCTCCACGCGGGGATCCTTGGCGGCCAGCAGCGCGCGGACGACGGCGCCGAGGTCTCGCTCGAGGATCGAGTCGGAGGGGGCGGGATCCGGGCGGCCGGGCGCAAGTCCCTTCCGCTCCGCTGCGAAGACGGTCGGCTCGTCCTGGATCGAAGCGCTCTGGTTGAGGGAACGCTCGACACCGTGCGCGGCGTCGTAGGCGAGATCGTTCTTGCCGTCGGTCTGCCGCAGGCGGAAGTCTCCCTTCGCGGTGAGACCGAAGGCCCAGCGGGAGCTGCTCGCGCCCGTGAGCGGATCCTGGGAGTGGACGGCGATCTCGCCGGTCATCGTCCGCGCCGACGCAAGGCCCCCGGAGACACGGGCCCGCACTTCGACCCAGGTCGCCGACTCCGGGCCTGTCTTGGTGCGAGGAAGCCCCGCCACGACGATCGCGGCGAGCATCAGTGCGGCTGCGGCGAGGCGAACCCCCCACGCGATGCGCCGCCGCCGAAGACGGATGCGGCGCCGCTCGTCGGCCACGCGGAGACGGTGTTCCTCGCCGAGGAGGTAGTGGAGGCGCGCGTGGAAGTCGGGGCGGTGCTCGGGAACCTCGAGCTCGCGCAGAGCGGCGCCGAGCGCCTCGTCGCGCACCGTCACGCTCGGTGTCACCTTCGGCTGCCCTCTGCCACTGGGCGCAGCGATCCGCGAAGGCCCGCGCGCGCACGGTTGAGGCGCGAGGCGACCGTTCCGACCGGGATCCCGAGGATCTCGCCGGCTTCGGAGTAGTCGAACCCCTCGGCGTCCACGAGCAGGACGACCGCGCGTTCCTCCGGGGAGAGGGCGGTGAGGGCGGCCTCGAGCTCTCGCCGAGCGCTGAGTGCGTCTCCGGGCTCGGGGGCTGCGCTTGCCTGCCCGGCGAGCTCGTCGAGCGGCAGGTAGGCGACCTTGCGCGCGCGTGCGAGCTCGTCGAGGCAGGCGTTGTAGGTGATGCGGAAGAGCCACGTGCTGAGCCGGGCATCGCCGCGGAAGCGCGGCAGCGCGCGAAACGCTCTCACGTAGGCCTCCTGGAGGGCGTCATCCATGCGGTCGGAGTCGCCCAGAATCCGGTACGCGAGCCCGCGCAGGCGCCGGTCGTAGACGCGCACGACCGCGGCGAACGCTTCCTGGTCGCCGTGTCGGGCCCGGTCGATGACGTCTGAGCCGACATCGTCCAGGCCCGAGCTGGTGAGCGCCTGCACGCTCATTTCGACTCCGTTGGAGCCGGGCTTGTTCATTTCACGAGGCGGGCTCGAGGACGACGGGGATGTGCACCTCGTGAGGCGGGTGGCCGGTGCCCGCGGCGTCGTCGTCGTGGACGACGATCGCCCCGCGCTGCGCGGCGTCGACCTCGTAAGGGACGGTGACCGAGAAGGTTCCGCGGCACCCGGTCCCGCACGTCGCGGTCGTGAACTTCGTTCCGATGACCCGCCCCGCCGAGTCGAGGATCTCGACGGTGACGTTCGCCTCGAAGACGTTGGCGCTTCCCGAGACGGTGACCGGGTTGGAGACGGCCTGCCCGATCGCGGGGCTCTCGACGAGGATGGCAGGCAGGAGGTCGTTGTAGTTGCTGCACCTGAGCGGATGGTCGACGACGATCCCTTCACCACCGAGAACGTCGATCCGGTGGCCGTCGAGCTCGAAGAGCACGCCCTTTACGGTCTGGAACTGGTCGAGCGTGCAGACGACCTGCGCGAGGCGCATGGTCATTGAAGCCGTCCCGCCGCCTGCCTGGTACTCGGAAGTGAGGTCGACGGTTGCGATGCCCTTGTCGACCGTGAGACCGAGGAACTGGGTTCCGCCCGGCACCTGGGACTCGACGCCCGCGCTCCTCTCGCTGTCGGACGGGCCCTCGAGGAGGGACTCGACGGCGGCGCTGCCGACACGGGGGGTTGCCTTCTCGGTCCGACGGACGACGAAGAGCTGCTCACCGCGGTGGAACCAGACCTGGTAGCTGACGAGGCCGGAGCCGCCGCCGCCCGAGGTCTCGGTGCCGGCGGGCAGCGTTCCCTCGCCGCCGCTCTCGGTGCCCGACCCGCCGGCCTGCTGACCGCCGGGGTTCGCAGTCGGAATCGGGCCGGCCGACTGAGCGCCGTTTCCGGTGCCGCAGCTTGCGACGACGACGCCGAGGAGGCCGGCGAGGATGATGCTGAGGGTTACGACTGCGTAGCGCATTGAGCTCTCCTTGTCGTGACCACCTCATCCTCGACAGGACGCGCAACGCCGCCTTTGCCGCGGTGTAACGGTTAGGTCACAGGCAGTCCCGGCTTCCGGAGCGTTAGTCGCAAAGAACAGGGATCAGCGAAACGAGCACCGCCGCGATGGCAACTCCGATGGCGATGTCGAGGGCGCTCACCTTCTCAGCGCGTCGAACTTGCTCAGGCAACTGCTCGAGCGAAATCTCCACTGCAGCGGCCAGACCCATAGGGTGAGGGCCAGCAGTGGAAGGCCCATCGCGAACGCGGTGACGCCGAGGACGACGCAGGAATCAACCCGCCCCAAAGCTAGCCCGACTCCTACAACAAGTCCGAGGGCATAGGGCGCAAGGCGTAGGCTCAGCACTCTCGCGCTCAGGCGCTCACCCTAGCCCGCCGCCGCCTTCCGCAAACCTTCCCACTCCTCTTCTGATCCGCTTCCTTCAATCGCGGCGACTAGGTGCCGCGGCCAGCGCCGAACGAGAGCGTGACCGGAATCGTGCCTTCCCCCCGCACAAGAACTTCCAGAGCCACACAGCGAACGCCGGCCACGACGAAGCCGCCGTTGAACTGTGTCATCGCATTGAGCGGCCCACCTACAGGCGCTCTCTCGCCCTTCTTACACGCCTTGAATCTCACGGCAGCCTCGCCGTCCTCGATCCTGTAGGCGTTGCGCTCGTTCCAGCCAGCGGGGTTGTAGAGCAGCCCCGCGTAACGTCGTTCCGATTCAGGCAGGACGACGGTCGCGACCGTGTCCCGTCGCACGAGAACGAGCAGCTTCTGGCCTGCGTAGTAGCCGTCGTTGCCGACAATGCGCGCGAAGAGCGAAGCGGGCTGTTCCGCGTACTGGTCGGCTGAGTAGAAGACCAGCGGCCCGGCGATGATCGAGTGCTTCCGCCAGGCGGGATCGTCGAGCGTCCCGTAGACGCTCATTTCGCATGTTCGAACGAACGCTCTCCGAGGCGCGGCAGACGCCGTGGTGGTCGCTGAAGGTGAGCTCGTAGCCTTCGCCTCGCTTTTCCCGAACGTGCAGGCGGCGGATGCGAGCGAAAGCAGCACCACGAGAGCGAGCAGGGCGAGCCAACCGACTTCACGTCGCATCGGCAGCCATACGATGAAGGAGCAACAGGAGGTCCTAGCCCGCCGCCGCCCTCCCGCACGCCATCCTCCTGTGAGCCGGCGGTTATCCGGCGCGCGGCAACCGCTGACGGCGACCGAACGCGCCGAACCACATTAAGGCCGCCGCGAGGGCGACGACCAACGCCGCCGCAGCTATCACGGGCGCGGCCGCCATCCGCGTGCGGCCGTCCGGCTGCGAAGACACGCCTTGCGCGGGCTGCCCGCCGACGCAGACGTCGCCGCCAACGCAGATCGCGCCCTTGCCGAGGAGGATCTCCTCGCCAGCGCCATAGCCGCCGGTCCCATAGCGGACGCGAAGATCCCAGCCGCCGGTTGTGGGAAGATGATCGCCGTGCGGTAACGACCGCCGCCCAGGTCCTCGGTGGCGAACCGACGTGTCTGCCCTTCGCTGAAGATGACCACGTAGACGTCGTTCACGCCAGCGACTGGGTGGCCGTCCTTCGGGTAGGGGGAAGGGCCAAAGGGATATATAGCTCCAGGACCACCGAGACGGGCTCGCTCGGCTGGACGTCGTTCGGCGCCCAGGAGACGACATTCGCCTGCAGCTCCTCGGCCGCGGCGGTCGGTGCGAGCGCGCCAGCTACCAGCGCGAACGCAAGAAACGAAAGAGCCATCCTCCCGATCATCGTTCTCTGCCGTGTCAGGTGCTTGCCCCCACTACACCGCACGGTGATCCCTCGTTCCGCCCGCCGACCAGCGATGTGTGACCCAACCCCCCCGGAGCCTGACAGGGACCCGGCTCGGCGGCCGTGAGTCCTTCACGCCGCCGAGCGTGTGCGTCGGGCCGCCTCACCTTGCCAAAGCCTTGCCAATGGGGTCGATGGGCGCGGGGAGCGGAGTCTCCGATTTGATCGGTTTTCCGGCTGTTTCAGCCGCTCGGGACTCCGCTCCCTGCTCCTATGTCACCGGGAGGCGCAGGGTGAAGCGGGTGCCGCGGCCGACCTCGCTCGACACGTCCAGGTCGCCGCCGAGCAGGCGGGCGTTCTCGAGGGCGATCGCGAGCCCCAGGCCGCTCCCCGGCCCGGCTCGCGAGGAATCGGCCTTGTAGAAGCGCTCGAAGACGTGCGGGAGACGATCGGGGGGGATGCCGGGGCCCTGGTCGGTGACCTCGACGAAGGCACCGACCCCGTCCTCGCCGACGCGGACGAGAACGTCACGCCCCGCATGCTCGAGCGCGTTCCCGACCAGGTTGGCGACGATGCGCTCGAGTCGGCGCGGATCGGTTTGCAGCACGACCTCGTCCCGCTCGATTTGCACCCGGTCGTCCCAACGGCGTGACCGCACCGCCGATGCGACGAGCGAGCCGACGTCCACGGGCTCCGTACGCACGCGCGCCTCGCCCGCATCCAGCCGGGAGATCTCCATTAGGTCCTCGACCAGGTCCCTGAGGCGGGCGACGTCGTTCACGAGGAGCTCGGCGGGCCGGCGCGCCTCGGGCGGCATCCGGTCGAGTTGCTCGGCGAGGAGGGAGGCCTCGGCGACCAGCGCGGTCAGCGGGGTGCGCAGCTCGTGGGAGACGTCCGACGTGAAACGGCGCTCGCGCGCCTGCGCGTTGGACAGCGCGGTGATCTTCGCCTCCAGCGCATCGGCCATCTCGTTGAATGACGCAGCCCACGCCCCGAACTCGTCCTCCGACTCGACCGGCAAGCGCGTGTCGAGGAGGCCCTCCGCCAGCGAGTGGGCCGCGACGCTCGCACGCGCCACGGGGCGCAGCATTCCTCGCGCGAGGAATGCGCCCACGAGACCTCCGAGGAGGATGAGCCCGCCGAGGACCGAGAGGAGAATCGTCCGCAGCTGCGCGAGCTCGTCCCACAGCCGCTCCTCGGAGAAGAAGTAGTAGAGCGACGTGTTCGCCTTTGCGACCCGGCCGCCGACGACGAGGTAGCGTTGGCCGGCCACCTCGGTGCGCTCGTAGCCGAGCCTGCCCGAGGCGACGACGCGCTTGAGCCCGTCGGGAACCTGCGCGTAATCGAGCGAGAGGCTCGAGGAGAACGTCCGGCTGCCGGTGCGACCAACGGTGATGAAGCTGCCGCGGCGCTGGTAGGCGGCGAGCAACTCATTCCGCTGGGTCGTGGTCGGGTTTGGCCCCAACCTCTCTCCCGCGAGGACGAGGTTGAAGCGGGCCTGCTCGAGCGAGCGGTCGACCGAATCGGAGAGGCGGGACTCCCGCACGATCAAGTACGAGCTGACGGCGAGGATCGCTGCCGAGAGTCCGGCCATGAGCATGAATGCGACCGTGAGCCGCCGGCGAAGCCGGCCCGTGCGGACGCGAAGGGGCGCCGGCATGGCTAGTCGGTGTCGAAGCGGTAGCCGACGCCGCGAACGGTTTTGATCATGCGCGGCTCCTTGGGATCGTCCTCGACCTTGGCGCGCAGCCGCTGGACGGCCACGTCGACGAGACGGGAGTCCCCGAGATACTCGTAGTTCCAGACGCGTTCGAGGAGGAGCTCACGGGTGAAGACCTGGCCCGGCCGGCGCGCAAGCTCGAGGAGGAGCTTGAACTCGGTCGCCGTCAGCTTCAGCTCCTCGCCTCGGCGACGCGCGACGAAGGCGCCGGGATCGACCTCCAACTCTCCGCGGATGATGACCGGCTCCTCGGGAGCGGCCACTGCGCGCCTGACCGCGGCGCGCGCCCTGGCGACGAGCTCGGCCATCTCGAAGGGCTTCGTCACGTAGTCGTCGGCGCCCAGCTCGAGCCCGACGACGACGTCCACGGTGTCGCTCTTGGCCGAGAGCATGATGATCGGGACGCGGCTCTCGCCGCGGATCTGCCGGCAGACCTCGTAGCCGTCGAGGTTGGGAAGCATGACGTCGAGGATGACGAGGTCGAAGGGGGTCTGGCGGAAGTGAAGCAGCCCCTCGCGCCCATCCGCGGCGGTTGTGACCCGGAACCCGGCCTGTGTGAGCCCGAGCGTCGCGACCTCGCGAATCGACGCGTCGTCCTCGACCAGGAGTACGCGTTCGTCCATCAGAGGAGCTGGGGCTGGACGCCGAACACGCCGCCGATGCGCGCGCGGCGGAAGGCGTAGCGAAGGACGCCCGTGTGCCCCACGCGGAGTCGAAGGATGCCGGTGCTCGCGGTTGCGGCTGTGTTGGCGCCGAAGACGAAGTTGCCGAGGCTCCACTTGACGAGGCGGCGCGGCCGCGGCTGCTCGATCGGCTGTTGGACATGAGGATGCGCGCCGCCCACGATCGTCGCTCCGGCGTCCAGCGCCACCTGCGCGAGCGAGCGCTGGCGCGCCGTCGGACTGAACATGCGCTCGATTCCCCAGTGGAAATAGACAAGGACGATGTCCGCGCCTCGGGCTCGCTCCCTGCGCACATCCGGCGTGATGTACCAGGGAAAGGCCGGCGCGGTGCCGGACCAGGTGGGCCCCGCATCGAAGCCGGGCGGCCGCACGTCCGAGTAGCCGAGGAGCGCGATGCGCAGGCCACCCAGCCGGAAGATGGCTGCCCGGCGCGCCGCCGCGAGGTTGGCGCCGCCGCCGATCGTCTTCATCCCGTAGACATGCGCATAGCGGAGCGTGTCTGCGAACGCGAGGCGGCCATAGTCGAGCGCATGGTTGTTCGCGACGGTGACGACGTCCACTCCGGCGTAGCTGGCCATGGCTTGAAGTGACGATGGCGAGCCGCGGAACGTGTACTCCTTTCCGGGGATGGGATAGCCCCGCGTCGAGACGGAGCACTCGAGGTTCACGACCGTGATGTCCGCCGAGCGCAGGACGGGTGCGACGGAGAGCCACGGATAGCGCACGCCGTGCACCGAGATCGCTCTTCCCACGCGGTCGCCGAGGTTGACGTCCCCCGCCGCCGCGAGCTGCAGCGCGCGGACGCGCACGGTGCCCAGCTGGATCCGCTCGATCGGATCGCGGGCCACCTCGACCGCGACGGGGTAGAGACCTGCCGCGAAGGGCGCCCGGATGCGAAGTCGAAACGTGCCGTCGGGCCCGGCCGTCGTCGCCCGCAGCTTCGGTCCGAAGAAGAGGGTCACGGTCTCGCCGGGACCCGCCGTGCCGCGAATGGAAAGCAGCCCGGCCGGGGCCCGCCAGGTCGGGAGCGGCGAGGTGACCGTGAACGGCGCAGGCTCAGTCTGCGCATGCGGGCGAGCGGCCCCCCAGGTGAGGGCAACCGCGGCGCACGCGCCGAGGGCGAGCGCGAGCCCGGCCCGGCGGTGGCGGCGGATGCGGCGCACATTCGGTTGGTACTCCCGCGCGGGGCGAAATCCTTTGCTTCACCACGCTGAATCTGCCAGATCGAGCCCTGGTAGCCTAGAGCTGATGCCGGTTTCCAGGGACGCTGTGCTCACCGCGCTCGAGGCGGTCATCGACCCCGAGCTCGGGCGGTCCGTCGTCGAGCTCGACATGGTGAGAGACGTTCGGATCGAGGGCGGTGGCGTGGCGGTCACCATCGCGCTGACCGTGCCCGGATGCCCTCTGAGGGCGAGCTTCGAGGAGCAGGTCGAGCGGGCTCTGCGCCCGGTGGAGGGCGTCGAGACGATCGAGCTCGACTTCGACGTGCTCACCCCCGAAGAGCGTGCAGCGCTGACGACCAAGCTGCGCGGCGGCGTCGCCGAGCGGACGCCCGGCGTGTCGGTGGACGCGAAGACGCGGGTGATCGCGATCGCAAGCGGGAAGGGCGGCGTCGGCAAGTCCTCGCTGACGGCGAATCTCGCTGCGGCGTTCTCGCGCCTGGGCCAGGCGACCGGTGTTCTCGACGCCGATGTGTACGGCTATTCGATCCCGACGATGCTCGGAATCCACCAGCGGCCGATCGCCGTCGACAAGATGATCGTCCCGCCGGTACGCGACGACATGAAGGTGATGTCGATCGGCTTCTTCCTCGACGAGAACTCGCCCGTGATGTGGCGCGGCCCGATGCTGCACCGCGCTCTCGAGCAATTCCTCTCGGACGTGCACTGGGGCGAGCTCGACACGCTCGTCGTCGACATGCCGCCCGGAACGGGCGACGTCGCCATCTCGCTCGGCCAGCTCCTCCCGCGGGCCGAGGCGGTGGTCGTCACCACTCCGCACCGGGCGGCGCAGCAGGTGGCCGTGCGCGCTGCGCAGATGGCCCGCAAGACGAACATGCGCCTGCTGGGCGTCGTCGAGAACATGGCGTTCCGGGCCGGCTCGGGCGAAGAGTTGTTCGGGTCGGGCGGCGGCGACGCGCTCGCAGAAGAAGTCGGCGTCCCGGTCCTCGGCCGCATTCCCTTCGATCCGAAGCTGGCCGCCTATGCGGACGCGGGGGAGCCGATCGTCTTCGCCGAACCCGAAGCCGAGGTCTCCCGTGCGATCGTAAGGCTTGCGGAGGAAATCGCCGCGACGAAGCGCGAGCAGGGCGTCGGCATCGTCAAGTCGCTCCCGCTCGTCTCCGCCTGAGCGCCCTCGAGGAAATCGGGGCGCTCGGCTTCTCCGAGGCCGATGCGCGCGTCCTCGCCGACCACTTCGAGGAGGCCGACCGCCGAGGCCGGCCAGGGCACGGCATCGCCCGCATCGCGTGGCTCGGGTCATTGTCGGATCTCGATCCCGGGGCAACGCCTCTTCGTGTCTTCTCCGAGCTCGGCTATGAGCACTGGGACGGAAACGGCGCCGTTGGCTACCTCACACTTGCCCGCATCGTCGAGGCTCAGCTCCGCGAGCCGCCCGATCACGCGCGGGTCGTGGTCGCATCCCATTGCTTTCCGACCGGCTTCCTCGGCTACTGGGTCCGCCGTCTGGCCGAGGGGGGCCTCGTGTGCGCCTTGACGGCAACCTCGCCGGCACGCCTGCCGCATCCGGACGGCGGGCCACCTGTAGCGGGAACGAACCCGCTCGCGATCGGCGTGCCGAGCTCCGACGGCAGCCCGCTCGTCTCCGACGTCTCCATGGGCCGGGTGACGCACGGCGACGTCCTTCGCGGGGAGGCGTCGGCGGAAGACCTCGTCCCATTCGGCGGCGAGCACGCGCACA
This sequence comes from Gaiellaceae bacterium, assembly GCA_036506555.1. GTDB lineage: Bacteria > Actinomycetota > Thermoleophilia > Gaiellales > Gaiellaceae > JAIBJP01. The sequence goes on from DASXRO010000108.1 coordinate 29,530, forward strand.
AGGCGTTCGCGCTCGCCGTCGGCCTCGGGACGCTCGTCGAGGCGCTCGCGGGGACGGACTACGGCGCCGTCCTGCTCGTGGCGCGCCCCGAGGCGGATCCGGTGCCCGGGCTGCGCGCGCGGGCCGGGGGTGTCCGGCTTCCGGGCGACCGCTAGCTGTCAGCGCTTGCGGAGCTCCTCGAGCACGACAGGGTCGATCCGATCGATGCCGTCGACCCGCTCCTCGAGGTTCTCGGTCCCCGCCCAGGCCTCGAAAGCTTCCGGAAGCGGCTTGGCGTCGTAGCCGAGCCGGTCGAGTCGTTCCCGCACTTCGGCCGCCAACTGCTCGTCGACCTCGAGCCACTCCTCTCGGGACGTCTGGCCGAAGAGAAGGTCGTGCATGCGGTAGATCCGCTCGAGCTCCTCGATGGGGCGCTCGTGGTCGTCGACGCGCAGGTCGGCGACCGCATCGCTCGTCCCGCCGTAACCGCCGTTCCTCCGGACGACGAGCAGCGCAGCCGACTGCTGGCGGCGCCGGTCGCCTCCCGCCGCCTGCGCTGCTGCGAGCGCTTCGAGCAGGCGAACCGCGAGCGGCCGGCCGGCCGTCTCCTCGAACGTGCTCGCCAGCGCGGTGACGGTCTCCTCGGAGACGAGGATGTTCCCCTGGGCTGCGTACCCCTCGCCGACGAGTCCGCCCGCCCACTCCATACAGGCCGACCCGGTATAGGACGCTGCATGACCCGCAGCGTCCACGACGCCCAGCTGGCGGTGGTCCCGACCCTCGTCCGCCTCGGTGAGCCGGGCGACCACCTCGTCGGCCGGGAGACCCTCCCGCAGCAGAGACAGGCCGTCCGGCCCATAGCGCATGTTCGCGAGGGCCTGCGTGGCGACTGCGCCCACCTCCGGCTCCGCGGCCGGGACCCCCGCGCCCACGGCGAGGAACTTCGACTGCACCGCCACGCCCCACTCGCGCACCTCCGGGTCGCACGCGACGATCGAGTACGTGGAGGGCCTAGCCATACTTCAGCTTGCGAAAGTCGAGCTCGAGGAGGTCGCGCTTGCCGGGAGGCACGAGCACGCACGCGACCTCGGGCCGCTCGAGCGCAGCCTGAACGGCCTGGGCGCTGGCCGCGCGAACGACCACCGGAACTCCCTGCGCGTGCGCCTCGCGCAGCCTCGCGACGTCTGCGACGTCGTCGAGGACCAGCGCATCGCCGGGAGGAAGCTCGATGTCGCCTTCGACCGCGACCTCAGGCACCTGGGCGCCGGTCGCTCCGAACCAGCGCTTCCTCACAACTGGACGGTCTCGCCCGGCTCGGGGGCGATCACCTCGACGCCCGCCGCGAGCTTGCGGAGCTCGTCGGGAGTTCCGGTCAGGAGCGGGAAGGTCCCGTAATGACACGGCACGCAGCGCTTGACTCCCAGGAGCTCGAGTGCCACCGCCGCCTCGCGCGGGCCCATCGTGTAGTGGTCGCCGATCGGAAGGATGGCGACGTCGGGCTCGTAGATCCTCCTGATCAGCTGCATGTCGCCGAAGACGCACGTGTCCCCAGCGTGGTAGACGCGAGTGCCGTCGAGCTCGATGACGAAGCCGGTCGGCTCGCCCGCATAGGTGCCGTCGGAGGTCGAGCTGGAATGGCGCGCGTCGGTCATCGTCACGCGGACGCCGTCGATGTCCACGGTGCCGCCCTTGTTGAACCCCTCGGCCTCCACGCCCTGTGAGCCCAGCCAGCCGGCGAGCTCGACCATGCAGACCACTGTCGGCGAGTGCTGCTTGTAGAGGTCGACGGCGCTGCCGGCGTGGTCGGAGTGGCCGTGCGTCAGCGCGAGAACATCGATCCGCTCGATCTCCCTCTCGCTTTCGGGGAACTTCGGGTTGTCGAGCCAGGGATCTATGTAGACGCGCTTGCCGCTCGATCCGTCGAGGCGAAAGCCGGCGTGACCGAGCCAGGTGAGAGAGACGTTGGCCGTGGCGTGGAGCCTAACGAAGGACTGTCCGACGTTGCGGCAAACCTATGGCCCATGTGGCAGACCTGTACGGGGGCGTCGGCCATGGCGGTCGAGGTCGCAGCGGCGCTGCTCCTGGCGACCGCCGCCTCGGACGCGCTCGGCTTCGCGGGCGCGTCGTTCTACCTGCTGGTCGCGGGCGTGCCCGTGACGGCGGCAGCCGGCCTCATCTGTTTCGCGCGCGCCGTCGACGCCGTGGAGGGCGGGCGCATGGATTCTCTCGGACGGTTGCAGGCCTCCCTGTCGGCGCTTCTTGTCGGCGCGATCGTCGTCGGCGCCGCGATCCGCGAACCGGCGATCGGGACCGACCGGGTGCCCAGGGAAGCGACGGCTGTCCTAGCGTTCGGGTTCGCGCTGCTCGTCCTCCAGGCGCTGATCGCCCTCCTTCCCGTGGGGCGCGAGCGACCTGAGGACATAGGCGCGCACCGGATCCCGCTTGCCTTTGACCATGAGCGGCTCGAGCTCCTCGACGCCGGCAGGGAAGCCGAGCGCGGCGTAGCTGGCTTCGCCGATCACGACCTCGCCCGCGCGCGCCTGTCCTTCGAGCCGCGCCGCGACGTTGACCGCGTCGCCGGTGACGGTAAAATCGCGCCCGCCTCGTAGCTCGACGACCCCGAGCAGCACCTCACCCGAGTTGACGCCCACGCGGAAGCGCGGCCAGCCGGGATGAGCGTCGGCTAGTCCGCTCGCCGCGTCCTGGAAGTCAAGGCCCACCCGGGCGGCGCGCACCGCGTGGTCGGGGCCGCGGAAGACCACCATGAGCGCGTCGCCGATCGTCTTGTCCACCTGGCCGCCGTGGCGCTCGACGATCGGGGCGGCGGCGGCGAAGTACTCGTCGAGCATGGCCTTGACTTCTTCATGAGGCGTGCGCTCGGAGTAGGACGTGAAGCCCTGGAGGTCGGCGAAGAGGATGGTCACGTCTTCGCGGTGGCTGCGGGTGCGCTCCGCGTAGAGGTCGCTGAAGATCTCGGCGGTCGATCCCTCCGCCTGCCATTCCTGCCAGGCGCTTCGCGCGACGAGCCCGAAGGCGACGAGCATGAGGAGGTGCCATTCCCACCAGGTCGCGTGCCAGTTCCGGCCCAGTCCGATCGCCAGCATCCCCTCCGCGAGGAGCACGAAGGCGGCGACGGCGGCGAGTAGGAGCGGCCTGCTGCGCCGGCGATAGAGGCGAAGGTAGCCGAGCGCCGCGAGGCCGTAGAAGACTGCACCGGCGGCGAAGATGCCGAGGAGAAGCGGTCCGGGGTCGTCGATCGGCTCGTCGAGGGGAGGAAGGGTCGCGAGGGAGACGGCCGCCCAGAGCGCCATCACCGCGGCAAGTGCTCCGTAGATGACGCGGCGGCGGCCGAGCAGCGAGGGTCCGTCTACCTCGACGGCCGACCAGGCCGCGATCGGGGAGGCAATGAGCAGCCCGACGGCCGCGGCGACCTGGAAGCCGGCGTTCTTGCCGGCCAGGAGGACGCCCGGCGTGGCGAGCGCGTGGAGCCCGAGGAAGCCAGACGCCGCGACGAAGGCGGCGGAGAGGCGGAGGACGCGGGCATCCCGACGCCGCGCGGCGGCCTCACCGGTCAGGAACGCGAGCGCGCCCGTGAAGAGCCCCGTGGCGAGCACGAGCCAGAAGTGCGCAGGCTGGTTCTCCCAGTGGACGTCCAGTTGGGGCCAGGCAAGCAGGAGCGTGAGCCCGGCGACGGGCACGACGAGCAGGGTCAGACCAGCGACTGCAGCTCGCGTACGTACTCCTCTCCTTGGAAGTCGTTCAGATGGTGAGGCGGCAGGAGGTGCTCCGTCACGTCCCTGTCGCGCTCGACATAGACGGCCGGATAGATGTCGCCTTCTGCGTTCATCTCGACCGCGATCGCGCTCGAGCCCTTGCCGGGGTGATCGAGCCAGTCGGCGAGCGGCAGGACGTCGGTCTCGCCGTCGGCGTCGACGACGCGGGCGAGGTAGGACTTCTGCGTCCAGAGCTCGGGCGCGTGTGCGGCCTCGCGCAGCAGGAACGCCACGAGGTCCTTCGGCTCCACGCGGGCCCGGGCCGCTGCGCTGTCGAGATGCGTCGCGGCCAGGTGCCTGGCCATGACGCGGGCGTTGTAGCGGAACCCGTGCACGGCCGCCGACGAGCCGCCGACGCCGTGCTTCCTCAGGCCGGCCGCTCCCTGAGTGGCGTTGCCGGCGAAGTAGATCCCCGACCCCGCCTCGGTCTCCCAGTACGGAGTCAGGGCCGGGATGCGACCCTGGGCGACGGTGCGCACGCCGAGCTCGCCGAGGTCTTGCAGGGGGGTCGAGAAGCCCGTGGCGGCGATGACCTCGTCGACGGTGAGATCGAGAGGGCCCTCTCGGGTCGTCCCGGCGCCCGCGACACGGAAGCCCTCCCCGCTGCGCTCGATCCGCTCGAGCGCAACGTCGAGCGCGAAGGTCCCGCCGCCGAGCCCGGCGTCCTCGAAGGGCTGCAGGTAACGGATCCGCACGGAGGAAAGCGCGATGACGGAAGTGTCCACCGGTCGCGGCGAGCCGAGGAAGATCTGCCGTGCCCACGGGAGGAGACCGTCGGCGAGCTCGAAGCCCGAGTTGCGCTTCCCGATCACGAACACGCGCTTGCCTTGGTACTCGCGGGCTTGGCGCGCTTCCGCGTAGTGAGGCACCGCCTCGATTCCCGCGATGGGCGACTTCCAGGGCTCGGTGACGCCGAGCGCGAACACCGCGGCGCGGCAGCGGTACTCGCCGTCGGAGGTCGTGAGCACCAGCGCGCCGTCCTCCTCGCGGCGGGTCGACTCCCACGTGCATCCGTACCGAACGTGAACGCCCGCGCTCTCGGCGAAGGCGGCGAGCCCCTGCTCCATCTCGGGCCGCGACGGAACCATGAAGGAGCGGTCCATGAAGGGCAGGATGGCCGCCTGGTGCCCCGGCTCTTCACCCACGAGGCTGTTGTGGTCGTACCACTCGTATTCGCGCGTTCCGGGCTCGAACGGCGCATCGGGCTTCGTCCAGGAGAGGAGCCGCTGGTAGATCGGGAAGAGGCGGAACATGCCGCCGGGCACCTCGTCGCGGGAGATGACCGCGTGCTCGACGCCGAGCCGGGAGAGGCAGTAGCTCGCCTGCAACCCGCCGGGGCCGCTCCCGACGACGACCACTGGGTATTCGCCCGGCGGGAAGGGGCGGTCCGCTAGCTTCTCCACTCGAGGGCTTCCTGCAGCCGCCGCGCCTCGGTCTGGAGCATGCGGAGCATGACGCGCGGATAGTCCAGGAGGAAGGCTTCGAGCTTCGGGCCCGGGATCTCGAGGCAGTGGAGCGGCCCTGCGGCGACGACGTCCGCGGTCGGGTCGGCGCCGAGGAGCGTCGAGACCTCCCCGAAGAAATCTCCGGCGCGCAGGCGGTTGAGCTCCTCACCGCCGATCTGCACGCTCGCCTCGCCCTCGAGCACGACGTAGAAGCCGCCGCCGCTCATTCCGTGCCGGAGCACCCGCTCGCCGTCGGAGAACCAGCGCTCCCAGTCCGGGTCGGCGATCGCCTCGAGTTGGGGCCGGCCCAGGTCGGCGAACAGGTTGAAGCGGCTCAGGCTTTCTGCCAGATCCTCGGCCATCGCGCGCGCAGCCTACAAATCGAGGTCGCGCGCGGCAAAGAAGATCGCCTCGGAGAACGTCGGGAACGGCTGGATCGTGTCGCGCAGGACGTCGACCGGGACCTCGCCGCGGACGGCGAGCGTGAGTTGGCCCATCCACTCGCCGGCCTCGGGCCCGACGGCGACCGCGCCGACGAGGACACGCCGCTCCGGGTCGGCAAAGAGCTTGACGAACCCGGGCCGCTTGGGGCGCTGGAAGGTGGCGGTTCGGGACACCTTGCTCACGTCCCATTTGGACACGACTGCTCCCTCGCCGCTCGTGTCCCCGACCGATGCCACCTGCGGGTCGGTGAAGATGGCTGCCGGGATTGCCCGGTAGTCGGCTCGCTGCTCCTCCCCCGCGATGTTGGCTGCGGCGACACGCCCCTGGTACTTGCCCAGGTGCGTGAAGAGAGCGATTCCCGTCACGTCGCCGGCAGCCCAGACGTGCTCTCCGGCGGCGAGGCGCTCGTCTACCTCGATGCCCTGTTTGCTCAGGGTGACGTCGAGGTGCTCGAGGCCGATTCCCTCCACGTTCGGCTTGCGCCCGGTGGCGACGAGGATGTTGGTCGCCTCCAGCGGCTCCTCGCCCTCGAACTCGAGCCGGACCAAGCCGCTCGCGCGCTCGACTCGCTTCGCCCGCGCGTTCAGGCGGATGCCGATTCCTTCCTCGGCGAACAGGCCGGCGAGAAGGTCGCCGGCATCCGGGTCGACCCGCGGGAGGATGTAGTCCCCGCTCTGGACGAGCGTGACGCGGCTCCCGATGCGGGAGTAGAACTGCGCCAGCTCGCAGCCCACCGCCCCCGCTCCCACGATGACGAGGCTCTCGGGCACGGCGCTCACGCTCGTCGCCTCCCGGCTCGTCCAGGCACCGACCTCTTCGAGACCCTCGATCGGCGGCAGCGCGGGGACGGACCCCGTGGAAACCATGAGCTCGTCGTACTCGAGCCCGGTGCCGTCGACGTCCAGCCGGCCGGGCCCGGCGATCCGGGCCGTTCCCCTCACGACCTCGGCGCCCAGGCCTCGCACCCACTCGACCTGCTTCGTGTCGTCCTTCTCAGCGACCTCGTCCCGCCACTTGAACACCTGCACGGGATCGACCGTCGCCGCGGCGCCAGGAGCGTAACGGGCCCGAAAGGCGACCTCGAGCGGCCGCAGGAGCGTCTTCGAGGGAATACATGCCCAGTAGGAGCACTCGCCGCCGACGAGCTCGCGCTCGACGAGCGTCATGCGGATGTCCTTGTCCCGTCTCCGGAGAGCGCCCATGAACGTCTCGCCGGTCGCGCCGCCTCCGAGCACCACGACGTGGCGCGGCATCAGTGCGGAAACCCGAGGAAGGAAACCGAGTGGCGCGCGATGTCGACGAGCGGCTGGGCGGCCACGAAGCTTCCGACCGTGACGACGACGGCCGCAGTCACCGTCGTCGACAGCCCCCAGTCTCGCGGCGGCGAGCCGCCGGCCGGAGCCACGCGGACTTCGACGGGCTGACGGAAGTACATGGCCCCGATGACGCCTGCGTAGTAGTAGATCGAGACGACGGTGGCGGCGACCCCGACGATCGCGAGCCACGTCCAACCCCGCTCGACGGCCGCCGAGAAGGCGTAGAACTTGCCGAGGAAGAGTCCGGCGGGCGGGAGGCCGATGAAGCCGAACATGAAGAGGCTCATAGCGGCGCCGAGCAGGGGTCGCTCCCAGCCGAGGCCTGCGAGCCCGTCGAAGGTCACGGGACGGGCGAGCTCCCGCTCTCGTGCGGCGACGATCGCGAAGGCGCCGAGGTTCATGGCCGAGTACGAGACGAGGTAGAAGAGGAGCGCCCGCCCGCCGAGCGGGGTCGCCACGGCGACCGGGATGAGCAGGAAACCGGCGTGCGAGATGCTCGAGTACGCGAGCAGGCGCTTGACGTCCGTCTGCACGAGCGCGGCGAGGTTGCCCCACGCGAGCGAGATGCACGCGATCACCGCGAGCGCGATCGTCCAGAGGCTCTCCTCGTGCGGGAAGGCCGTGACGAGGAGCCGCATGGTCGCCACGAGGGCGGCCACCTTCGTCGCCGCGGACATGAACGCCGTCACCGGGGTGGGCGCGCCCTCGTAGACGTCGGGCGTCCACATGTGGAACGGCGCCGCAGACATCTTGAAGGCGAGCCCGACGAGGATGAGGGCGAGGCCGGTGACGAAGAGGAGCCGGTCGGCGTTCTCCGACCCCGCGGCGATGCCGGCGAAGCCGATGGCGCCTGTCGCCCCGTAGACGAAGGCGCTTCCGAACAGCAGGGTGGCCGAGCCGAAGCTGCCGACGATCAGGTACTTGAGCCCCGCCTCGAGGGAGGGAAGCCAGTTGACGGCGATCGCGGTGAGGATGTAGAGCGAGATCGAGAACCACTCGAGCCCGAGGAAGAGGGTCATGAGGTTCGAGGCGGCAACGAAGAACGCCATCCCGGCCGCCGCCGAGAGGAGGAGCGCGTAGAACTCACCGACGCGGTCGCGCCCTTGGGGGTCCCAACCGAAGCTCGCGCCGACGGCGAGCAGGCCGGAGCCGGCGACGAGGATCTGGCCGAGCTCGGCCAGGCGGTCGCGCCGAATCGCGTCGACGACGACTCCTCTGCCAGTCTCGTCGAGGGTGAAGAGGACGATCGCAGCCGCGCCGGCGCCGACGAAGCAGGCTGCCGCCACGGCCGCGCAGAAGGGACGCCGCCATCCCCACGGAAGAAAGAGCGTCAGGACGAGGCAGAGCGAGGCGCCCCCGAGCAGGATGAGCTCCGGGAGGAGTGCGGCCCAATCGATTGTCGGGTTGTGGAATGCGCTCACGGCGGGCCCAGATTCAGGTGCTCGATGTGCGTGTACCGGCTGGTCACGGCCCGGTTCGGGCTCCCGCCGAAGGCGTGGTCGGTGATACCCGCCGGCCAGAAGGAGAGCGCAAGCAGGACGGCGACGAGCGGGATGATGACGCTCGACTCAGCAGGTCGCAGGTCGAGAGCGGCCTCGGGCACGGCCGACCCCGGGTCGAGGTGGAGGACCGCCGACACGAGGCGGAGCACGTACATGGCGGCGAGCACGATCGCCACGGCACCGACGACGGCCCAGCCCCACCCGCGCGTGAAGATGCCGTTGAGGATGAGGAACTCGCCCGCGAAGGCGCTCGAGCCGGGCACGGCGAGCGCGATCACGCCTGTCGTTATGAAGAGCGTCGCGAGCACCGGCCTTCCGCGCGCCATCCCGCCGAGGAGTCCGAGCTCTCCCGTCGCGGCCCGCCGCTCGATCGCGCCCGCGGTGAGGAACAGGGCGGCCGAGATGAGCCCGTGGTTGAACATCTGGAGCAGCGCGCCCGAGAGGCCCGAGTCGTTGACCGCGAAGAGGCCGATGACGATCAGGTTCATCTGCGCGAGGCTCGAGTACGCGATGACGCCGCGTACGTCAGGAGCCCGGAAGGCGAGCAGCGAGCCGTAGATGAGCCCGATCGACGCGAGCACGAGAATCGGCGTGCGCCAGTCTGAGACGGAGCCCGGGAACGAGGGCAGGGCGATCCGCAGGAACCCGTACGCCGCGGCTTTCGAGATGACCCCGGAGAGGATCGCGGCGATCTCGGGCGGCGACTCCCGGTAGGCGTCGGGCAGCCAGCCGTGGAACGGCCAGAGCGGCGCCTTGACGGCGAACGCGGCGGCGAAGCCGAGGAAGATCCACGTGTTTCCGGCCCCGCGACCGATCTCGAACATGTCGAAGCTGCCTTGCTTGAGGCCGAGGGCGATGATCGCGATCAGCATCAACAGCGATCCCGCGAGCGTGTAGACGACGAACTTGATCGTCGCGGCCAGCCTGCCGGGCCCGCCCCACACGCCGATGAGGACGTAGAGCGGGATCATCATCGCTTCCCAGAAGACGTAGAAGAGCAGGAGGTCCTGGGCGGTGAAGACGCCCACCGTGGCTCCCTCGAGGAAGAGGATGAGGCCGAGGTAGACGGCCGGCCGCTCCCGCTGCGACCAGAATCCGTATCCGATCGCGGCAGTGCTCACGATCGCCGTCAGGCCGACGAGCCAGAGCGAGAAGTCGAACAGGCCGACGTGGTAGGAGACGCCGAGGTCCGAGAACCAGGTCTGCTCCTGTGCGAGCTGCAGGCCCTGGTCGCCGAAGTCGAAGTTGAGCGCCGTTCCGATCCAGAGCGTCAGCTCGGCGAGCGCGACGAGCAGCGCGAGGCCGCCCGCGCCGCGTGCGCTCCGCCACGGCGTGATCCACACCCAGAGGGCGCCGCCGAGCGGGACGAGGATGAGGGCGGTGGTCATGTTGTGAAGAGGAAGACGACGGCGATCACGGCGGCGCCCGCGGCGAGCGCGAGCGCGTACGAGCGCACCGAGCCGGTCTGGACGGTCGAGAGCCGGCCCGAGACGGCGCGGACTCCGCGGCCCAGGTCACCGAGCGAGGCGAGGAATACCGGCTGCTCGACGAAGCGGGTCCCGAGCTCGGCCGCGCTCGCCGAAGGCTCGTAGAACGCGACGTCGTAGGCGTGGTCGAAGTAGAAGCGCTCCTCGAGCGTGCGCGCAGCCCACGGGTAGCGGAGCCGCACGCGCTCGGGCACCGGGCTCGGCCGCGCCCAAAGCCTCCAGGCCAGCGCGATGCCTGCCAGCGAGAGCGCGAGAGTGACGACGAGAGAGAAGCCGAACGTCAGCCCGCCGGCCTCGTCGCCCGATCGAGCCACCGGGTCGATCCAGTCGGTCACTCCGGCCCAGAGACCGGGCACCTGGAGGAAGCCGCCCACCGTCGCCAGGACCGCCAGCACCCCGACGGGCCAGGCCATCGCGATGCCACCCTCGAAACGGCGCAGGTGCAGGTGCTCCCGGGCGAAGGGGCTCATCTCGCCCCAGAACACGATGAACACGAGGCGGAACGTGTAGAGCGCCGTGAGGAAGGCGCCGAACGCCGCCACCGACCAGAGCACCCAGCCGAGCGTGCCGGCGTTTGCGGCGCTCCCGAGGATCGCGTCCTTCGAGAAGAAGCCGGCGAAGGGCGGGACGGCGGCGAGGGCGAGCGCTCCGACGACGAAGGTGCGGTAGGTAAAGGGCAGCTGCCGGGCGAGCCCGCCCATGTGCCGGATGTCCTGCTCGTCGGAGATCGCGTGGATGACGATTCCGGCCGCCATGAAGAGGAGCGCCTTGAAGAAGGCGTGCGTCATGAGGTGGAAGAGGCCGGCGCCGTACGCGCCCAGGCCGACGCCGACGAACATGTAGCCGATCTGGCTCATCGTCGAATAAGCGATGACGCGCTTGATGTCGACCTGGACGAGCGCGATCAGCCCGGCGAGGACGATCGTGATCGCTCCGAGCACCCCGGCCAGGTGCTGGATCGCAGGGGCGAGCTCGAAGAGGACGTGCGTGCGCGCGATCAGGTAGACGCCTGCGGTCACCATCGTCGCCGCGTGGATGAGGGCCGAGACCGGCGTCGGGCCCTCCATCGCGTCGGGAAGCCACGTGTGCAGCGGCACCTGTGCCGACTTCGCCACCGCGCCGCCCAGCAGGCCGAGCGCGATCAGGACGGCGACCGCGCTCGAGGGCTTGACGACGCCGTCCTGGAAGACGACCCGGAAGTCGAGCGACCCGGTCCGCTGGACGAGCAGGAAGAGCGCGAGCACGAAGGTCGCGTCGCCGACCGCGTTCATGACGAACGCCTTCTTGCCGGCCGCGACCGCCGTCCTCCGGAAGTGCCAGAAGTTGATCAGGAGGTACGAGGAGAGCCCGACCATCCCCCAGCCGGCCAGCATGAGCAGCAGGTTCCCCGACTGGACGAGCAGGAGCATCGAGAAGACGAAGAGCGCCTTGTACGCGTGGTAGCGGCGCTCTTCGGGGTCGCCGTGCATGTACCCGACGGCGTACGAGAGGATCAGGAAGCCGACCCCCGAGACGACGAGCATCATGAAGACGGACAGGGGATCGACGAGGATCTGCGCGCCGATCTTGAGCCCGCCGGCCGAGAGCCAGGTCCAGAGGGTCGAGGAGTGGGTGCGCTCGTCGGGGTGCTCGCCGAGAAGCGAGACCAGGGCGACGAGCGAGCAGACGAACGAGACGAACGTCGCGCCCGAGGCGATCAGGCCTGCCTGGAAGCGGGTGATCCGCATGCCGAGAAGCGCGATCGCGAGGACGGCCGCCGCCGGAGAGAAGAGCGCGATCCAGGCGGCGGCGACCATCTAGCCGCGGAGGGAGGTGAGCTTGTCCACGTCGAGCTCGACCCGCTGCCGCGAGACCGCGACGATGAGCCCGAGCCCGACGACCGCCTCCGCCGCTGCGACGACCATGACCGTCAGGGCGAAGATCTGCCCGCTTCCGTTCCCCGCGTGCCGGGAGAACGCGATCAGGGCGAGGTTGCCCGCGTTGAGCATGATCTCCAGGGCCAGGAGGACGATGAGCGGGCTCCGGCGGATGAGCACGCCGAAGGCGCCGGTGGCGAAGAGGAGCACCGAGAGGACGAGGTAGGCGGCGATGCCCGGGCCGGCCATCAGTGCCCCTTCCCGTGATGTTGCCGCACGGTGGGCATTGCGGGGAGGGGCACTTAACTCCTATGCTCCCGGGGAACGGCGGTTCCGAGGATGACGCCGCCGATCGCAGCGATCAGGAGGACGATCGAGGTGACCTCGAACGCGAGCAGATGCGGGCCGAGGAAGAGCCTCCCGATCTGTCCCGGCGAGCCAAACGTCGACGGAATCTCCGCAGCGTTCGCGAGGCGGCCGCCTGCCTTGAGCGCGACGACGACCACGATCTCGACGGCGATGGCGCCGGCGGACACGATCGCCGCCACCGATTGCAGCGTGGGCCCGCCTGCCCACGGGGCATCGGCCCGCCCCCCGAGGTAGGCGATGACGAAGAGGAACATGACGACGACGGCGCCCGCGTACACGAGCACCTGCGCCGCGGCCACGAACTCCGCCGAGAGCAGCAGGTAGAGCACGGCGAGCGACGCCAGGTTGACGATGAGCGCGAGCGCGCTGAAGAAGGGGTTCGAGAAGAGGACGACGGCGATCCCGGAGGAGAGGAGCGCCGAGGCCGCAATCACCCACACGATCCAGACGAGAATGTTCACGAGTCAGTCTTCCAGACGGGAATCGGCGTGTCGTAGAGGTCCCGGTCGGCCACCGGCATGCGCTTGACCGGCTCGGCGAGGAGCATGTCCTTCGTGTAGATGAGGTCGTCGCGCGAGTACTCCGAGAGCTCGTACTCGGCTTCGAGCGTGATCGCGTCGAACGGGCAGGCGAGTTCGCAGTAGCCGCAGAAGATGCAGCGCGAGAGGTTGATCTCGTAGATGCGGGCGTAGCGCTCGCCCGCCGAGACCCGGTTGTCAGGCGTGTTCTCGTCGGCGACCACACGGATGCAGTCGGCCGGGCACGCGGCCGCGCAGAGCGAGCAGCCGACGCACTTCTCGAGCCCGTTCGCGTGGCGCCAGAGCCGGTGGCGGCCTCGAAAGCGCGGGTAGACAGGGCGCTTCTGCTCGGGGTACTGCTGCGTGATCGGCTTCTTGAAGATCTGCCGGAAGGTGACGGCGAAGCCCTTGAGCGACTCGAGCGGCTGCGGGCTCACGAGATCCACACCACCAGGACGGCCGTCACGACGGCGTTCACCGTCGCCACAGGGAGGAGCACTTTCCAGCCGAAGCTCATCAGCTGGTCGTAGCGCAACCGTGGCAGCGTCGCCCGCAGCCACATGAAGACGAAGATGAAGCCCGCCAGCTTGAGCAGGAACCAGATTGGCCCCGGGAGCACCGGCCCGCCCCAGCCGCCGAAGAAGAGCGTCACGGCGAGGCCGGAGAGGGTGATCATGTTGATGTACTCGGCCATCGAGAAGAGGCCGAAGCGCATGCCTCCGTACTCGGTCTGGTAGCCGGCGACGAGCTCCGTCTCGGCTTCGGGAAGGTCGAAGGGCGGCCGGTTGGTCTCCGCGATCCCGGCGATGAAGAAGACGATGAGCCCGACAAATTGCGGGGCCGCGAACCAGATCGTGCTCTGCTGCTTCTCCACGATCTCGACCAGCGAGAGGGAGCCGCCCATGATGACGACGCCGAGGACCGAGAGGGCGAGCGAAACCTCGTAGGAGACGAGCTGCGCCGCAGTCCTCATCGAGCCGAGGAGCGAGTACTTGGACTCGGATGCCCAGCCGCCGACGAGGAACGCGTAGATGCCGATCGCACCGAGCGAAAAGAGGAGCACCAGTCCGATGGAGACGTTCACGACCCAGCCGGTGATGTCGTAGGGGCCGATGTGCCAGACGGGCCCGAACGGGATCACGCTGAAGGCGGCGAGAGCGGTGGAGGCCGCGACAGCCGGCGCGGCGATGTAGAGGAGGTCGATCGCGCTCGCCGGGTAGAAGTGCTCCTTGCGGAGGAGCTTCACGAGGTCGGCGATCGGCTGGAGTAGCCCGAACGGCCCCGCCCGGTTCGGCCCGTAGCGGTTCTGCATGCGTCCGAGCAGCTTCCGCTCCACCAGGGTCGCGTACGCGAACGCGCCCAGCACGAGGTTGACGATCAGGAACGCCTTGATGAGATCGATCCACCAGGGCTGATTCAGATGCTCAGGCACGCGTCACCTCGACGCGGCCCGCCAGGCCCTCGGCGTGCTCGTCCTCGATGCGCACGACGCCCGCACGCAGGCGGCGGTTGACGCGCGCGGTGAGCGTGCGCGAGGTGCCGTTCGAGCTCACTCGGACCGCGTCGCCCCGCTCGATCCCGCGCTCGAGGGCATCGGCGGCTGCGATCTCGACCTCAGCGAGGGGGCGCTGGAACTGGAGCTCGGGCACGCGCTCGACGGCCGGGCCGCTGAAGAGGCCGCGATAGCGAACGAGCTCCAGTCCGCGACCCCGGCGGCCGTTCGCCCGCGCCCGCGGAGCCTTGACGGAGCCTGCTGCCTCGGCCCGCGCGGGGAGTGGGGCGAGGTCGGCCGGTGCGGCGGTCGCCCAGGCGTCGACCTGGACGTCGAAGCGCCCGGCGAGCTCGGCGAAGAATGCGAGCTCGTCATCCGTGGGTGGAATCACCGCTCGCCGGAGGCGCTGCGGGCGGCCCTCGAGGTTGACGGTCGTCCCGTCGCGCTCGAGATAGCTCGTTCCGGGAAGGACGACATGGGACCAGAGGGTGACCTCGTTTTCGAACATCGCGGTCGTGAGGACGAAGCGCGCGCGCTCGGCGAGCGCTCGAACACGCGGGTCGGAGGCGGCCTCGTCGCCGGAGACGATCAGCGCGCCGATCTCGCCGTCGCGCGGCGGATCCTCCGTTCGACCCCAGGCTGAGGCCACTCCGCGCCCGTTCGGTGTCCGTGGCAGGAAATAGACCGAAACCTTCTCGCCGAGGCTTTCGGCGAGCGCGGCGATGTGCGCCCCGCCGCTCGGGTCGTCCTCCGACCAGACGAGCGCGACCCGCTGCCCGCGCTTGAGCGAGCGAGCGGCGGCGCGGAGCTCCTTCGGCGGCTCGGCGGCAGCAAGTGCGGCACACACCGACGCGGCGGCGCCGGGAGGTGCGGCGATGGTGCCCGCGGGGTTGACCGTGATGACCTCCGCTCCGCGCCGGCGGGCACCGCGCAGCCAGAGATCCACGATGGGCGCGCGCTCGATGACCGGGTGGTCGCCGACGACGAGACAGACATCGGCCTCGCGGATTGCCGAAAGCGGAGCGCGGAAGCGGTCGAGAGCAGGGTGGAAGGTTTCGGGGAGGAGCGCCGTACGCGAGCCCAGCCCGTTCTGCGCCAGCCGGGCCAGGGCGGTTGCCTGCTCGACGGTCTCGCCGCCGGAGAGGGCGACCACGGCCGAGCCGCCGGCTTCGCGGAGCCCCCGCTCGGCCTCGTCGAGCGCCTCGTCCCAGGAGACGTGCTCGAATCCTCGCCGGCGTACGCGCCGGAGCGGCGCCTGGATCCGGTCGCCGGCGCGCAGGTGGTCGTAGGCGAAGCGGCCCTTGTCGCAGAGCCAGCCCTCGTCGACCTCCGGGTGGTTGCGGGAGAGAATGCGCGCCACCTTTCCCTCGCGCGTCGTGGCCCAGATGTTGCAGCCGACAGGGCAGAGCCCGCAGACGGTGGGCACGTTCTGGATCTCCCAGGGCCGCGCGCGGAAGCGGTAGGTGGTCGAGGTGAGCGCACCGACGGGACAGACCTCGATCACGTTCCCGGAGAAGGGTGCGCGGTAGGACTCGTCCTCGAACGTGGCGATGAGCGACTGCGCGCCGCGATTGACGGCGACGAGCTGCCCGTCCTCCGCGACCAGCTCGGAGAAGCGCGTGCAGCGGTAGCAGAGGATGCAGCGCTCGCGGTCGAGGCCGATCAGCGGCGAGATCGGGATCGGCTTGTCGAACGTCCGCTTGGGAAAGCGCATGCGCGTATTCCCCGGCCCCCAGCGGAAGGTGAGGTCCTGCAGCGGGCACTCGCCGCCCTTGTCGCAGTCCGGGCAGTCGAGCGGGTGGTTCAGGAGGATGAACTCGAGCACGGCGTCCTGGCCCTCGGCGGCCTGGGCGCTTGTCTGCGCTGTGCGGAGAACGAGCCCTTCCTGAGCCGTCATCGTGCACGCGGCCTGGAGCTTCGGCATGCCCTCCACCTCGCACAGGCACATGCGGCACGCGCCCACGGGCGGCCCGAGCCGCGGCTCGTAGCAGAAGACGGGGATCTCGATTCCCGCCGCGAGTGCGGCCTCGACCATGCCGGTTCCCTTCGGAACCTGAACGTCGCGCCCGTCGATGACGACGTTGACCACCGCTAGGTCCGGCGTGCTCATGCGGGCACTTCGATCGCGGCTCGCAGGCGCCCGTGGTGTTGGTCGACAGGCGCGAGCACGTGGTCCAGGGTCGACTCGCCCGCGAATGGACAGCCTTCTTCGTCGATGTGCCGCCGGTACTCGTCCCTGAACCTGGACACGTAGCTGGCCACAGGCATGGCGGCCGCGTCGCCGAGAGGGCAGAGGCAGTTGCCGAGGATGCGGTCGCAGACATCGAGCAGGAGGTCGAGCTCCGGGTGCGTCGCCTCTCCCGCCTCGATCTTCTTCAGCAGGTCGACCATCCAGCGGGTTCCCTCTCGGCACGGCGTGCACTTGCCGCAGGACTCGTGCTGGTAGAACTGCGCGACCCGGAGGCCGAGCTGCACCATGCAGCAGCGGTCGTCCATGACGATGACGGCCCCCGAGCCGAGCATCGTCCCTGCCTGGGCCATCGAGTCGAAGTCGAGCTTCGTATCGATCTGGTCGGCCGTCAGGACGGGCACGGACGAGCCGCCCGGGATGATCGCTTTGAGCTCGCGCCCGTCCGGGATGCCGCCGCCGATGTCGTAGACGAGCTCGCGCAGGCTCGTGCCGAGCTCCACCTCGTAGTTGCCACCACGGGCAACGTTGCCGGAGAGCGAGAAGACGCGCGTTCCGGCCGAGTTCTCGACGCCGAGCTTCGCGTACGCGGCGCCCCCCATCTCGATGATCTTGGGGACGGTGGCGAGGGTCTCGACGTTGTTGATGAGCGTTGGCGAGGCGTAGACGCCGGAGGTGGCGGGAAAGGGCGGCTTCGTGCGCGGCTGTCCCCGCTTGCCTTCGAGCGACTCCAGCAACCCCGTCTCCTCGCCGCAGATGTAGGCACCGGCGCCGCGGTGGACGACGACGGTCAGGTTCCAGCCGCTGCCGAGAATGTTGGCGCCGACCAGCCCGGCGCGCCGCGCCTCCTCGAGGGCGCTGCGCAGGATCTCGAACTCGGCCAGGTACTCGCCGCGGATGTAGATGAAGGCTGCGTTCGCTCCGATGACGTGCGAGGCGATCACGACGCCCTCGACGAACATGTGCGGAAGGCGGGCCATGATCTCGCGGTCTTTGAAGGTGCCCGGCTCGGACTCGTCCGCGTTGGCGACGAGGTAGATCGGCCTCGGGCTGTCCTCGGGCTTGGGGAGGAAGCTCGCCTTGCGCCCCATCGGGAAGCCGGCCCCGCCGCGCCCGCGCACGTTGGCGGCCAGGAGCTCGTCGAGGAGCGCCTGCCGCTTCATCTTGAGCGCCTTCTTTAGGGAGCGGTAACCGCCGACCTTCTCGTACGCGGAAAGCCGCGTGAGATCGCGGCCCTCCGCGTGCTCGAAGAGGATCTTGTGCTTCGCCCTACTCCTGGGCACCGCGCAGCTCCTCGACGATCGCAGGAACGTCCTCCGAGCGGACGGGCTCGCGGTAGCGGTGGTCGACCGCGACCACCGTCCCCCATCCGCATCCGCCGGCGCACTCGACGGTTCGGAGGGTGACCTCGCCGTCTTGCGTGGTCTCGCCGGCGTGAATCCCGAGCTCGGCCTCGAACGCCTCCAGCACCTGCTGCGCCCCGACGAGCGCGCAGGAGATGTTCGTGCACACCTCGACCATGTGCCTGCCGACGGGCTCGAGGTGAAACATGTCGTAGAAGCTCGCCACCGCCTCGCAGTACGCCGGGGTGAGGTCGAGCGCGTCGGCCACCTCGCGGAGAGCCTCGGGCGAAAGCCAGCCGTGCTGCTCCTGGGCCAGGCGAAGGGCCGGCATGATCGCCGAACGGCGCTGTGGATACTGCGCCGCGACCTTTTGCACCTCGTCGTAGAACGAGCTCACCGGTCGACCTCGCCCATGACCGTGTCGAGCGAGCCGACGATGGCGATGAGATCGGCGACGAGCGCGTCGCTCATGCACGTCGCCGTCGCCTCGAGCGCCACGAAGGACGGCGCGCGGAACTTGACCCGCCAGGGCTTCGGGCCCCCGTCGGAGACGAGGTAGCAGCCCAGCTCGCCGCGGGGCGACTCGACGGCGACGTAGACCTCGCCCGCGGGCACCCGGTAACCCTCCGTGACGAGCTTGAAGTGGTGAATCAGGCTCTCCATCGAGGTCTGGAGCTCGTCTCGTGGCGGCAGGACGATCTTACGGTCGTCCACGATCCACGGTCCCTCGGGCATCCCGTCGAGGCACTGCCGGACGATGCGCGTCGACTCGCGCATCTCGTCCATGTGCACCTTGTAGCGGTCGTAGACGTCCCCGTTCTCGTACACGGGCACGTTGAAGTCGACTTCGTCGTAGACGAGGTAGGGCTCCGCCTTGCGCAGGTCCCAGTCCACGCCCGACGCCCGCAGCACGGGGCCCGACTGGCCGAGGGCGATGGCGTCCTCGGCGGACAGGAGGCCGATTCCCCTCGTCCGTTCGAGCCAGATCTGCTGGCGGTCGAGAATCGCCTCGTACTCGTCGATTCGCCGAGGCATCAGGTCGCAGAACTTGCGGCACTCGGTGAAGAAGCCGGGCGGGATGTCCTCGGCGAGCCCGCCGGCCTGGAAGTAGCGCGTGTGCATGCGCACGCCGGTTACGAGCTCGAACAGGTCGAGGACGGCGTCGCGCTCGCGGAACGTGTACCAGAGCATCGAGATCGCGCCGATCTCGAGCGCCGCCGTGCCCAGCCAGATGAGATGGGAGTGAATGCGGTTGAGCTCGCAGAGGAGCGTTCGCATCCAGGTCGCCTTCGCGGGTGGCTCGACTTCGAGCAGCTTCTCGATGGCGAGGACGAAGACGAGCTCGTTGTACTGGAAGGAGAGGTAGTCGATCCGCGCCGGGTAGGTGATCGCCTTCCACCACGTCTTCTGCTCCATGTTCTTCTCGAAGCCGGTGTGGAGGTAGCCGACCACGGCAGCGAGCCCGACGACCTGCTCCCCGTTCAGCTCGACGACCAGCCGGAGGACACCGTGGGTCGAAGGGTGGTTCGGCCCGAAGTTGACCTCGAGGATGTCGCCCTCCTCACGGAGGGCGGGATCGACCTGCAGCACGGTCGGGATCGGCGAAGGGATCCGCGTCCCCTCGTAGATCTTCGCCCGCTCGATGACAGCCACGGGTGCCTACTCCGCGCTCGAGAAGCGCACCGGCTCGCCCCCAAGCGGGTAGTCCTTGCGAAGCGGGTGCCCTTCCCAGTCGTCCTCCATGAGGATGCGGGTCAGGTTCGGGTGGCCCTCGATCGGGATGCCCATCATGTCCCAGGCCTCGCGCTCGTGCCAGTCGGCGGTCGGCCAGACGGAGACGAGACTCGGGACCGGCTCCCCGTCGTCGCACCAGATCTGGAGGCGCAGGCGCGGCGCCTCACCGGCGCCCGACACGACCTTGAGCAGGTGGTAAGAGATCGAAAAGCGCTTGGGCTTTGGCTCGGGAGTTCTCGCGAGGCCCCACGACCCGGGGCGGTTGAGGTCCCGTCCGCCGGCGCTGCCCCAATAGCCGGCGACGGGGCGCTCGTTCCAGCCCAGGTAGTCGGTGGCCGCGATGTCGGTCAGGAAGTTGAAGTCGTGCTCGTCCCGCAGGTGACGCGCGGCGTCCGGCAGCCGCTGCCGCTCGACGACGACCGTTACCTCGCCATATTCCTCGCGCTCCTCGACGAAGCCGGGCACACCCTCCCAGCTCATGTGGGTCGCCGCCTTTCCCGCGGAAAATGCGGGGCATTTTTCGGGGCTTTCACGAGGCCACCTCGCGGATCTCGTATGCGGGCGGGACGCCGGCGAGGACCTTTTCCTGGAGGCGGACGATGCCCTCGAGCAGAGCCTCGGGCCGCGGCGGACAGCCGGGGACGTGGACGTCCACCGGCACGATCTTGTCGACGCCTTGGAGGATGGCGTAGTTGGCGAACATCCCGCCCGAGCTCGCGCACGCGCCCATCGCGATGACCCATTTCGGCTCGAGCATCTGGTCGTAGATCTGCCGCAGCGGCGCCGCCATCTTGTGGGAAACCCGGCCGGAGACGATCAGCAGGTCGGCCTGGCGCGGCGAAGAGCGGAACACCTCGGCGCCGAATCGCGCGACGTCGTAGCGGGCGGAGACGATCGCGATCATCTCCATCGCGCAGCACGCGAGGCCGAAGGTGTCGGGCCAGATCGAGTGGCCCTGGGCCCATGCGACCGCCTTTCCGAGGGTGGTGAGCATGAGCTTGTCCTCGATGTCTCCGAGCTCGCGCTCGAAGACCCCAGGCCCCTTCTTGCGCATGAGCAAACGCTCAGAGTGCAGGCCGTAGTCGGCGAGACGCTTCTTGCGCTCTACCTCCGCCACTCCAGCGCCCCCTTCTTCCACACATAGACGTAGGCGACGACGAGGAGGGCGATGAAGAAGCCGAACTCGGCGACGGCGAACCAGCCGATCTGCTCGAGGATGACCGCGACTGGATAGAGAAAGACGATCTCGATGTCGAAGACGATGAAGAGCATCGCCGTCAGGTAGAAGCTGATCGTGAAGCGCTGCTGCTTGGGCGGCCCGATGGACACGCCGGACTCGAACGGGACCGTGCGCTGGCGGGCGCGATGCGAAGGGCGCGTGGCGAAGACGAACGACATGAGGATCATCGAGGCCGGGATCGCCAGCGCGAAGAAGCCGTAGACGAGGAACGGGAACCAGTCGTCCAAGACGGCTACCGGCACGCCGCCATACTAACCGGGCAGGGGGCGTCGGAGCGGTGTCACGAACTCCGGCCGGGATCGTGAAGTTTCAGGTGCTACAGCTGTTACAAGGTGGGGGCCCTTTTCCAGCCGAACCCCGTTGGTACACTGAGGCTCAGTGGTCACCGTCACCGAGAATGCCGCCCGCAAGATCCGGGAGCTGATGGCCGAGGAGCCCGAGGAGGGCGTCGCCGTCCTCCGCATCGCCATTCAGGGCGGAGGCTGCTCGGGCTTTCAGTACGCGCTCGGATTCGATCGCGGCCCGCAGGACGGGGACAACGAGATCGAGTCGAACGGCGTCCGCGTCGTCATCGACCCGTTCAGCGCGCCATACCTCACCGGCTCGGAGATCGACTTCGTCGACGCCCTCATGGGCGCCGGCTTTGCAATCAACAACCCGAACGTCCAGGCAGCGTGCGGGTGCGGTTCCTCCTTCCAGGCAAAGGAGGGCGTCGCCGAGAGCGCATCCGCGCCCGATCAGACGACGCACGCCGGCGGCGGCTGCGGCTGCCACTGATTTTTCGGCCGGCGGGGTAGCATCGGGGCGGACGTGAGCGAAGGCGTTCGCGACATCACGATCATCGGAGCGGGCCCCGTGGGCCTCGCGGCCGCGTACTACGCCGGCCACCGTGACGCGAGCGTCACCATCGTCGAGAGCCTCGGCCAGCTCGGCGGGCAGGTGGCCGCCGTCTATCCAGAGAAGCACGTCTACGACGTCGCAGGACACCCGAAGATCCTCGGGCAGAAGCTCGTCGATCTCTGCGTCGAGCAGGGCCTTCAGTTCGGAGCCGACCTCCACCTCGACGAGGAAGTCGCGGACCTCACCCGCATCGGCCAGAACGGCGAGGAGGTTCTGTCGCTGACGACGAAGGCTGGCAAGCGCTTCCTCTCCCGTGCGCTGATCGTCACCGCCGGCCACGGCGCCTTCGAGCCGCGCAAGCTCGAGATCGAGGGTCTGGACGACTGGGAGGGGCGCGGGCTCCATTACTTCGTCCGGCGCAAGGACATCTTCGCCGGCAAGTCGTGCGTCATCGTCGGCGGGGGCGACTCGGCCCTCGACTGGACGCTGGGCCTCCAGGACACCGCCGACCTCCCGATCACCCTCGTCCACCGGCGCGACCGCTTTCGGGCGCTCGAGACGTCGGTCAAGGAGGCTCGCCGCCTCGAGGAGGAGGGCAAGGTGCGGATCTGCGCCTCCTCCGAGGTGCGCGAGATCCGCGGCGACGGAGTGATCCAAGGCGTCACGGTCGAGAACACGCAGACGGGCGAGCTCACCGACGTCGAGTGCCAGGCCCTCATCCTTCTGCTCGGTTTTCACTCCCATCTTGGCTCGATCGCCGAGTGGGGGCTCGAGCTGCACGGCAAGCGCCAGATCCTCGTTGAGCCCAAGACGATGGAGACGTCCATCCCCGGGGTCTATGCCGCGGGGGACGTGGCCGGCTACGAGGGAAAGATCACGCTCATCTCCGTCGGGTTCGGCGAAGCCGCCATCGCGGCGAACAACGCAATCGCGCGCATCCGCGGCGAGAAGGTTCAGCCGAAGTACTCAACGGACTGAGCCTCATGAAGAAGGGGGCTCACGGGGGAAACATGGTTTCCCCCGTGTTGAACGCGATCGCGCGCATCCGCGGCGAGAAGGTTCAGCCCAAGTACTCCACCGACTAGCGAGGGGCCCGCTACCCCGTTCGGGGCTAATCCGTCGAGCCCGCGGCTCCGAATAACGGAAGCGTGAGCGAGAAGCATGCGGTCGAGTGCCTCCGCTGCGGAAACTTCCGCACCGTCGAGCGCGAGCGGTCCGCGCGGCTCGACCCGGGCGAGTGCCCGCGGTGCGGTTACGTCGGCTGGGCCCTGGCGGCTGATCTGTCCGATCCCGTGCGCCGAACGCTCCGCGAGCGCCCGCCCGAGCGCCGCGGGGGCCGCCTGCACGCGGTCTAGACTCCTTCTTGTGAAAGAGACCGCGCCCAAGGAGCTCTGGGGCGGCGAGACGGGAAAGGCGGTCGAGAACTTTCCGGTCTCGGGCGAGCGCATTCCGCCGTCGGTGGCGCGCTGGCTGGGACGCATCAAGGCCGCTGCGGCGCGCGTGAACGCCGACCTGGGGCTGCTCGACGCGGACAAGGCCGAGCGGATCGCAGCTGCCGCCGATCGTGTGGCCGCGGGCGAGTTCGACGACCAGTTCCCCATCGACGTCTTCCAGACCGGGTCCGGCACGTCGTCGAACATGAACGCGAACGAGGTGATTGCCGCGCTCGCGGGTGAGGGCGTGCACCAGAACGACGACGTCAACTTGGGGCAGTCCTCCAACGACGTCTTCCCCTCGGCCGTGCACCTCGCAGCGCTCGACGAGCTCGTCAACGACCTTCTGCCCGCGCTCTCGCGCCTCGGCGGCTCCCTCGAGGCGAAGGCGAGCGAGTTCGACGACGTCGTCAAGTCCGGGCGCACCCATCTGATGGACGCCGTGCCGGTGACGCTCGGACAGGAGTTCGGCGGCTACGCGGCCCAGGTCCGGCAGGGCAGCGCCCGTGTCGAGGCGACGCTTGACCGCGTCGGCAGCATTCCGCTCGGAGGAACGGCCGTCGGCACGGGCCTGAACACGCACCCAGAGTTCGCGGAGCGGGTGCGCGCCCGCCTCGCCGAGGAGACGGGCCTCACCATCCTCCCGCCGGCGGACCCCTTCGAGGCGCAGGCGGCCCGCGACGCGCTCGTCGAAGCGTCCGGAGCTCTCAAGGTGGTTGCGGTCTCGCTGACGAAGATCGCCAACGACATCCGTCTCATGGGCTCCGGCCCTCGCGCAGGGCTTGCCGAGATCAGCCTGCCGGAGCTCCAGAAGGGAAGCTCGATCATGCCGGGCAAGGTGAACCCGGTCATCCCCGAGGTCGTCACACAGGTCGGCGCCCAGGTGATCGGCAATGACGCCGCGATCACCGTCGGTGGTCTCCAGGGTCACTTCGAGCTCAACGTGTTCGTGCCGCTCATCGCGCGCAACCTGCTCCAGTCGATTCACCTGCTGGCGAGCGCCTCCCGGCTCCTGGCCGAGAAGTGCGTGGACGGGATCGAGGCCAACCGCGAGGTCTGCGAGCGCTACGCCGAGCTGACCCTTTCGGCGGCGACGGCGCTGAATCCCTACGTCGGCTACGACAAGGCGAGCGAGATCGTGAGGGAAGCGGCGGCCTCCGGAAGGCCGCTGCGCGAGGTCGCGCGGGAAGCGGGCGTCGACGACGAGATCCTCGCCAAGGCGCTCGACTTTCGGGCGATGGCGAAACCGCACCCACCCGCCGCATAGTCCCGGCGGCCGGCCCGCCGCAGGGGGTGTTCCGCGGCTTGACAAAGCCGGCCGAAAATGACTTCATCTAACGCCGGATATCGGCCTTGCACCGGCACCCGGGAGCTGGGCGCCAGAGGGGAGCAATAGAGATGCGCCGCATGCAGGTGGGCTTTGCAGCGTTCGTCGTTGCGCTCATGACAGTGGTGCTGCTCGTTCCGACGGGGTCGGGCGCGCAGGGAGGACAGGGAACGCAGCCGCTCAGCGTCCACACGAAGTCGGACGCCGCGCGCGCAAAGCTCGATGGCAAGTTGCGCGACCTCGTCGCCTCGGGGACGAACAAGCGCGTCTTCGTCTTTGCGACCGTGGGCGGAAGCGCTCGAGTCTCCAGGGGGCCCTCAGGCTCCTTCGCAACGCGCACGTCGCCCGCGGCCCCGGGATGTCACTGGTCGTCGGTTCCATCCGCGTCCAGCAGCTCACGAAGCTCGCCGGAGCCAGCAGTGTTCTCTCGGTTCGGCTCGTCGAGCTGAAGCAGACGGCGCGCCCGCCCGGAATCCCGGATCCGGGTCTCAACAAGCTTCCCTCTCTCAGCTCTCTGCAGGCGTTCATGAACAACCTGCGCAAAAAGGAAGTGCCCTACTCGCAGGCGCCTCCGCTCAAGGGCTCGAACTTCGAGCAGCTCAAGGACCTAGCCCTTCTCGATGCCAAGACGCACGGATTCGCCGAGGCGTGGGAGAACGGCTACACCGGCGACGGTGAGACCGGCGCCGTCCTCGACGGCGGCACCGACTGGGGCCATCCCGACCTGATCGGCACGTGGCGCACGGGAGCGAACGGCTGGCCGCGCGCCTTCGACCCGTTCGGCACGCTGATCTTCCTTGCCGCCCCGGGCTTTGTCGACCAGGGCCTGAGCTGGTACACGAAGACCCAGCCCAAGTCGAGTTTCACGCAGAACTCCCAGGACGCGAAGAAGGACCTCTACCGCGTCAACTTCGCGACCCGAATCGGCCCGTCGCGCAACTTCGGCGCTCCCGACGGGTTCCGCACGCATTCGTACACGTTCCCGAAGGCGTGGACGAAGTCGGGCACGGTCAGGATGGGCAGCCATCCCGATGACCACCTGCTCCAGCTGTTCACGGAGCGGCCCGCCTTCATCGTCGCCGACCCGAACACGGCCGGCGTGTACGACACCGTCTACGTGGACCTTGACGACGACTACCAGTTCGCCGACGAGAAGCCCGTGACGAGGGCCTCCCCCGTCTCGTACCGCGACATGAACGGGGACGGCTACACCGACCTCTCGGGCGGCCTTCTCTACTACATCTCGGACGGAGCGACGCCCATCCCGGGCGGCCTGACGTCGTTCGGCGTCAGCATCGTTCCCGACCCGGGCGCCATGCTCGCGTGGACGGGTGACTTCGATCCGGCCATCGAGGGCCACGGGACGCTGACGGCCTCCAACGTTGTCGGCCAGGGCGTCATCAACGGGAACGCGCCGCACTTCGACGACGTCCCGGGCGGGACATACCCCGGTGCCGTCATCGGCGGGGCGCCCAACGCCAAGCTCATGCCGTTCGGCGACATCTACTTCTCGTTCGACTTCTCGACGCAGTTCGCCTACTTCCTGACGAACTCGGCGGGAGCGAACGTGACCACGAACTCGTACGGCTCCTCCTCAGCCGACAACGACGGCTACGACGCGGCCAGCCAGGAAGCCGCGTTCTGGCACACGGCGACGTTCGGCGGCGGCGCACGGGGCAGGACGACCGCCCTCTTCTCGACCGGTAACGGGGCGCCCGGGTGGGGCACGACGACTCCCCCGGCTCCTTACACCGGCATCAAGGTCGGGGCCTCGACGCAGTTCGGCGGCACCGGCTGGGACTCGATCGCCAACGCAAGCCAGATCACCGACAACGACGTCATGGTCTGGTCGAACCGAGGGCCGGGAGCGACGGGCACAACCGGCGTCGACGTCGTCGCTGACGGCGCGTTCTCGGCCGGCGACGTGACGCTCAACGCGTCTCTCAACGGGCGCAACGCGTGGGAGACGTGGGGCGGCACGAGCCGCTCGGCCCCCGTGGCCGGCGCGGCCACGCTGCTCGTCTACGACGCCTGGAAGCAGGCGCACGGCGGGACCGTGCCCAACGACTTCGAGTTCAAGGCACGGCAGATCCTCATGTCCTCCGCCAAGGACCTGAAGTACGACAGCTGGGCCCAGGGTGCCGGCTCCGTCGACGCTGCCCGGGCCACCCAGCTCGCGGCGGCCGGCGGGTCGGTCTCGCCTGACGAGTGGCGGCCGGGTGACTATCGCGGGACCGAGTACCCCTCCTTCGCGAACGTCATCGCTCCCGGTGGACACGACGCCCAGACCTTCACCATCGACGGACCGGGCACGTACGCTGTCTCGGATCGCTACCTGCGCCGGACGGACCGCGTCGACCGGTCGTTCACGACGGCGCGCGTGAACAAAGAGTCGACCTTCAATTTCAACGCGCCGGACTACCTGATCAACATCAGCGACGTGGTCGCGGCTCATCCGGATGCCGACCTGATGGTCGTGCGGGCCAACTTCCCGTACACCCAGTTCGACGGCAACGGCGACTACTCGGAAGACCAGGCATGGCGGCTGCTCACGTACAACTGGACGGACGTGAACCACGACGGCAGGCTCTGGACCGACCTCGACGCCGATGGGGCGGTCGACCACGTCGACACCGCGCATATCTCCAACGTCGATTCGAACTACGACATCAACTTCGCCGCATCCGAGATGCAAAAGGGCGAGTACGTCCGCTTCATGTACCACCGGCCCGGCTCGCCCACGCTCCAGTCGTGGGTGCGCCAGCCGAACGCACGGATGGCCGACGGCCTGTTCCTCGGGTTCCAGCACACGGTGCACAACCCGTCCATCCCGCAGACGAGCTTCCAGATCCGGATCGACTTCTACAAGAACGTCGACTGGCCCTGGGTCTCGACTCCGGGCTCGGCATCCGGATCGTTCTCTGCGTCGATCGACGTCCCGGGCGGCACCGCTCCGGGCATGTACGACGGCGCGATCGTCCTCACCAAGGACGGCCGCGACACCGTCGTCCCGGTCTCGGTAGCGGTCAAAGCGGACCTGCCGCAGGATGCAAGCGGAAACATCACCGACAGCCTGCACTTCGGCGGTGCGAGTGCCGCCGCGGCTGACGATGCCTCGCTCTACAACAACGGCTCCGTCTTCGGCGCGACCGACTGGACGTGGCGAGCGGAGTCCGGTGACTGGCGCTTCTTCTACTTCGATGCGGCGCTCGCGCCGCCGGACGGGACGCTCTTCCTGTCCGACACCAAGTGGGACGACGCGGCGCCGTACACCGACCTCGACACGCTCCTCATGGGCCGCTCGTCGAACACGTACCAGCTGATCGGCGGGAGCGCGCCGATCGGGGCGCCGTACATCCTCGACACGCTCGGGAAGAGCGAGAACACCAACATCGGCGACGGTGTCTGGACGTTCGACACGGCCACGGGCGGCGCCGAGGAATTCGTCGCCGGCCCGGCCCAGGAGGGGCTCCAGATGCTGGCGCAGCACCAGGTCAACTTCCAGGGCGACAAGTTCGACGTCCCGTTCGAGACCACGCTCGGCTCTGCCAGGGTCACGCCGAGCTCGGTCGAGCAGACGACCGCGAGCGACACGGGCAGCTTCGACGTGACGTTCCAGGCGACGGTCGATCTGGCCGGCCTCCAGGCGGAGGCATTCGGGCTCAGCCAGCCGAGCACGACGACCGAGACCGCCCACCAGGACGATCCGAACGACCCGTCCACCGCGAGCGTGAAGAAGACCGTCGCGATCTCGCATGCATCTCGGGCGACGTTCGAGGTTCATCTTGCGGGCAACGACATCGACCTGTACGTCCTCAAGGACGGCCAGCTCGTCGGGTCCTCGACGAGCTCGTCCGGCGACGAGGTGGTCGAGCTGACGCGGCCGGCAGACGGCACCTACGAAGTGTGGGTGCACGGGTTCAGCGTCACGGGCACGCCGACGTTCCCGCTCACGATCGATGTCGTGCAGGGCAACGACATGACCGTCAGCGGACTGCCGTCGGGCGCCGTGCCCGCGGGCACCCCCGTGACGATCCACGTCGCCTACTCGAAGGCGATGACGGCCGGCCAGAGCTACTTCGGCGAGCTGCAGCTCGGCCCGCCGAGCGCTCCGGCGGCGCTCACGGTGCCGATCAGGATCAACCGGAGCTGATCGAACTGCGAGAGAGGGCCGCCTGTCGGGCGGCCCTCTCTCAGCCTCCGTAGGGCAGGAGAGTCGGCCACGCTCTGGAATCGTGCGGACGTGGCGACGGTCACGAAGCCGATACTCCTCGCTGCGGTCGCACTGGCCGCCTTTGTGCTCGTCTATCCGGCCGTGCGGCACCGCCTGCCGGATCGGATGGACTACCTCGGAAACAGGGTGCCGGCAGTCGCGCAAAGCGCGTCGCAGCTCTCGACCGAGGAGTACGCGCGAGTCGACTCCGCCTTCACGCCTGGGCGCCTGCGGTCGTTCGCCGGAGAGCCCGCGAAGAAGACCAAGGCCTCGGTCGAGGGCATCGACCTCGAGTGCTGGTACTACGGAATCGCCGGGGCGCAGGGCGCGTACCAGATCTGCTTCGAGAACGGGCGCCTGAGCACGAAGGCCCGCTTCGGCGGCTAGGCAGCGAGCTCAGTAGGCGACTGCGCCACGCATCCGCGTTGAGTTAGACGCAGCGTGCCGCTGCTCGTCGGCGCGGTAGGAGGAGCGAACGAGCGGGCCCGAGAAGACCGAGCCGAAGCCCAGCGCCTCCCCCTGCTCCCGGAACCAGCGGAACTCGTCGGGGTGCACCCAGCGGTCGATCGGCGCGTGCCTGGAGGACGGCTGGAGATACTGGCCGATGGTGACGACGTCAACTCCGTGCTCGCGCAGATCACGGAGCGTCTGGACGACCTCGTCGTTCGTCTCGCCGAGGCCGACGATGATTCCCGACTTCGTCAGCACGGGATAGGCGGCAATCTCCTTGGCCCGCGCGAGCAGCCAGAGCGCCTTGTCGTAGGAGGCCTTGGCGCCGCGCATGCGCCGGTGGAGACGGCGCACGGTCTCGATGTTGTGGTTGAAGACGTCGGGGCGCTCGGCCAGGACGACGGCGAGAGCTTCCTCTTCGTGGTCGAGGAAGTCCGGGGTCAGCACCTCGACCGACGCCTCCGGAAGCTTGCGTTTGAGGGCGCGGATGGTGGCCGCGTAATGGCCGGCGCCCTTGTCGGGCAAGTCATCGCGGTCGACCGATGTGACGACGACGTGCTCGAGGCCCATCTGCGCGGCGGTCGCCGCGAGACGGAGTGGCTCGAGGGGGTCCGGCGGGTGCTCGGGCCGTCCCGAGTGGACGTAGCAGTAGCGGCAGGCGCGCGTGCAGGTGTCCCCGAGGATCTGGAACGTCGCTGTCCCGCGGCCCCAGCACTCGGCGATGTTCGGGCAGCGCGCTTCCTCGCAGATCGTGTGCAGGTGCTGGCCGTGGATCAGCTCGCGCACCTCGAAGTAGCGCGAGTCGGCACTCGGCGCGCGCACCTTCATCCATTCGGGCCGCCGGGGCCGGACCTGAACGGGACGAGAGGTTTCCATCTTCGGCACTAGTCCTTAAGGAGGGGGTTCGTGGGGGAACCCTGGGTTCCCCCACGTGACTCAGCTACTGGCTGCGAGCCTTGCATGGGTCGGTTGTGCCCAGAGGCCGGCGCCTTCATCCGCGGGCAGCTCCTCGAGCTCGAGGCCGAAGACCTCGGCGAGAGCGGCGGCCGCAGCGGGGCGGACCTCGTCGACGATGTGGGGACGGCCGAGCTCCCGGGCCATTGTCGTGAAGGCGGCGTCCTCGAGGCCGCACGCGGTGATCCAGTCGGTGAACGGCGCGGGGTCGAGATCGACGTTGAGCGCGTATCCGTGCGTCGTCACCCAGCGGGAGATGTGCACGCCGATCGAGCAGATCTTGCGCGGTGGCCTCTCCAGCCAGACGCCGGTGAGGCCCTCGATGCGCGTCGCGTCGAGGTCGAAAGCAGCGAGGGTGCGAATGATCGCCTCCTCGAGGTCGCGGCAGTATTTCTTCACGTCGCGCCCGTGCCGGTTCAGGTCGAGGATCGGATAGCAGACGAGCTGGCCGGGCCCGTGGTACGTGGACTTGCCGCCCCGGTCGGTCTCGACCACCTCGACGTCGGCGCCTGCGGGGACGTGCACCTCGGCGCCGTCCGTCCGCCGCCCGAGGGTGATGACGGGAGGATGCTCGAGCATCACGATCGTGTCCGGGATCGCGTCCTGGAAGACGGCGCCGGCCAGCGAGCGCTGGAGGTCCCACGCCTCCAGGTAAGGCGTTTCGCCGAGGTTCAGCAGGTAGCCGGGCTCAGGCATGGCCTAGTAGGCCGATTCGTCCCAGGTCTGCAGGTTTTCCTTCAGATCGCGCATGAACTGCGCGGCGTAGGCGCCGTCGACGAGCCGGTGGTCGTAAGAGAGGCAGAGGTTCATGATCGGCCGGATGGCGATGACGTCGCTGCCGTCGTCGCCCGTGACGACGACGGGACGCTTGACCATCGCCTCCACGTCGAGGATGGCCACCTGCGGCTGGCTGATGATCGGCGTCCCGTGAATGGCCCCGAAACCGCCGGGATTCGTGATCGTGAACGTCCCGCCCTGGACGTCGTCGGGCATGAGCTTCTTCGACCGCGCCCGGTCGGCCACGTCCTCGATCGCGCGGGCGAGTCCCAGTAGGTTCATTCCTTCGGCGTTCTTGATCACCGGGACGATGAGGCCCTTGCCGCCCTCGAGAGCGACGGCGATGCCGAGGTTGATGTAGCTCTTGACGACGATCGACTCCCCGCGGAGCTCGGCGTTCATCCAGGGCCACTTGTCGATCGCATCAATGGTGGCGCGGGCAATGAAGGCGAGGTAGGTGAGCTTGACCCCGTGGCGCTCCGCATACTCGCGCTTCAGCTTCTCGCGGATGCCGACGACCTTCGAGAGATCGACCTCGAACGTCGTCGTGACGTGCGCGGACGTGTCCAGCGAACGGCGCATGTGCTCAGCGATGCCCTTGCGCATCGCCGACATGGGCTCGACCGTCTCGCCGGCGCCTGCGGGAGCCGCGGCAGTCGGAGCAGGAGCGGGCCTGGGTGCC
>DASXRO010000109.1:0-7643 GCA_036506555.1 Gaiellaceae bacterium
CCGCCAGATCAAGTCGGGCGTGATCGGGATCAACCTGCCGAACACGGCCTTTCCGGGACTGCCCTTCGGCGGCTACAAGCAGTCGGGCTTCGGCCGGGAGGGCTCGCTCGAGACGCTCGAGATGTACCTCGAGACCAAGGCCGTCATCGCCTCCACGGGCGCGAAGCCGGTCAACCCGTGGGGCCTGTAGGGCGAATCGCCGCCCTCGTCGCGCTCCTGGTCGTCGCCGGGTGCGGCTCGGGGAGCTCCTCCTCGCCCGCGAAGCCCCGGTACGACCTCACGGTCAGCTACTGGCCGACGGGCCGAAACGGCGAGGCGCGGACGGCGACGCTCACATGCGATCCCGACGGCGGCTCGCACCCCGACCCTGCCCAGGCCTGCGACGCCCTGCTCTCCCACGAAGAGGCGCTCGAGCCGGTTGGCAAGGACGTAGCCTGCACCCAGGTCTACGGCGGTCCGCAGCTGGCCACGCTCTCGGGCACGGTCCACGCGCTCCTCTCCCGGAGGAACGGATGCGAGATCGCCCGCTGGGAGGCGCTGGCGCCCGTCGTCGAGCTGCCCGCCGGCTGAGGTCAGCGAATCCCGGTGTCGTACTCGACGACTGCCTGCGCGAACGAGTGGGGGTCGACGACCACGTCGAGCGGACTTCCTTGCTCCGTCATGAGGACGTAATGGCCGGGCTCTAGGCGTACGACGAAGCGGCCGTCGGAGCCCGATTGGACGGTCGCCAGGAGCTTGCCGCTTGCGGCCAGCACGCGCACGTCCGTTGCGTACGGCTCGTCCGGGCAGGGGTTGGCCTGGGTGACCACCGGGCAGAGCGGGCCGCGGAGCACCTGGCCGCGGATGCCCGAATCGCCGGAGGCGGTCGGAGCCGACTGGCCGCCGCAGGCGGCGAGCGCGAGGGCCAGGCCGGCGAGTGCGAGTAATCGTCTCATCGTCCCTTTGACGCTGCGACGCCCGCCAGGGTTCCCATAGCCATTAGCGCTTCAAGACGAGGATGGCGCCGCCCGCGAGCAGCACCAGTCCCACGACCCGAGCTGGCGACAACGGGATGCGCTCGAGGCCGAAGAGGCCGGCGGCGTCGATGAGGACGCCCATCGCGAGCTGGCCTGCGATCAGGAGGCCGATCGTGGCGAACGTGCCGATACGGGGCGCCGCGAAGGTGATCGTCGTGACGACGATGGCGCCCATGACGCCGTTGAGCCAGAGCCACGGCGGCTGGCGAAGCCCGTCGGCCACCCCGCCGATGCGGCCGGCGACGAGCACGAGGGTCAGGATGATCAGCGCGCCCAGGCATGCTCCGAACGCCGTCGCTTCGAGCACCCCGATTCGGCGGCCGAACGCGCCGCTGACGGCCACCTGGACGGAGCCCGCGACGCCTGCCACGAGCGAGAGGAAAATCGCCAGTGAGCTCGCGGACACGGCGGCGAGCATAACCCGACCGTTTCGGCCCCTGCGGCCAAGGAACCGCCTCCCGCACCGTTGTAGACTCGGCGAATGTCGGTGCGAGAGCGAAGCGCGGCCGACCGCCTGCTCGCGGCGCGGGAGCGCTACGTGGCCGCGGGCGTCGCCACGCCGCCGCTCGTCGTCTCGCGCGCCGAGGGCGCCCGAGTCTGGGACGCGGACGGACGCGAGTACATCGACTTCGCCGGCGGACTCGGCTGCCAGAACACGGGCCATGGGCTGCCGGCTGCCGTGGCCGCGATCCACGAGCAGGTCGACCGCTACCTGCACCAGTGCTTCATGGTCGGGATGTACGAGCCGTACGTCGAGGTCTGCCGCCGCCTCGCGGAGCTGTCGCCGTGTCCGGGAGAAGAGCAGAAGAGCGTCCTGTTGAACTCCGGAGCCGAGGCGGTCGAGAACGCCGTCAAGATCGCCCGCGTCGCCACCGGCCGGGCGGCGGTCGTCGTCTTCGACCGCGCCTTCCACGGCCGCACGCTCCTCGCCATGACGATGACGAGCAAGGTCGTTCCGTACAAGCGCGGTTTCGGCCCGTTCGCGCCGGAGGTCTACCGCGCGCCGGCGCCGTATCCTTACCGGGGGATCACGTCCGACGACGCGATCCACGATCTTGAGCTCCTCTTCAAGGCGCATGTCGATCCAGCCTCGGTCGCCTGCGTCGTTCTCGAGCCGGTGCAGGGAGAGGGCGGCTTCATTCCCATGCCGCCGGACTTTCCGCCCCGCCTCAAAGAGGTCTGCGAGCGCCACGGGATCCTCTACGTCGACGACGAGGTGCAGGCCGGCGTCGGGCGCACAGGACCGGTGTGGGCCATCGAGCACTACGGCGTCGAGCCCGACCTGCTCGTCTCGGGCAAGTCGCTCGGCGGCGGCCTTCCACTCGCCGCAGTGACGGGCCCCGCCGTCATCGTCGACGCCGTGCCCGCGGGCGGTCTCGGCGGGACGTTCGGGGGCAACCCCGTCGCGTGCGCGGCGGCGCTGGCCGTTCTCGACGAAGTGGCCGAAGAGGATTTCCGCCGCCGCGCCGAGGAGGTCGGCAACCGCTTGCGCGCGGCGCTCGACGGAATCGCCGGCCGCGTGGGTGCGGTCGGCGAGGTGCGCGGCCTGGGGCCGATGCTCGCACTCGAGCTCGTCGAGGATCCGGAGACGAAGGAGCCGGCGGCGGCGCTCGCCGCGGCCACGACGGCCGCGGCACGCGAGCACGGGCTCATCCTCCTGTCCTGCGGCATCTACGGCAACGTCATCCGAATTCTCGTTCCGCTCGTCATAAGCGACGGAGATCTCGATCGGGGCCTCGAGATCCTCGAAGAAGCCCTTGTCGACGCAGGCAAAAGAGCGGGTTAGCGACACGGATCTTCCGGAGGCCGAGCGGACGCCTGACGTTCGTCTCGAGTCCGTCCGGAAGACGTTCGGCGACGTCGTGGCCGTGGAGAGCGTCGACCTCGAGATCGAGCGCGGGCAGTTCTTCTCGCTCCTCGGCCCGTCCGGCTCGGGGAAGACGACCTTGCTGCGGATCATCGCCGGCTTCGAGCGCCCGGATTCAGGACGCGTCTTTCTGAGGGGCACCGACGTGACCTCCCGGGCGCCCTTCGAGCGCGACGTCAACACGGTCTTCCAGGACTACGCGCTCTTCCCGCACATGACCATCTCGGAGAACGTCGAGTACGGCCTCAAGGTCAAGGGCGTGTCCCGGAGCGAGCGGCGCTCGCGCGCCGAGAACGCCCTGGCCATGGTGCGGCTCCCAGGCTTCGGCAAGCGCAAGCCGAGCCAGCTCTCGGGAGGACAGCGGCAACGCATCGCGCTCGCCCGCGCGATCGTCAACCAGCCGCAGGTGCTCCTACTCGACGAACCGCTCGGCGCGCTCGATCTCAAGCTCCGCGAGGAGATGCAGATCGAGCTCAAGCGCATCCAGCAGGAGGTCGGCATCACGTTCGTCTACGTGACGCACGACCAGGAGGAAGCACTGACGATGAGCGACCGCCTCGCCGTCTTCAACCAGGGACGGATCGAGCAGCTGGCTTCGCCGGCCGAGGTCTACGAGCGACCGGCTACAGAGTTCGTTGCCGGCTTCGTCGGAGTCTCGAACCTGCTCGAGCGCGACGGCAGACGGTTCACCGTCCGGCCGGAGAAGATCCGCATCCTCCTCGACGGCGATTCGCCCGAGCCGGGCGCGCACGTCGAGAGCGGCACAGTCCGCGACGTCGTTTACGTCGGCATGGTCACACGCTACGTCGTCGACCTCGACGTCGGCGGCGAGCTGATGGTTGTACGCCAGAACCTCGAGACGTCATCCCAGGACGTGCTCGAAGCCCAGGGAAGGAGGGTCCGCCTAGGGTGGCGCCCCGAGCAGACCTACGCGATCGAGAACAGGGGGGAGACGGAGGCAGAGGAATGAAACGCAAGCGGTACCTGTTTTTCAGCGCGCTCGTCCTGCTCGTTGCCGGGCTCGCGTTCACAGCCGCGGGTTGCGGCGGCGGAGGGAACGGTGGCGGGGGGACCGGCACCGGCACCGGCGGCGGTCCGCAGGCGCTGCAGCAGCTCGGGCCCGGCGAGGGCGAAGTGGACCTCATCGCCTGGGCGGGCTACGTCGAGGACGGCTCGACCGATCCGGCCGTGGACTGGGTCACTGACTTCCAGCAGCAGACGGGCTGCAAGGTGAACGTCACGATCGGCAACACGTCCGACGAGATGGTGACGCTCATGAAGAGCGGCAACTTCGACGGCGTCTCCGCCTCGGGCGACGCGACGCTGCGACTCATCGCGGCCGGCGACGTCGCGCCGGTGAACGTCGACCTCGTCCCCAACTACAAGGACATCTTCCCGGGCCTCAAGGACCAGCCGCACAACACCGTCAAGGGTGTCCACTACGGCATTCCGCACGGGCGCGGGGCCAACCTGCTCATGTGGCGAACGGACTTGGTGAAGCCAGAGCCGGACAGCTGGGGCGCGGTCTTCGACGAGAACTCGCCCTACAAGGGCAAGGTGACCGCGTACGACAGCCCGATCTACATCGCCGACGCTGCGCTCTATCTCATGAAGACGCAGCCTGATCTCGGGATCACCAATCCGTACGAGCTCGACGACGACCAGTTCAACGCCGCAGTCGACTTGCTGAAGAAGCAACGGACGATCATCGGTGAGTACTGGTCCGACTACACGAAGGAACAGGCTGCCTTCGCCGGCGGGGACAGCGTTCTCGGAACGACGTGGCAGGTGATCACGAACCTGCTCGAGGCCGACAAGGTCCCAGTCAAGGCCATCCTCCCCAAGGAGGGCGCGACGGGCTGGTCGGACACCTGGATGATCTCGTCCAAGGCGAAGCATCCGAACTGCATGTACCGCTGGATGGACTGGATCGTCTCGCCGAAGGTGAACGCACAGGTGGCCGAGTGGTTCGGGGAAGCGCCGGCCAACGCGAAGGCGTGCGCCGAGACGGCCGATCCGAACACCTGCACGATCTACCACGCGGACGACCAGGCGTACTTCGACCAGGTGTGGTACTGGACGACGCCGCAGAAGCAGTGCCTCGACGACCGCGGCGACGTCTGCAAGGACTACTCCGAATGGACGAACGCCTGGACTGAGATCAAGGGATAGTCGAGGGGCCAGACCCTGACCTCGATCGCGTACGAGAGCCCGTCGCCCCGGCGTTCGCCGGGGCGGCGGGTCGCTTCCTTCCTCTACCGCCACCCGAAGGCGCAGCTCTCCCTGCTTCTAGCCGCGCCGCTCGGGTGGCTCGTGATCGCCTATCTGGGCTCGCTCGCAGTCCTCTTCGCCGCCGCGTTCTGGCGACTTGATCCCTTCACGGCCGACGTCGTTCGCGACCCCGGCCTGCAGAACTTCAGGACGCTCGTCGAGAACGACGTCTACCGTCAGATCACGATCCGCACCGTGAAGATCGCCGCTGCGGTCACCCTCACGGATGCGATCCTCGCCTTCCCGATTGCGTACTACATGGCGCGCGTGGCCGGCCCTCGGGTCAAGGGCCTCCTCGTCGTCGCGATCCTCATGCCGCTGTGGTCGAGCTACCTCGTCAAAGTCTACGCCTGGCGCGTCATCCTCCAGGAGGACGGGATCCTCAACTGGGCCCTCGGCCCGCTCGGCCTCCACGGCCCGGGGTTCGGCGAGGTCGCCATGTGGCTCGTGTTCAGCTACCTCTGGCTGCCCTACATGATTCTGCCGCTCTACGCGGGGCTGGAGCGCATCCCCGACTCGCTCCTCGAGGCCTCCGGCGACCTCGGCGCGCGCGCGAGCCGCACGTTCCGCAGCGTCATCCTTCCGCTCGCCCTGCCGGCCGCCGTCGCCGGCTCGATCTTCACCTTCTCGCTCACGCTCGGCGATTTCATCACCCCGAACCTCGTCTCGAGCGTGCAGTTCATCGGCAACGTCGTGTACGCGAACGTCGGCGTCGCGAACAACCTCCCGCTTGCGTCCGCGTTCGCCACGGTGCCGGTCCTGATCATGATCGTCTACCTCCTCGTGGCGAAGCGCCTCGGGGCGTTCGAGAGCCTCTGAGTGGCCCGCCCGGCACCATCCTCCGGCTTCTGCACGGCTGCAAGCCGTCGCCGCGCCTCAGTCGGCCGCGTATCTACATTCGATACGCGGCCTCCCTGCGTCCTTGCTCGGCTCGCCTTTCGCGCGTCAGAAGGGCGGCAATGGCGCCGGGCGGACCACTGATGGAGACCCGCGCGGCCCGCATCGGACTGCGCTTCGCAACGCTCGTGACGCTCGCGTTCATCTACGTCCCGCTGGGAGTCATCGCTCTCTACGCGTTCAACGAGACCCGGACGCAACGCTGGCCGATCAGCGGCCTCACCTTGCGCTGGTGGGACAAGGCCTTTCACAACACCGGGGTGCGCGACGCGATCGTCCACTCCGTCGAGGCCGCGCTCGGCGCGACCGCCATCGCGCTCGTGCTCGGCACCCTTGCCTCACTCGCCGTCCAGCGCTACCGCTTCTTCGGGCGCGAGACGGTCTCCTTCCTGGTCATCCTGCCGATCGCCCTTCCGGGGATCGTGACCGGCATGGCGTTGAACGCCACCTTTCACACGGTCCTCGAGCCGCTGGGGGTCGGCCTCGGGATCTTCACGATCATGGTCGGGCACGCGACCTTCTGCATCGTCGTCATGTACAACAACGTGCTCGCGCGTCTGAGGCGCTCCTCGCGGTTCATCGAGGAGGCGTCCATGGACCTCGGCGCCGACACCTGGCAGACCTTCCGCTACATCACGCTCCCGCTGACGCGGACCGCGCTCCTCGCCGGCGGCCTCCTCGCCTTCGCGCTCTCCTTCGACGAGGTCATCGTGACCACGTTCACGGCCGGGCCGGTCAAGACGGTCCCGCTCTGGATCCTCACGAACTTGTCCCGGCCCAACCAGCTCCCGATCGTCAACGTCGTCGCCGTCGCGCTCGTCTTGCTCTCCGCCATCCCGGTCTACCTCGCCGCGCGCCTGACGCAGGAATCGGGAATCCTTCGCAGGAGGTAATGGTCAAGGTCTTCGTCCTGTACGAGCAAGAGCCCGAAGCTGCGCGCTTCGGGGAGCACGCGGCGCTTTGTCGCAAAGTCTCCGGCGGGGCATTCCGGCACGGGAAAATCTTCGGCTCGCCGACGGGCCAGCGCTATGCCTACTACGCGGAGTGGGACTTTCCGGATATGGAGGCTTTCAAGGCGGCTGCCCGCACCGAGGAGTTCGCGGCAACCGGGAAGGACGCCGCTGCAATGGGGATACCCTTCCACGTGCACTTCGCCGAGGTCGAGTGACCGAACCGGACCGCCCCGCTCCGGTCGATCCCGGCGAGCTCGGCTTCGAGCGGATCGTCTACGAGAAGGCGCCGCCGCGGGCGACGATCACGCTCAACCGGCCGGAGATCCTGAACGCGTTCGACTTCCGCATGCTGCGCGAGCTTGCGCGCGCCTGCGAGGACGCGTCCTGGGACGACTCGATCCGCGTCGTCGTCCTCACGGGGGCAGGGCGGGCGTTCTGCGTCGGGGCGGACCTCAGGTCTTGGGGCGAGGAGTACCTCGGGAACCCGGGCGAGTACTGGAAGTGGTTCGGGGCCTTCAAGGACGCCCACGACCGTCTGCGCGAGATCGGCAAGCCGACGGTCGCGCGCATCAACGGCGTCTGCGTCGGCGGCGGCAACGAGCTCCAGATGGCGTGCGACCTCGCCGTCATGAGCGACGA
>DASXRO010000110.1:0-19504 GCA_036506555.1 Gaiellaceae bacterium
TCACGGTCAGGACACGGATTCCGCGCGGCTCGAGCTCCCTGCCGATCCCGCGCGAGAACGCGAGCTGCGCGTGCTTGGCAGCCGCATAGGGCCCGGACGAGGCTCCCGTCACGAGCCCGGCGATCGAGACCACGTTGACGACGTGAGCGGGAGCGCCCGCTTCGAGCAGCGGGAGGTAGGCGCGCGTGCACCAGACGCCGCCCAGATAGTTGGTGCGGATGACCTCCTCGATCCGTTCGGCGGGCAAATCGAGGAACGTGCCGCCCGCCGGGATGCCCGCGTTGTTGACGAGCAGGTGGATGGCCGGATGCCGCTTCGCCACCCGCGCGGCGACGCGGTCGACGGCGCTGCGGTCGCCAACGTCGCACGGCTCGGCCTCCGCCCCGAGCTCGCCGGCGAGCTGCTCGAGCCGTTCCGGGCCGCGGGCGAGGAGGACGCAGAGCCAACCGCGCTCGGTGAGGGCCCGCGCGAGCGCTGCGCCGATCCCGCTCGACCCGCCCGTGATGACGGCGATCCGCACGACGCGACAATAGACTCCGCCCGCCGATGCCGGACTTCACAGGCAAGCGCGGGCTCGTTCTCGGCGTCGCCAACCGCCGCTCGATCGCCTGGGCGATCGCGCAGAAGCTCGCCGAGGGAGGCGCCTCCCTCGCGTTCACCTATCAGGGCGAGCGCATCGAGGAGAACGTCCGCGAGCTGGCCGGATCGGTTTCCAGCCCGCTAGTGACCGAGTGCGACGTCCGCTCGGACGAGGATCTCGAGCGGGTCTTCACCGAGGTGGCGGAGACGTTCGGCGGCGAGCTCGACCTCCTCGTTCATTCAGTTGCCTTCGCGGACGCGCGCGACCTCGAAGGGCGCTTCACCGACACGCCGCGCGACCGCTTCTGGCTCGCTCTCGACGTGTCTGCCTACTCGCTCGTCGGGGCAGCGCGGGCCGCGGAACCGCTCATGGAAGCGGCCGGCGCGGGCTCGATTCTCACCATGACCTATCTCGGGGGCGAGCGGGCCGTGCCGCACTACAACGTGATGGGCGTCGCCAAAGCGGCCCTCAATGCCTCGGTGCGCTATCTGGCCTGGGACCTGGGTCAGAAGAACATCCGCATCAACGCGGTGTCGGCCGGGCCCGTGCGGACGCTCTCCGCGCGCTCCATCGCCGGGTTCCCCACGATGGAGGCGATCGTCGAGGAGCGCGCGCCACTGCGCCGCCCCATCTCCGCGGAGGACGTCGGAACGGCCGCGGCCTTCCTGCTCTCGGACGAGGCGCGCAACGTGACCGGGACGACGCTGTACGTCGACTCCGGCTACCACGCCATGGGCATGTAGCTCGTTCGGTTGCGCTTCACATTGCTGCGCAATGCGCGTAGCGTGCTCGGACCCAACGACTAGGGAGGTCTCGCCGTGGAAGCCGCCGCCACCGATCGAACTCCGTTGATGCTCATTCATGGAGCCTGGCTCTCGTCCCGGAGTTGGGAGAACTTCTCCGACTACTTTCGCAAGCGTGGGTTTGCGGTCTCCGCGCCCGAATGGCCGCGCAAGCAGGGAGACGTCGAGGAGCTGCGCGAAGACGCCGAGGAGATCAAGGGTCTCGGGCTGACAGAGATCGTCGATCACTACGAGTCACAGATTCAGGCGCTGGACGAGCCGCCCGTCCTGATCGGCCACTCGTACGGCGGTCTGATCGTCGAGCTCCTGCTCGATCGCGGGCTCGGGCGCGCGGGCGTGGCGATAAGCCCGGCTCCGCCCAAAGGGATTCTCGTCCTGCCCTTCTCGACACTCAAGGCCGGCGCTCCGGCTCTTGCTCACCCCTCGAAGTGGCACGGAGTCGTCCCGCTCACGCTCGAGGAGTTCACGTACGGCTTTGTGAACACGTTCTCCCCCGAGGACGCCGCGGCCGCGTATGAGAAGTACGCGGTTCCGGAGACCGGTCAGATCTTCTACGAGGCAGGCTTTGCCAACTTCCACCTGCACCCCCCGACGGAGGTCCATTTCAAGAATGACGAGCGTGCGCCTCTGCTGATCGTCGGGGCGGAGCGAGACCACACGGTTCCGGCGTCGCTCTCCCACAAGCAGTACGAGAAGTACGAGCAGTCCGACGCGCAGACGGACTACATCGAGTTCCCGGGCCGCCCGCATCTCATGATGGCCGCCGAGGGATGGGAGGAGATCGCG
The DNA here is from genome assembly GCA_036506555.1 of Gaiellaceae bacterium. GTDB lineage: Bacteria > Actinomycetota > Thermoleophilia > Gaiellales > Gaiellaceae > JAIBJP01. The sequence continues at coordinate 2,170 of DASXRO010000110.1, forward strand.
GCCGGAATCGAGAGCTGGCTCAACGGCGTGCTTGCGGTTTCAGCGGTCGGGCAGAAGCGCCTGTCGGCGTAGCCGGGCGTAGTTTTCAGCGGCCCGCGAGCAGCTGCGGGTAGCGCCCCGCGTCGAACTCGCGGATGAAGTCGCCGAGGCCGTGCTCGAACTCGAAGTGCCGCCCGTAGGCGCGCCGGTAGTCGACGATGAGGACGCCGAGGTCCTCGAAGGAACGCTCGAGCACGCAGCCGCCTCCGTCCCAGGCCGTGCACGCCGCCGGAAGCTCGTAGAGCGGATCGGCGCCGTTCTCGACGCGAATGCGATTCACCTGACGGAGCACGTCGTCGAACGGGCGCGCGGGTGCGGCGCTCGGAGCCGAAGCCTCCCTTACGCGCAGGGCCATCTCCGTCGAGTCTAGAGGGTTTGGCGGAACGTCAACTCGTCGCCGGGACGCGCTGATCGTTCCGAGGCAAGGACGCGCTGCAAGATGTGCAACGTCCCGTTCGCCGGCCCGGGAAGGGTTTTCAAGCTCGTCGGCCTGGGCCCGTCCCGCAAGAACCCGAACATGTGCAACACGTGCTTCGAGCGGGGACTTCACGGCGCTCGGGGACGTCGTCAACGTCGCCGCGCGGCTCCAGGCGCGGGCCGAGCCCAGCCAGCTACTCGTGTCGGAGCGCGTCTACGAGGTGGTGCGCGACGGCTTTCCTGCCGCCGGCCGCGTGGAGCTGGAGTTGAAGGGGAAGGCGGTCCCTGTCGCCGCGCATGTGATCGAGGTCGCTTCCAGCCCGCTGGCTACCGCCGCGCGCTGACGGCGTGAAGCTCGACGCCCCGTCTGGATGCCGAGAGCAGGACCGCGTGCCAGCCGAGGTCACCCAACGGCCCTCGGACGAAGTCCGCTCGCTTCCACCGGCGCAGGTCTGCCCGCCGGCCGTCCACCCAGAGCCGTACGGCAACGGAGCCGGCTATGCGCAGGTCGAGCTCCAAGGTCCCCGAGCCGTAGACCCAGATGGTCGCCTGCCGGCCGATCATCGTCTGACCGCGCCAGCCGCTGCACAGGTAGGGCTCTCGGGGAATGGCCACGTCGAAGGGCGGACGAGACTGAACCGATCCGGGCTCGAAGAGCCAGACGCGTCCGCCCACAGCGGCCGGGCGCCACTCGTTGAGGACAAGGCCCCACCGCGCGAATGAGGCGCCCCGGCGATGAGCCTGGGCGTAGAGACCGCGATGGAACAGAATCCGTGTGATTCCGAGTCTCGCGAGCTCGGCCGTGTCCCCGGGCAGCCAGACGCCGCAGTTGAGCCGGTTGTGGCTGAAGTAAAAGTCGAACGCCTCCTGGGGGGCGAGTGTCGAATAGCCACCCGGCTGCTGCCGGGCCTCCTGGAGCTGGTAGTAGTCGTACACGCTGCCGTAGTGGACGCCCGGCTCGAAGAGGGGTAGCTCGAGGACGCGTCCGGACGGCGCCTGGGCGAGCGTTCGGTAGGCGGCGTTCCCAGGATCTGCGGCGGTCGCGGAGAGCGGCTGGACGACGAGGTCGAGCGCCACGAGGACGAAGAGGACACCTGCCAGAGCGGCGGCGCGCGTGCCCACGCGCCGGAGGAGCTCGGCGACGGCGATCGCCGCGAGCGCGGCGAGGGCGAGGTCGGCGATGGGAAGCAGCCGCTCCGGAACCCGCGTGAAATGGAGCGGGGGGAAGTGGCGCCAGACCGGCGCGTAGATGGAGAGGTTCGTCCCGAGCGCGAGCAGCACGGGCACCGCCGCCCCGAGGCCGAGCAGGATCGCGAGCCCGCGCTGCCGTCTCGCCATCACGACGACTCCGGCCACTGCAAGCACCGGCACCAGCCATCCCAGATAGGCGAACTCCTCGCTTCGCGGCGCGTGCCAGCGGTTGACGAAGTCGACCCACTCGGCCGAGTACCGACGCACCTCCTCCACCGAGCGGCCGCTCTCCTCCGGCGAGCCGGCGATGAGCGTGTACCGGATTGCCACGCCGATGCCCGCGGCCGCGAGCGTGCCCGCCGCCGTCCACGCGAAGGCGAGGCGCTCGAACCGGATCGCTGCGTAGGCAAGGAGGAACGGGGCGGCGCCGAGGGCCAGGTGGAGCTGCCCTCCGAGCGCGATGGACGTGACCGCCAGCGCGGCCAGCGCTCCCCACGCGTGGGCCGCGCGCCGATTCTCCGCAACCCGGGCTCGCTCGATAGCGAGGAGGGCGAGGGGGATGAAAACCGCGATCCAGCCGAGCAGGTGCCCGGCGCTCTGCTCGAGCCGGTAGGGAGCGATGGCAAAGCCGAGCCCGCCGACGGCGGCGGGCGCGCCCGCGAGCGCAAGGGACCGGAGCCAGCCGTACGTGAGGAGGCCGGCAGCGACGATCGTCCCGAGCAGGAGGAGGTTCCACGCAACGACGGGCCCGAAGGCGGCCTCGATCGGCCAGAAGGCGAATCCGAACGGCCAGCCGCCCAGTACGGTCTGAGGCTCGACAAGCGGCTGGAAGCTGTACGGATCCTTCCAGGGCGCGGCGCCGTGCTCGAGCTGATGCCCGACCAACCAGAAGCGATAGACCGACTGGAGATGGTCTCCCGCGGGCGGCTCACCGCCCCCCAGCCGGTCGTTCGCCATGAAGGCAGAACCGAACGAGCCGACCGCGGGCCAGGTCGCCGCAACCGCCGCGGCCGCGTAGAGGCCGGTTAGGAGAGCAAGCGGGCGGCCGAGAGCAACTCGTCGAAGTCGGGCACCTCTCCCGTCTTGTACCGCCATGACCCGCGGATGATGCCCTGTCGGTCGACCAGGAAGGCGCTTCGCTCCGCTACGTCGTGCATGCCGCGATAGTCGAACGCAACGTCGAAAGCGCGCACGGCCTCGCCGTTCCAATCAGAGAGCAGCGGCACTTCGCCGAGGTCGAGTACCTGGCTCCAGGCGACGTGCGACCACGCGCTGTCCCGGGAGATGGCGAATGTCTTGATTCCCGCGGCCTCGAACTCAGGTCTCCTGTCACGCAGGATCGTCAGCTCGTCAGTTCAGGTGCTCGACCAGTCGAAGAGGTAAAAGAGGAGGAGGTAGGGCCCGTCCTCCGCAAGCTCGCGGAGGTGGACCTCGTCGTTGGGCGTCACCCAGACGCGTGCGTCCGGTGCCTGCTCGCCGATGTCGATCATGGAACTGGCTGGAGAGCGGCTTCGGTTACGTCCGAGATCTCGCTTACGACCTCGACGATGTCCCGGTTGGCGTTGAAGACCCGCAGCTGGCGATCGGCGCCGTTGCCGCGGCCGAGGATGTCGCGGATCCCCTCCAGCTCGCGGTCGGAGCCGAGCTCGCGCGCGTGCGGCTCGATCTCGCGGAGCGCGCGGCGAATGAGCTGGGCGACCGGTACGCGGTTGCGCCGGCCGGTAACGAGGTCCATGACAGGAGCCTCGAGCCCGTAGCGGGCGGCCAGCCACTTGTTCTCGGTCGTCAGGATGCGGTGGTAGGTCGGCAACTCCGCACCGGCGTCGTAGCGCTCCGAGTAGTGCTTCACGAGGCCCTGGATGTAGGCGGCGAGCGCGGTTGTGTCCTCGACCCCCGAGACCGCGTCCATGACCCGCACCTCGATCGTCCCGAAACGCGGGTGGGGGCGGATATCCCACCAGATGTGCGTGTAGTCGGCGATGCAGCCCGTTTTCTCGAGCTGTCCGACGACCTCGGCGTAGTCGTTGTAGTCGCGGAAGCGGGGCGGCGGTCCCGAGCGCGGAAAGGCGGCGAACACCATCTGCCGGCTCGACGCCAGTCCCGTCGCTTCGCCGCGCCAGAAGGGCGAGTTCGCCGAGAGCGCAAGCAGGTCGGAGAGGTGGAGGAGAAGGGCGCTCATCACCTGGATCGCCTTTTCCGGGTCGTCCACCGCGACGTGGATGTGGAGCCCGAAGATCAGCTCGCGGCGGGCCACGTACTGCAGCTGGTCGACGAGGTTGCGGTAGCGGTCGCGGGCCGTGATGCGTTGGCGTTCGAAGAGGCTGTAGGGGTGAGTCCCCGCGGAGCCGACGCGCAGGTTCTCGCCGCGCGCGATCTCCGTGACGTAGGAGCGCAACCTGCGGAGCTCGGAATCGAGGTCGCCCGCCGTCCGGCAGACGGGCGTCGAGATCTCGACGACGGACTGCATCAGCTCGGGGCCGATGCGCTCCGTGAACTCACCGTTCTGCACGGCGGTCAGGACCGTGTCCACGTGCTGGACGAGGTCGAAGCTCTCCGGGTCGAGGAGCATGTACTCCTCCTCGACGCCGAGCGTGAAGGGTGGGGACGACCCGAACTTGTGGTCGAGCACGCTGCCGCCTGCGGCGAAATCCTTGCCGGTGATCGAGGCGGGATAGATCTGCTTCATGAGAGAGCAAAACTCTACTCCTGCTCTTCCGAGGGAAGACAGGGGTTGTCTGCTCCGTCTGGTTGCCATCGGCAGAGGGGTCAGACGAAGGGAGCAGGAAGATGCGTATTCGGAGGCGTAACTGGATCATCAAGCGGATCGCGCTCGGGTTCGCGGTCGCGGCACTCGCCGCACCGGCCGCAGCGCAGGCGCGGGTCGACGAAGGTGGGAACGGTCAGCCGAACGCGGCGAGCGAGATCGGTGTTGTCACCACCGCGCCGGGCGTGCTGAAGCCTGGTGACGTGGCTGTCAACAGCAACGGCTTCATCCCGTTCGTAACCGACTTCCCGTCGCTCAAGTCGACCGTGAAGGTCGATGCCGGCGATTACGGCATGCCCCGCGCGATGCCGAGCGACTACGCGCTGCAGCGCGGCGACTCCATCGAGATCGCCCGCACCCAGCCGCGGAGCACGCTCCGCACGAGCGACGTCATCGAGAACGTGCGGGTCTCTCCGCGCGACTCCGGCTCGACGGTCGAGGCCTCGCCTGGTCTCGACTGGAGCGATGCCGGCATCGGCGCCGGTCTTGCGATCGCGCTCTTGCTGGCGGGCGGCGCTGCCTTTTATGGCACCCGCCACCTCGGTCGCGCGCAGACCGCGTAGCCAAACCGTTCAGGGTCACTCGTGAGCGGGCCTCCGGGCCCGCTCACTCGTTAATGCGCGAGCACCGCCTCGGCCTCGATCTCCACGAGCCAGCGAGGATCGATGAGCTCCGCCACCACGACCGTCGTGTTCACCGGCCTGATCTCACGGAACGCCTCTCCGTGGGCTCGCCCGAACCCGTCGAAGGCGGCGACTGACGTGAGGTACGTGCGCGTCCGGACGACGTCCGCGAGAGAGCCGCCTGCGTCCACGAGTGCCTGCTCGATGATCTCGATGCAACGCCTCGTTTGGCCGTAGGAGTCGGAGGGCGGATCGGCTCCGTCGGGCATGATCGGCGCTGTCCCGGCGACGAGGACGCGGTCTCCCACACGAACTGCGCGGCAATAGCCGAGTGCAGCTTCGTAGGGCGAGCCGGAGAAGATGAGCTGGCGGTTCACCGAATTAGTATCTCCGGCCTTGCAGGCGCTTGCGCAGATCGAGAGCTGGCCCGCAGAGCACGCGACGGCAGGCGTCCTCCGGTCGGATGAGACCTGGGCGCACGGGCCAACGCGGCGCGGTTTCAAGTGGGCCTCGGTGACCAAGCTCCTCACCGCGACGGCGACGCTCGTTGCCGCCGAGGAAGGGATCGTCGACCTCGATGAGCCCGCTGGGCCGGAGGGATCGACCGTTCGCCATTTGCTCGCGCACGCATCCGGCCTCCCCTTCGACGGGACCAGCCCGATTGCGCGCCCGGGGCAGCGCCGGATCTACTCGAATACCGGCTTCGAAGTGCTCGCCGCCTTCGTGGCCGAGCGCGCCGAGATGCCGTTCGGCGACTACCTGTCTGCCGCCGTTCTCGATCCGCTCGAGATGGACGAAACGCGCCTCGAGGGCTCTCCGGCCTCGGGGGGCTTCGGCCCGATCGACGACCTGCTTGCCTTCGGTCGGGAGCTCCTGCAGCCGCGGATCGTCGCCCGGGAGACGCTCGACGAGGCGACGACGGTCAACTTCCCCGGTCTGGCCGGCGTGCTCCCGGACCTTGGACGTTTCGAGCCGAACGATTGGGGCCTCGGCTTCGAGTTGCGGGACGCGAAATCGCCTCACTGGACGGGCACGGAGAACTCCGTGCGCACCTTCGGCCACTTCGGCGGCTCGGGCTCCTTCCTGTGGATCGACCCGGAGGTCAAAGCCGCATGCGCGTGCCTCACGGATCTCGACTTCGGGGACTGGGCGAAGGACGCCTGGCCGCGACTCTCCGACGCCGTCCTCGCGGAGCTACGATGAGCTGTCCCCGTGTGGAACTGGATCGTCATCGTGGTCTGCTACGGGTTCGCGGCCCTCTTCCTCCGCCTGATCGGCGGGTTCAACGCGGCCGGAGACGCGATCGCGAACTGGGGGCGACGTTCTTCGACGCGGCGGTTTCGGCGCCAGGGGGTCACGCCGAGCACGTACGCAAAGTCTCGTCTGAAGCGCTAGCTCACGAACGAGTCGTAGACGGCCCGCTCGCAGGTCGCGACCGTCGCGGGGGTCATGGCCTTGACGTGGCCCTCGAAGGTGTCGCCCGGGCGAAGGAGCCCGGCTCCGCCGCGCACCACCCCTCCCAGGACGACGCCGAAGCGCCCGCTCGCGTCGAGATCCTGTCCAGGGGCGAGCTCTTGCCGCTCCATCTGCTCGCCGAGGCGGGCGAGCCGCTCGCCCGGTAGACCCGCCAGCTCGGCGATCCGCGCGAGCTCATGCGCCGTTGCGCTCTGATTCCTCATCGGGATAGGCTCGATGGTAATGGCAGAGAGCCCGCTGCTAGCCGGTTGGAGGAGCTGTCCTCGCTGCCGCCACGAGCTCGAGCAGGAAGAGCGCTCGGTCCGCTGTCCCAACTGCGGCCTCGTCGTGTACGCGAACCCGGCGCCGACCGCCAGCGCGCTTCTCCTCGACGGAGAAGGGCGCGTTCTCCTTGCCCGTCGCGCGGTCGACCCCGGCGCCGGGCTCTGGGACCTGCTCGGCGGCTTCATCGAGGAGGGCGAGGAGCCGCGGGCTGCGCTCCACCGGGAGATCGAGGAGGAGACGGGCCTCGAGATCGAGCTAGGCGAGTTCTTCGGCGGCTACCCCGACCGCTACGGCGACGGCATCTACACGCTGAACCTCTACTGGACCGCGCGCGTCGCCGGCGGTGAGCTCGCGCTCGACGACGAGCTCGAAGAGGTTGCGTGGTTCGGCCCCGACGAGCTTCCCGAGAGCGGCGATTTCGCGTTTCGGAACACCGTCGAGGTCCTCGAGGACTGGAAGCGCTCGCTTTGAGCCCGTCTCAAAATGAAGACCTGAGCCGCCGGACCGCGCTGAGACGGCGCAACGCATCCGCGTTCAGAATGACGGGTCGAGCCCGTATTTCAGTCAATACGAACTCGGCCTGCGTCCTGGCCTCGCACCGCCCATCGCGCCCCGGCGACGAGGCCCCATTTCGAAACGAGCTCTTAGGTCAGCGGAAGGCGAAAAATAGGCCGTTCGGCCCATGTAGCCCTGCACGGTCGCTGCCGATAATCGTGCCACCTTGTCCGAACGCGGCCTTCATCCGATCGACGACGACCTGAGCGAGAGCTGGCTGGAGGAGTTCGCCGCCCAGGGGCTCGCCGAGGTCGAGGCCTACCTGCGCAAGCACTCGGACTTCCAGAGCTTCCTGGAAGACCGCGACTAGTTTTTACTCGGCCAGGCCGAGCGAGCGTTCGAGCATGCCCTTCGGCTGGGCGCCGATCGCAGCCGCTTTCGGCTCGCCGGCCTCGAAGAGGATCATCGTCGGGATGCTCATGACCCCATAGCGCCGCGCAAGCTCCTGCTCCTCGTCGATGTTGACCTTCACGAGCCTGAGCTCGCCCGCACGCTCCTCGGCAATCTGATTGAGGATCGGGGCGACCGCATGGCAGGGGCCGCACCACTCCGCCCAGAAGTCCACGAGCACGGCCTGCTCGCTCTCGAGAACTTCCTGTTGAAACGTGGATTCCGTGATTGTGTCTGCCATACGTACTGAAACGTAGACTGACCTCTCGATGTTCCGCCCGCTCCCTCCGGTGCCCGATCACCCCGCGCTCGAGGGGGAGATCCTGGCGTGGTGGGATGACCGCAGCGTCTTCGACCGGCTGCGCGAGCGCAACAGAGGCGGGCCGCGATTCAGCTTTTTCGACGGCCCCGTGACGGCGAACAAGACGCTCGGCGTCCACACGGCGTGGGGGCGGGCCCTCAAGGATGTCTTCCAGCGCTACAAGGCCCTGCAAGGCTTCGACCAGCGCTACCAGAACGGCTTCGACTGTCAGGGGCTCTGGATCGAGGTCGGGGTCGAGAAGTCCCTGGGGCTCAACTCGAAGCCGGAGATCGAGGAGTACGGGCTGGAGAAATTCGCGGCGGCGTGCCGCGAGGTCGTCGTCGCCTCGGCGGAGGAGCTCACCCGCGGGTCGAAGCGGCTCGGGCAGTGGATGGACTGGGGCAACGACTACTACACCTTCTCGGACACCAACATCGAGTACATCTGGAAGTTCCTCCAGATTGTCAACGAGAAGGGGTGGCTGTACATGGGCCACCGCTCGACGGAGTGGTGTCCGCGTTGCGGCACCTCCCTCTCCCAGCACGAGCTCACCCAGGCGGGCGTCTACCAGGACCGCGCCGATCCGTCCCTCTTCGTCCGCTTTCCCCTGACCGAGCGCCACGGAGAATCGCTCGTTGCCTGGACGACGACGCCGTGGACGCTGCCGGCCAACGTCGCCGCGGCGGTCAAGCCCGACGCCGAGTACGGACGGCGCGACAACGGTCAGTGGGTCGCGGTCGCCCGCTATCCGGACGAGAGCTTCGAGGAACGGCTCCGCGGCTCCGAGATGGTCGGCTGGCGCTATGAAGGCCCCTTCGACACGCTCGAGCCGGGGTCGGCCGTCGACCACCGGGTGATCCCCTGGGACGAGGTCTCCCTCGAGGAAGGGACGGGCATCGTCCACGTCGCGCCCGGCGCCGGGCAGGAGGACTTTGCGCTGGGCCAGGAGCATGGCCTTCCCGTGCTCGCGCCCGTGGACGAGGCCGGACATTTCTACCCCGAGTACGGCTGGCTCCACAGCCTCTCGACCGCCGAAGCGGCCGATCAGATCATCGGAGACCTGAAGGAACGCGGCGTCCTCGTCGAGGCAGGGCTCTACGAGCACCGCTACCCCCACTGCTGGCGCTGCGACACGCCCCTCATCTGGCGGGTGGCCGACGACTGGCTCATCGCCGTCGACGAGGTGCGGCCGCAGCTGATGCAGGCGAACGAGACGATCGCCTGGACGCCGGAGTACATGGGCAAGCGCATGGCCGACTGGCTTCGGAACATGGGCGACTGGAACATCTCCCGCAGGCGCTACTACGGCCTGCCGCTTCCCTTCTATCCCTGCTCATGTGGGCACATGACGGTCATCGGGTCGAAGGCGGAGCTCGCGGAGCGGGCGACTGCGGGCCTCGACCAGCTCGACGAGCTCCATCGGCCCTGGGTCGACCGCGTCAGGATCCGCTGCGAGGCCTGCGGCAACGAGGAGGTCCGGCGCGTCACGGAAGTAGGCGACGTCTGGCTCGACGCCGGCATCGTCCCGTTCTCGACGCTTGGGTGGCAGAACCCCAAGTGGGTGAAGGGCGGCTATGCGACCGGCGCCTCGAGGGGTCTCTCCGGCGCGGACCTCCCCGACCACGCGTACTGGGAGGAGTGGTTTCCGGCCGACTGGGTCTCGGAGATGCGTGAGCAGATCCGGCTCTGGTTCTATTCCCAGCTCTTCATGTCTGTCGCGCTCCTCGGCCGGGCGCCGTTCAGGTCGGTTCTCGGCTACGAGAAGATGCTCGACGAGCACGGGCGCGAAATGCACGGCTCGTGGGGAAACCTGATCCCGGCTGAAGACGCGTTCGATCGCATGGGAGCGGACGTCATGCGCTGGCAGTACTGCCAGCAGCCGCCGGATCGAAACCTCCTCTTCGGCTTCGGGCCCGCCCATGAGATCAAGCGCAAGCTGCTTACGCTCTGGAACTGCGTCTCGTTCCTCGTGACCTACGCGTCGATCGAGCCGTGGACGCCCCGGTTTGCCGATCTCGAGGAGGGCCCGCGCCCCGACGGCTTGCGGCCCCTCGACCGCTGGCTGCTCGCGCGCGTCCAGGAGTTCGTCGAGGAAGCGACCGCCGCCTACGAGTCGTATATGACCGTCAACGTCATCCGCGCCTTCGACGCGTTCGTCGAGGACGTCTCAACGTGGTACGTGCGCCGCAGCCGGCGGCGCTTCTGGGACGGCGAGGAGGCCGCGTTCGCGACGCTCTGGTACGCGCTCGTCCAGGCACTCCGCGTGATGTCGCCGGTCATTCCCTTCCTCACGGAGCACCTGTGGAGCAACCTCGTTTCGGGCCTGCGAGGGGCGCCCGAGAGCATCTTCCTCGCCGGCTGGCCGGAGCCGGCCGACCGCCTGCGCGACCGCGCCCTCATCGAGGAGGTTGCCGTCGGGCGCCAGGTCGCGGAGCTCGCCCGCTCGGCCCGTCAGCAGGCGGGCATCAAGCTGCGCCAGCCGTTGCGGCGACTCGTCGTCGCGAGTGGGGACGCAAGCCGGCGCGCGCTCGTCTCACGCCAGGTGGAGGACCTCGCGAGCGAGCTCCGGGTCAAGGAGGTCGCGATCGCCGAGAGCCCCCACGAGTTCGCCGAGCTCCGCGCGACTCCCAAGCTCGATCTCATCGGCCCGCGCTACGGCCCCAACCTGCCCGAGCTTCGCAAGCTCCTGTCCCAAGGCAGCTTCGAGGTCTCGAACGGGACGCTCCGTGCCGGCGCTTTCGTCCTCGGCCGCGGCGAGTTCACGCTCGACTACGCGCCGCGCGACGGTTGGGCCGTGCAGCACGAGGACGAGTACGTGGTCGCCGTCGACACCCGGCTCGACGACGAGCTGCTGCTCGAAGGCCGCGTCTACGACCTCATCCACACCGTTCAGCGGCTGCGGCGCGAGGCGGGCCTCGAGATCACCGACCGCATCGTCCTGGTCCTCCCCGAGAGCGAGCGCGACTTGCTCGCGCATGAGGACTGGATCAAGGGCGAGACGCTCGCCACGGCCGTCGAGGTCGGGGACGAGCTGTCCGTCCGTAAACGAGAATGACCGTCGCTCGCCTTCGGCTCGCTCCGCGTGTCTTTCTGGACGCGCCAGCGTTCCCACGAGCCCCCTTCTTTGACGCAGTGGGGGAACCTCCCGGTTCCCCCACACCCGCTCCACTTGCTCATAGGCCGAAAATCCGCCTATGAGCAAGGTCGTCGTGATCGCGGTGCTGCTCTTGGTCGCGATCGCGGCGGCGGATGCGTTTCGGCCCAGGCCCGCCGAGCGGGCGGTCTTGCCGCAGGCTCACGCCCAAGCCCCGGTGGTCGTCCACCGTGCGACGTCGGGGCTCATCGCCGTCGGCGCCTTTACACGCAAGCGCGTCCTGCGGAACGGCCGTGAGTACCTGAGCGAGGAGGACGTCGACGCCGCATTTCCGGCTCCGCTCGAGGGCGTCCCCTTCGATATCGCCTACGTGGCGACAGCGCCCGACGGGACCGTTGTCCTCGCCGTCTACAAGTTTCCCGAGCTCGATCCCGTGCAGGCGGCCCTCGAGCTCTGGCGCGACGGAAGGCCTCTGCGCGCGTTCAGCGTCCCACCGGGCTCCTTCGGGGGAGGGATCGGCTTCGCCGACGACGGGCGGCTCGTCGCAACGCTTTCGAGCGACGGCCTCCTCGTGCATCTCTTCACGCGCGACGGCCGCCCCGCCGGCCGGCGGCCCGCTACAAGTTGGTAAGCGGGCGACCCTTCGCCGTGCGAATCTCGACGGGAAGACGGAAGAAGACGTCCTCGGGAGCTGCTTCCAGCTCGGCGATCTCGGCCACGCCACGAGCACGGAACCAGGCCAGCACTCGTCCGACGAGCGACTCGGGGGCGGAGGCCCCAGCTGTCAGGCCGACGGTCTCCACGCCCTCGAGCCAGGCCTCGTCGATCTCGCCCTCGTCGTCGATGAGGTGCGCGTCGACGCCGCGGGCGCGCGCCACATCGACGAGCCGATTCGAGTTCGAGCTATTGCGCGACCCGATGACGAGCAGGAGGTCTACTCCGGCGAGCATTCGCTTGACGGCGCGCTGCCGGTTGGTCGTCGCGTAGCAGATGTCCTCGGTGTTCGGCGCTTCGATGCCTGGAAAACGGCGCCGGAGGACTTCGACGATCTCGGCCGTGTCGTCGACCGAAAGCGTCGTCTGGGTCACGTAGGCAAGGCCCTTGCCCTCCGGCGGTCGCACACGTTCCGCATCCGCGACGCTCTCGACGAGGAGGATCGAGCCGGGCGCCTCGCCCATCGTTCCCTCGACCTCTTCGTGGCCGGCGTGGCCGACGAGGAGGACGGCGAAACCGCGTGCGACGTAATGCCGCGCTTCTGCGTGGACCTTGGAGACGAGTGGACATGTGGCGTCGATCGTGCGCAGCCGTCGGGCGCGGGCGCTGGTGTACACAGACGGGGATACGCCATGCGCCGAGAAGACGACGGTCGCGCCGACAGGCACGTCTTCCTCGCTTGCGACGAAGATCGCCCCCCGCGCCTCGAGCTCGTGGACGACGTGAGCGTTGTGGACGATCTGCTTGCGGACATAGACCGGTGGGCCGTTCGCCTCGAGCGCGCGCTCGACGGTCTCGACTGCCCTCTCGACTCCGGCGCAGTAGCCCCTGGGCGAGGCGAGGACGACCCGTTTGACCACCGCCGGCCAGTGTAGTTACGGCGTTCGAACGGGCCGTGGGACAACCGTCGAGTCGGGTCCCCCCTGTTTTCAAAAATGGGCCGAAGGACCTATAGGAATCGGTGCCGCACCTCGATAGCGTGGGGGCCACTGGGCGATGCGAACCGCGGTATGTGTCCCTGGCCATGTACGCCGCGGTGAGCAAATGTGGGAAGGCCCGCCGCGCTTACCCCCCCGAGCGGCGGGCTTTTCCTTTTGAGCTGGCGGTTTTCCTTTTTGACATCGCTTAGGGCGCCTCGACGCCGCGCGGGGCACTCCTTATCATCAGGAGTGCCCAGTGGATCACCACGCTCGCGTCATCGCGCTCGAGGCCGGGCCAATGTTGTTTTTGGCCGCGCTGTACCTCGGGGTGGCGCTCGCGCTGGCGCCCGAGCTCTGGCGCGGGCGCGGCTCTTCGCTGCTCGGGTTCGCCGTCTGGATCCTCTTCGTCCTGCTCGGCGTCGTCGGCGGCATCGTCGGCGGAGGCACCCTGGCGGACGACGACTTCCTCGGCGGCATCAACACCTGGTCGGTCTTGGCTCTCGCTCTGGTTGCGTCCGTTCCGGCCCTGGTGGTGATCGCCCGCTGGCCCGAGCGCAGCCTGCTCTTCCAGGCGGGACGGCGCGTGCGCGAAGCCGAGGAGCAGGCTTCGGAGCACCGCCGCGACGCCGAGTCGATCTCGCGCCTCTCGACCGCTCTGACCCGTACCGGTACCGGCCAGGAAGCCGCATCGCACCTCTTCGACGAGCTCGAGAGCGCCCTCCGCATCGAGAAGGCGCTGCTGGCCATCGTCGACGAAGATGAACGGCGCGCGTACGGGTTTGCCGCCCGTGGCCTGGATGAGGCTTGGTGGCAGGGAATCACGCTCGATCTCGATCACGACACGGGTGGGATCGTGAGCGTTGCGCGCGACCGGACGCCGTTCGCGGTCTTCGATGCCCTGTCCGCGCCGAACCTGAACCGTGCGCTCGTCGAAGCTACGCGAGCGAGGAGCGCGGCGTTCGTGCCGCTCCTCTCCGAGGGCCACGTGACCGGCGTCCTGATCGCCGTCTCGGCGGAGCCGCGCCTCTTTTCGACGACAGAGATGGATCTCATGGTCGACCTCGCCAACGAGACGGCGCTCGCCGTCGGGCGCACGCGCTCCGACGAGGCGCTTCAGGACGCTCTCGACCGGGAGCGGCTCGTGGCCGAAATATCGCGCCGGGTCCGCTCGGAGCTCAACCTCGACGCGCTCCTGCACGTGGCCGTCGAGGAGGTCGGGCGCGCGCTCGGCCTCTCGCGGTGCTTCATACGCTTGGGTGAGCCCGGCGGCGAGCTCCCGATCCTGGCCGAGTGGGACGTACCCGGTATCGAGCCCATCGGCTCCTCGGCCGACCGGCTGCCGGTCTCGAACCTGGCCGCCAAGGAGCGGCGGACCGTCGCCCTCGGGGACCTCGCGACAGCATCGGAGCTGGACGATCCCGTGCTCGGCGGACGCGAGACGCTCCTGGACCTCGGCTCGCGCGCCGTCCTGGCCACGCCCATCCTCGTCTTCGACCGCATGATCGGCGTCTTCGGCCTGCATCGACCCGAGGCGGGCACGTGGACCGCGGGGGAAATCTCGCTCGCCGAGGCGGTCGGGCGCGAGATCGGGCTTGCCGTCCACGCCGCCCAACTGCTCCGCCAGAACGAACGGCGCGTCGAGGAGCAGGCCGCGCTCCTGAAAGCGGCGCAGGTGCTCACCAGCGACCTGCGGTTCGACTCGGTCATTCGGCGGCTCGTCGACGAGGTGGTCAAGCTCCTGAGGGCCGACGCGGCTGACTGTTGGATCTTCGACGGCGAGCGGCGCCTCTTGCGCTGCCGGGCGGTGCTCGGCGTCGACGAACGAAACGTCGGGAGGGAGATACCGCCTGCCGGGACGTTCCAGCAGGTGATCGAGTCGGGACGACCCGTGCTCAAGCGCGAGTTCGCAACGACCGAAAAGCCGCCTCCGAGCGCCGACTATGCCGTCTTTTCGGAGGTCATGGACGCTCCGATTACCTGGCTCGGCGAGGCGCGCGGGGTCCTGGGCGTCTGCGCGCGCGACGACGGACACTTCGACCTGGCCGACCTCGAGCTTCTCGACACCTTTGCGCGGCTGGCCTCGCTCGCCCTCCACAACGCCGAGAGCTTCGAGGAGCGCGAGCGGCAGGCCCAGGTCCAGCGCGGCTTCTATCGGATCGCCGAGGTGCTCGGCTCGACGCTGTCGCTTGCCGAGACCCTCGACGCGCTCGCGCAGGCCGCCTGCGAGGCGCTCGGCGGCGCGGCGGCCGTCGTCCTCGAGCCGCGCGGCGAGCGCCTCTACGTCGCGGGCTCGCATGAGCTGCCGGCCGTGTTGGCGGAGGAGCTCGCGAACGGCCTGCCCGACGCAGCCGCGCCCTTCGGAAGCTCCGCCCGCGAGGAGCGGACCCTCACTGCGAGCGACTTCGCGGACGACGACCGCTTCTCTGAGAGCCTCCGCGAGCTTCTGCACGAGATCGGCTACCGCTCGCTCCTCTGCGCACCTGTCGCGGGCGCGCGGGGCGAACGAAACGCAGCCGTCGTCTTCTTCGTGGAAGACCGCGCCTTTTCGGACGACGATCTCGCCCTCGCAAGGCATCTAACGGAGGCGGCCCGAGGAGCGATCGAACGGAGCGAGCTCTTCGAGGGCGAACGCCGAGCTCGCGCGTTCTCGCAGCGCCTCGCCGATCTCGGCGGCCTCCTTGCGACCAAGCTCGACCCGGCGGCCGCCTTCACGGAGGTCGTGCGCGAGGCGCCGGCTCTGCTCGGGGCTGAAGCGGCCGTGCTCCGAGTCCTGGAGGACGACGAGCTCGTCGTGCAGGCCGCATGGGGGCCGGGGACGTCGGCGATGGTCGGCTCGCGGTCGAGCTCGGCCGCAGGGGTCGCCGGCGTCGTCGCTCAGTCTCGCACGACTCTCGCCGCCGGCGACGCGCTCGCGACGCCGCGCTTCGAGCGGGAGGACCCCGTCCTTCGGAACGGATTCGCCAGTGCGTTGGCCGTGCCCATGTTCGCGCACGGAGGCGGGCTCCACGGCGTCCTCACGGTCTACGACCGGCGGGTGCGGGCCTGGGGCGACGATGAGGTCCAGGCCCTTGCCGCGCTCGCGGCGACGGCCGCGGCGGCTTTTTCGAGCGCCGACCTTTACGCGCGCGTTGCAGAGGAAAAGGAACGGAGCGAAGCGATCCTCGCCAACATCGCCGACGGGATCGTCGCCGTCGATCGCGAGGACTCGATCGTCCTCTGGAACGCGATGGCCGAGCAGATCACCGGCGTCCCGGCCGCCGAAGCGCTCGGGCGCCGCGTCGCGGACGTGCTCCACCGAGAGCTTTCCGCCGAAGCCGAAGAGTTGCCCGGCGAGCGCCACGTCGCGTTCCTCCGGGGTGGCAAGGAGGTGTGGCTGTCGCTGACCGAGGCGATCATGCTCGATGCCGCGGGGGCCGTAGCCGGCCGCATCTTCGCGTTCCGCGATGTCTCGAGCGAGCGCGTGGTCGAGCAGATGAAGTCCGACTTCGTCGCTACCGTCTCGCACGAGCTGCGTACGCCGCTGACCTCGATCTACGGCTTCGCCGAGACCCTTCTACGTGGGGATGTCGAGTTCTCCGACGTCGAGCGGCGAACGTTCCTCGGCTACATCGCCTCGGAGTCGGAGCGCCTCATCAACATCGTTGACGACCTGCTCAACGTTGCGCGGCTCGAGACAGGAACCCTGGGCCTCAGCATCGGGCCCACCGATATCGGTGAGATCGTGAGCGAGACGGTCGCCCGCTTCGCCGAGCACAGCGACGGAAGCTTCACCTTCGACGTCTATGTTCCACGCGGCGCTGTCTACGTTCGCGCCGACCGTGAAAAGCTCACTCAGATCGTCATGAACCTCGTCGACAACGCCGTCAAGTTCTCCCCGGCCGGCGGGCGGGTGGCCGTCAGCGCGCGACGGCGCTCGGATACAGCCGAGATTCGCGTCGTCGATCAGGGGATCGGGATCCCGCGCACCGACCAGCAGCGGATCTTCACGAAGTTCTACCGCTCGGAAGAGGCCGTGCAGCACAGCCCACAGGGAACCGGCCTCGGCCTCTTCCTTGCGCGCGGCCTCCTCGCGGCCATGGGCGGCCGTATCTGGGTGGACTCCAAGGAGGGAGAGGGCTCGACCTTCGTCTTCGAGCTCCCGGTGGCGAGCGACGGACCGGCCGAGCCCGCACTGGAGCCCGAGCCCGCTGCGAGCGCGGGATGAAGACGCTCGTCATCGACGACGAGGCGCCGATCCGGCTTCTCTGCCGTGTCAACCTCGAGGCGGAGGGGATCGAGGTCGTCGAGGCCCCCGACGGCGCCAAGGGACTCGAGCTGGCCCGCCACGAGAAGCCGGACGCCATCCTCCTCGACGTGATGATGCCCGGGCTCGACGGGTGGAGCGTCGCCGAGCGGCTGCTCACCGATGAGGAGACGAGCACGATCCCGATCATCTTCTTGACCGCTCGCGCCGACCTTCGCGACCGCGTCCGCGGCATGGACGCCGGCGGGCTGGACTACGTCACGAAGCCGTTCAATCCCGTCGAGCTCGCGTCGCTCGTCCGTGAGGTGGTCGCCGCCGTCGCGCGCGGCGAGCGCGAGCAGCTG
>DASXRO010000111.1:0-1626 GCA_036506555.1 Gaiellaceae bacterium
CTCCTCATCCACCTGCGCATGACGGGGAACCTCGAGCATCCGGCGCGGGGCGGGCTGGCGGCCGACCCCTACCGCCGTGCTGTTGTCAGATTAGACGACGGCTCGGATGTCGCCTACCGAGATATCCGCCGCTTCGGCACCTGGGAGCTTCTGGAGCCAGGCGAGCTCGACGGCTACTTCGCGACGCGGCGGCTCGGAGGGGAGCCGCTCGAGCGGCGCTTCACCACTCGAGTCCTCGAGAGCGCGCTCGCAGGGCGGCGGGCGCCCGTCAAGGCAGCGCTCCTCGACCAGAGAGCGGCCGCCGGCATCGGGAACATTTATGCGGATGAGGCGCTCTGGCGAGCCCGGATCCACCCGCTCCGCCCGTCCGGGAGCCTGACTCCGGACGAGATCGCGCGCCTGCGCACGGGCATCCGCGCGGCGCTCGAGATGGGCATCGCCCGCCAGGGCGCCACCCTTCGCGACTACCGCGATCCCGACGGAGCTCGCGGGCGAATGCAGGACGAGTTCCGCGTCTACGGACGGCTGGGCGAGCCGTGCCCCCGCTGCGGCACGCCGGTCGAGAAGACGCGGGCCGGCGGGCGCGGAACCTGGTTCTGCCCGTCCTGCCAGCCGCGCGACCCCGGCTAGGATCGTGCTCATGAAGCCCTGGCGGAGCGACCTCCGCGGTCGCATCGAAGAGCACGAGATCGAGAGCGACGCTCTCCGCGGGAATCCGCTCGGCGACCCCGATCGCCGGCCGCTCTGGGTCTATGTCCCGCCGGACTACGACGAGGACGAAGCGCGCCGCTACCCGTCCATCTACGTCATCCAGGGGCTGACCGGCCAGATCGACATGTGGCGCAACCGCTTCCCCTTCCGCCGCAACTTTCCGGAGCTCGCGGACGAGCTCTTCGCCTCGGGCGGCTCACCGTCCGCCGTCCTCGTCTACGTGGACTGCTGGACGTCGATCGGCGGAAGCCAGTTCCTCGACTCGCCCGCAACGGGCCGCTACCACACGTACCTCTGCGACGAGGTGGTTCCCTGGGTGGACGAGCGCTACCGCACGCTCGCAGCGCCCGAGCACCGCGGCATCACCGGCAAGTCGAGCGGCGGCTACGGCGCCATGGTCACGCCGATGCTCCGGCCCGACCTCTTCGGCGGCCTCGCCACGCACGCGGGCGACGCGCTCTTCGAGAACTGCTACCTGCCCGAGTTTCGCGAGACGACGCGCGCTCTCCGTGACGACTACGACGGCTCCTACGAGCGCTTCTGGGAGGAGTTCCGTTCGCGCCCTGCGCTCTCGAAGGACTCCGACCACGTGCTCCTCGACTCCTGGTGCATGGCCGCGTGCTACTCGGCGGACGAGGACGGCACCGTCCGCCTTCCGTTCGATCCCGGCACGGGGGAGCTGATCCCCGAGATCTGGGAGCGCTGGCTCGAGAAGGACCCTGTGCGCATGGTGGCCAAGCACGCCGACGCGCTCCGCGGCCTCAAGGCGATCTACATCGATGCCGGAACCAAGGACGAGTGGTACCTCGATCTCGGCGCCGAGGCCTTCCGGCGCGCACTCGGGGATGTCGGCGTCACGGACGTCCTCTTCGAGCTCTTCGACGCCACCCACATGGGCATCGAGTACCGCTATCC
>DASXRO010000112.1:0-18156 GCA_036506555.1 Gaiellaceae bacterium
GGAAGCTGAACACGGTGCGAATGAGACGAAGACGCCCGATCGCGCCCGCGTCGACGAGCTCCTTGGCACGCTTCGTCTGCGGGTTGTGGCGATACATGAACGCCTCCATGAGGAGACGGTCCGACTGCTCTGCCACGTCGAAGGCCCGCTCGACGTCCTCGCGATGCCGGCTCAACGGCTTCTCGCAAAGGACGTGCTTGCCGGCCTCCAGTGCGCGGATCGACCATTCGACGTGCAGCGAGTTCGGCAGCGAGATGTACACCGCCTCCACGTCGGCGTCCGCCAGAAGCTCTTCGTAGCTCCCGTGAGCTCGCTCGATCCCGCGCTCGCGCGCGTAGGCCTCTGCGCGTGCGGCGTCACGGCTTGCGACGGCCATGACCTCGACTCGGTCGGAATCGGCCGCACCGGCCAGAAGCTTGTCGTTGATGTTCGCGGTCGACAGGAAGCCCCAGCTGACCGGGCCGCTCATCCCCATGACGGCTCCGCGACCGGCCTGAAGGCGGTTTCGAGGATCCGGTGGCTCCGCGGGCGGGCGAGGACGAAGAGCACGACTTCGGCCACGTCCTCGGGCCTCATCATTCCTGCCAGCTCGGGCATGTCAGGAGTGCGCCCGCGGTCCATGGCGAAATCCGTGGCGACGCCGCCTGGACACACGTTCGAGCAGCGCACCCCCTGCTCGCGGAGCTCGTGGTCGAGAGCGCGGGTGAAGCCGACCTGGGCGAACTTCGAGGCGCAGTAGACGGCCTCGAGGGGAAGGCCTCGCCGACCGGCTTCGGATGCGAGCGTGACGATGTCCGCCGCATCGCTCTCGAGGAGGAAGGGGAGCACCGCCCGCACGGCATAGAGGGTGCCCTTGACGTTGACGTCGATCATCTCCTCCAGCTGGTCGGGCGGAAGGTCGAGGAAGGGCCCGTACGCGCCCACGCCGGCGGTGGCGACAAGGATGTCGATGCCGCCGAAGCGCTCAGCCGCTTCGGCTGCGAGGGCCTCGAGGTCGTCGGGCCGCCTGACGTCGCACGAACGAGCGACGGCGTTGTCGAGGCCGAGGTCGTCACCGCTTCGCGAGGCCAGAGCGAGGCGGACTCCGTCGGCGGCGAGTGCCCGCGCGACTGCCGCGCCGATGCCTCGACTTGCTCCAGTGACGAGAGCGACCTTGCCTTCGAGCGATGTCATGGTTCCTCCAGGGGTCGTAGGGCTGGGTAGAGAGCCCGAAAGCGCTCATACTCGTTCGTGTAGGCGTCTTCCCATGCGGTGTCGGGCTCGATCCTGTCGCGGACGCGCACGCAGACGTCAACCGCCTCGTGAACGTCCGCGAAGACGCCCGCGGCCGTGCCGGCGAGCAGAGCCGCACCGTAGGCGGCTCCGTCCTCCGTCACCGCGCGTTCGAGCGGGACTCCGAGCACCGAGGCGACGATGCGAAGCCAGAGGTCGCTCCGAGCGCCGCCGCCGGAGACTCTCCCGACCCGCGGCTCGACGCCGAGCTCCTTCAGGAGCTCGAGCGAGTCCCGCAGTCCGAAAGCAACGCCTTCCAGCACGGCCCGGACGAGAGCGCCCCGGCCATGGCGGAGCGATAACCCGACGAAAGCTCCGCGCACGTTCGGGTCGGCATGAGGTGTCCGTTCACCCGCGAGGTAGGGCAGGAAGACGAGGCCCTCTGAGCCTGGGGGCCAGCGCTCCGCCTCCGCGATGAGAGTCTCGAAGGATTCGCCGGGAGCCACCGTGTCGCGAACCCAGCGGAGCGAGCCGGCGGCGGTCAGCATGACGCCCATCGCGTGCCAGCCGCCCGGAACCGCGTGGCAGAAGGAATGCACGCGGCCCTCGGGATCCGCGGCGAAGGCCGGGAGCGCGGCGAACACCACTCCGGAGGTCCCGAGCACGATGGAAAGAGGCCCGGGCCGGTCGACGCCGACACCGAGGGCGCCGGCCGCCTGGTCGCCCGCGCCCGCGGCGACAGCGACGCCGTCGGGCGTCTGGCCGGTCCTGGCGGCCGACTCAGCCACGGGAGGGAGCCATTCGGCCGGGATCTCGAGGGCGGCGAGGACCTCGTCGCTCCAGCGCCGGCGCGCGACGTCGAGGAGCAGCGTCCCGGACGCGTCGGCGACGTCGGTCGCACGCTCTCCGGTCAGGCGCAGGCGCACGTAATCCTTCGGAAGGAGGGCGTGCGCGATCCGCGCGTAGACCTCCGGCTCGTGCCGGCGCAGCCAGAGCAGCTTCGGGGCCGTGAACCCCGGCAACGCGCGGTTCCCGGTCAGCTCGACGAGCCGCCGGAGCCCCAGCCGCTCCTCGATCTCAGCGCACTCGACGGCGGTTCGCTGGTCGTTCCAGAGGATGGCCGGCCGCAGAACGCGCGCGCGCTCGTCGAGGACCACGAGCCCGTGCATCTGCCCGGCCAGGCCGATGCCCGCGAGGTCGTCGGCGTCGAGCTTGGCGAGGGCGGCTTCTGCCGCTCGCCACCAGTTCTCGGGATCCTGCTCGGCCCACCCCGGCTGGGGCGTCGAGAGCGGGTAGGTCTCCTCGACCCGCGCGAGCACTTCGCCGTCCGGCGACACGGTCAGCGCCTTGACGCCGGTCGTGCCGACGTCGAGGCCCACGAGGGTGGTCATCGAAAGGACAGACCGGCCTGGGTGATGGCTTGCTGGGCCAGCCGCTCGTCCTCCTCACCAGACAGGCCGCTGACGCCGATCGCCCCGACGCGGACTCCGTCTTGGAAGACGGCGACACCACCCCTGAAGAACGTGAAGAACGGATCGAAGCTCGCCCGCTCGACCGGATCGTCGGCCACCTTGGCCGCCAGCTCGCCCGTCGAGCTCGCGTCGCTCCGCGCCGCCGTGTAGGCCTTTCGCTGCGCATTGAGCCGCGTGTCCGGAGCGGCTGCGTCCATCGTGGCGGCCGCGACGACTTCGCCATGGTCGTCGGCGACATAGACCGACACCGGGCCGGGCGCGCTCTGGAGCACCGCATCCATCAGAGCCAGCGCCTGGGCGAGCTTCATTGGGCTCCGAGCGCCTCGTAGACGAGCTCGTACGCGCGGACTGCGTCCTTCGCGGCCTGCGCCTCGCGGAGCCTTCCGTCGTCGATCCGGCCGGCGACCCCGTCGATGAAGCGCCACTGGAGCACGCTCCTCTTGACGGCGGCGACCTGGTCCTCCGTGTACGGATAGAGGTCGAAGCCCAGCCGCTCGCCATTCTCCCCGTACCGCGCGCGCCGCAACTCGATCGCCAGCTCCAACGTCTCCATGAACGCCGTTGCGCCCACCATGTTGTCGTCGTCGAAGAGACCCCAGCCGGAGTTCGCGTGCTGGTGGCCGAGCAGGCCCTCGGACGCGAGGAGGGCGGCGTACTCGCCGAGGTTTTCGCCGTTCATGATGAGGTGCTGCCAATCCATGTTGACCTTGACGTTGTCGAAGCCCTTCGCGCGGAGCTTGTGGATGACGTGCAGCGTCATCCCGATGTTCCGCATGAAGATCTTCATCGCCGGCTCGGAGTTCTTGTGCTCCAGGAAGAGCAGGACGCCGTGCTCGCGGCAGCGCTCGGCGGCCTGCTCGACGCCTTCGAGCAGCCAGCCCCAGCTCTCCCCGTAGGGCGTCTGGAACGGGTAGTTGTAGCCCTCGATCCCCGGCCAGACGATGAAATGTGCGCCGAGGGAGCCGGCGAAGTCGGCCGCCGCGACAGTTCTCCGCCGCGCCTCCTCCCGGGTGGCCGGATCGGGAGACGTGAGTCCCCCACGGCCGAACAGGGGGTCGAGGTGGAGGCCCGAGGCGATGCAGTAGATGTCGCGGTCGCCGAGCGCCTCGCGCACCTCCTCGAGGTTGTCCGGGCTCAACTCCTGCGGGTAGTGGAACTCGTAGCCGTCGATGAGATCCCCAAGCCCGGCCACTGCTCTGCGCACTCGCTCCGCGGTCGATTCGCCGGCCCGCTGCGGCTGATAGCCGCCGGGCACGAACCGGGTGACCATCGGGCCGAACGCCCAGATCCCCAGGCTGGTCTTCATCGGTACTCGACCACCTCTTTCCTCCCGCTCTCTCCGGATCGGAGGATCGCGTCACAGACCTCCGCAGCCCGGTAACCATCCTCGAAGGTCGCGCCGTGGGGCGCGACGGAGACCCGGCCGGCAATCGCCCCGAGCAGGAGCTGGACCTCGAGCGTGAACGTGTCCCCCCAACCAAGCCCGTGCCCGGGCGGCCACCAGTCCCCTGTGACGCGCTCGCTGCGGTAGGCGTCGCCGTCCGACACGGAGAGCTCGTCGAAGCGCTCGAGGTCGAAGGCGATCGAGCCGCGCGAGCCGTTCAGCTCGAAGGTGTTCTGGTTCACCCTCCCGAGCGCGAGCCTGGAGGACTCGAGCGTGCCGATCGCGCCGTTCTCGAACTCGACCGTCGCCACGAATGCGTCGTCCACCTCGTGCCCCTCCACGTACGAGCGCACGCTCGCCGAGACGGCGGCCACCTCGCCGCAGAGGTAGCGGGCCAGGTCGACGATATGGGCGCCGAGGTCGCCGAGCGCGCCGGTGCCGGCCTGGGCGCGGTCGAAGCGCCAGACGTCGGTGGGGGCATCCCAGCCCCAGGACTGGAGATAGCGGGCGCGGAAATGGACGATCTCACCGAGTGCGCCCGACTCGAGCAGCTCGCGCGCAGCGCGGATCGCCGGAACGAAGCGGTAGTTGAAGCCACACATGTGGACGACGCCCGCGTCTTCGGCCGCACGCCACATCGCGTGCGCCTCCTCGGCGTTCCGTCCCAGCGGCTTCTCGCAGAGGACGTGCTTCCCATTTTGGACCGCTTCGATCGTCGGCTCCGCGTGCAGGTTGTTGGGGCCGCCGTTGTCGAAGAGCTCGATGCGCGCGTCGCCCACCTGCTCGCGCCAGTCAGTGACCGCCTCTGTCCACCCGTAACGCGCCCGCGCCTGCTCCACGCGCTCCCGATTTCGCCCCGAGATGGAAACCAGGTCGGGCACAAGCGGGGGGTCGAGCAGCCGCACGTCGTGGAAGGCACGCGAGTGCGCCTTACCCATGAAGGCATACCCGAGCATCCCGACTCCGATCGAGTCTGCGGCCATCAGGACAGCTTCCCGTCGAAGTAACGCTGAGCCAGGCTCCAGGCGGCTTTGCCGCACTGCGACCCGATCTTCCGGCCGCCAAAGTCGTCCGGGGAGACATGGATGCCCATGTAGAGACGTGAGATACCGGCGGCGTCCGCGGCGTCGAAGTAC
The DNA here is from genome assembly GCA_036506555.1 of Gaiellaceae bacterium. GTDB lineage: Bacteria > Actinomycetota > Thermoleophilia > Gaiellales > Gaiellaceae > JAIBJP01. The sequence continues at coordinate 5,205 of DASXRO010000112.1, forward strand.
GTGGCCCACTGCAGGGCGAGATCCTCGCTGGGCCCTTCCTCGACCCGCAGCGACCCTGCGGGTACCTTCCACTCGTAGAGGCCGCCGGGGAAATACGAGCTGCCCGTGAAGCCGGTGAGCACCTCGGCCGCTGCGCGGCTGAAGGTGCTGTGGCCCGAGATGTAGCCGGGAAACGCCGGCGTGACGAACGTCGGCAGCTGGTAGGGCACCCACTCGACCGCGCGGATCCAGTGCACCCCTCTGGGCTTGCCGGCCGGTTCTTCTGGAGGGCCGGACCAGGCGCGGATCGCGATCTCGCCCACGTGGCCGGCCAGCTTCGCATGACGTTCGCCTGGGGCGCTCGACGCCCGAGTGATCACCTCGACGAGGCCCGGAACGAGCGGAAGCCCGTCCGGATCGTAGGCCGGGCTGTTCGGATCGCTCGACTGACCCTTACCGCCCATGTAACGGATCATCGAGATGGGCCGCGAGGAGTCGTAATAGCCCTTCGCGCCCCAGGCGGCTACAGCGGCGTCGTGGACGGCCCCGTTGAGCGCGAAGTAGAGCTTGACGTCCCACTCGAGCCGGTCGACCTCTGGCCCCTGACCGCCGATCCGCAGCTCGAGCCCGGGGGAATCGGACACGTAGTTGGCGATGACGTTCCAGTGGCCGGGCGGCGTCTCCGATTTCGGTCCGTCGGCCCAGTACTCGGCGAGCGCGCGCTCGAAATCCCCCCGCCGAACGACGTCCGGCGCATAGGCCTGGCCGGAGTCGGGGTTGACGTCGTGCCCGTGACCGTCGTCCGTCCCGAGCGTGTTGCCGCCCAGGACGCCTGGCCCGATGTCGAGCTTCGCGCCGTCGTCCGGTTCGAGGCGGCTGCTGTAGCGGATGACGGCGATCGCCGTGGCCTTGAATTCCGCGTCGGACACGGGATCCGCGAGCCTGGGTACCGGGCCCGGGTCGAGGGGGAGCCCCTTCGGAGACCTCGGCAACGCAAAACCGGCGACGTACCCCCAGTGCGCGCCGATGAAGGTCTGCACCTTCCCCGGGACCGGGACACCGTTCTGCGCCACGATCTTGGCGAGGGCCAGCGGCTGCCAGGCGTTCGGGTCGCGCATCTCCGTCCCGGGCTCCGCGACCACGAGCGGCGCGTTCGCCGGTTTGAACGCGGGGTCGAGGTAGCGCAACGCCTCGTGAGCTCCGTCGCTCCGCCCGTAAGCGATCACCTTCGCCGCGATGCGGTTCCCGAGCGCGGCCGGAGAGTCGCCCACCGTCGTCGTGTAGTCGATTCGGTAGCAGAGCGAGGCCATGGTCGACGTCAGCTCGTCGAAGGTCTCCTGCAGCCCCGACGCGATTGAGTACCGGCTGAGGAGTATGCGGTAGGCCGCGTAGCTGATCGCCGCCTCCCGCGCCGCCTGAACGTCGTCGGACTCGAGCTTCTCGTCCACGAAGTAGCCCTTGGCCTCGGGGTCGTAGGCGGCCCATGCGTCCCACATCGCAGCGGAGGTATGGAAGAGGTTCCGCGCGTGCACGGTCGGCGCGGGGGTGTCGCGCCGGATCGCGTCGAGAAGCGCTTCGTCCCAGACCCGGGCGACCGAATGGCCCTCGAGGTCACCGCGCCGGCAATCCTTCAGCACATACGACTGCTCCGAGCCGAAGCAGCCCGTGAGCGCGACGGCCGCGGCCGCGGCCACGAAAGCCAGGGAAGTCGCGCGGATCACGATGGGGCCTTCACGTCGACGAGCTGGTTCGCGGCGACGTCGGTCAGGCGCGTCTCTTCGCCGCTCGGCCAGCGCACGACCAGCGCGCGCACCTTGGTGGCTCCTCCCAGCCCGAAGTGGACGCGTGGATCCTCGGACGAGAGATAGCTGCTCCCCGCATGCACCTCACGACGTAGCCTCCGACCGTCTGACAGGACCGCCGTTACCTCCGCGCCCGGGTGGAACCCGACGAGGTTCACCTCGAGCCAGGTGCCACCGGCGTGTGCGTTCCGAAGCAAGACCAGGCGCCCGCCCACCGTGCTGATGGCGACGTCGAGGTCTCCGTCGTTGTCGTAGTCGGCCGCCGCGCTCCCGCGGGCGAGAAGGGGCCCGACCTTGTCTAGGCCTGTCTGGGCCCCGAGGTCCTCGAAGCGACCGGCCATTCCCTGGGCGGTCAGGTTCCCGAAGGCCCGAACCAGCTCCCTGTCTCCGGCGAGGTTCGTTATGGGCACGTGGCCGTTGACGAAGAGGAGGTCGAGGTCCGTGTCGAGGTCGAGATCGGCCCAGGAGACTCCCCAGCCGGTCGACCCGCCGAGATCGACCCCGAGGTCCGTCCGCACGTCGTCGTAGGACGGATCGTTCTCGTCCGGGGGCTTGCTCCGGAAGACAGCGTGTACCTGCTCTCGCGCGTTGGTCACGAAAAGGTCAGTCCGGCCGTCGCCGTCATAGTCTCCGCCTGCGATCCCCATGCCCGCGTTCGGGTCGGCCACTCCGGCCGCGCCGGCGCGCTCCTCGAAGCGGAACCCCAGGCCGGCCGGGTCCGCCTCGGCTCCCCCCGGCCACGCGACGTTCTCGTACAACCGGTTGGGATCTGCGTCGTTGGCGACGTACACGTCCAGGTCGCCGTCACGCTCGAAGTCGGAGAGCAGAACGCCCAGTCCGTGCTCGAAGTTCGCAACTTCCAGGCCTGCTTTCCTGCCGACTTCGCGGAACCGCGCGTGCCCGCCGCTCGTACGTCCCTCGTTCAGGAATAGGAGGTCGCGAACGCCGAGGAAGGTCTGGGGAAAGCCCTGGGTGGCCTCGGGACGAGGGGCGTTCAGATCCGTGTAGCCGGCCACGACCAGGTCGGGACGGCCGTCGCGATTCACGTCCCCGACTGCGGCTCCGGAGTGCCAGCCGTAGACGGCGACTCCTGCAGCCCGTGCGCCCTCCGTAAACGTCCCGTCGCCGTTGTTCCAGAGGAGCACGCTCTCGCGCGCGCTCGTGACATAGAGGTCCGTGTGCCCGTCGAGGTCGAGGTCGGCGGCCACGCACCCATTCCCGCGAACGGCCAGGTTGGCTCCAGAAGCAGCGCTGACGTCGGCGAACTTCCCTTCCACGTTGTGGAAGAGGGCCGTCCGCGGCAGGCCCCCGGCGTTCTTCCAGCGGCTCACCTCGCGCTCGGTGTACGAGTTCACGACGAAGAGGTCGAGCCAGCCGTCCTCGTCGTAGTCCAGCCAGCAGATACCGCTCCCCATCATGCTCGACGGATCCGGCGAGGCCCCCCAGCGAAAGACTCCCTGGCGGAAGTTCAGCCCGACGGCCTGAGCGACGTCGGTCAACTCGAGCGGATGCGGCTTCCCCGGCGAGAAGCGAAAGGCGCTCGTCTGAGAGTCCGAGCCGAGCATGCAGCCCGCGGCGACGACCACAGCTAGGAGGACGGCGGAGGCTCCTATCAGGTTCGCTGCTCGCACGCCCCCGCCCTACCCCGCGTGCTCAGAGGACGCCGCGAGCCGCCCGGCGGCGTTTTGCGTATGCGTCCACGAGCACGGCGGCGAGGAGGACCAGGCCGGTGATGACGAACTTGGTTCCCGACGCCAGGCCGAGGAGGTCCATCCCGTTCTGAATCGACGCGATGACCAGCGCGCCGAGGAGGGCCGTGACAACACGACCGACGCCGCCGAACAGGCTCGTGCCGCCGATCACCGCCGACGCGATGACGAGCAGAAGCAGGTTGCCGCCGCCCGTGTTGGTCGCAACCGAGCGGAGCCGCGACGCCAGCATGATCCCGCCCACGCCCGCCATGAAGCCGCTGATCATGAACACCGCGATTCGGACTCGGTCGACGTTGATCCCGGCGCGGCGCGAGGCTTCGGCGCTACCTCCAACTGCGTAGACGTGTCTTCCGAAGCGTGTCCGCGAGGCAATGAACGACCAGAAGACGAGCAGAGCGAGCAGGATCACGGTCGCTTCGGGCACGCCCCGGTCCTTGTTGAGGTACCAGACCGCGCCAAAAGTGACGACCGCGAGCCCGACCGCCTGCATCGCCATCACGACGATCGGCTTCGCATACAGCCCACCCGCCCGCCGGCTTCGCGCGCTCTGGAGTTCGGAGAGCGCATAGCCCAGGACGACCAGGCCGGCGACCACCCAGCCCGCAGTCTTGCTCAGAAAGTCGTTGGCGATTCCGTTGGCCGTCTCGTCCTGGATCCTGATCGTCCCGACCGACGAGGCCTTGGTCGTGAGGATGAGAACGACGCCCGACCAGATGAGCAGTCCGGCGAGCGTGACGACGAAGGACGGCACGCCAGCCTTCGTGATGACGAGCGCCTGGACGAAACCGATCGCCGTCGTACACGCCAGCGCAAAGGCGATGGCGGCCCACCACGGCCATCCAGGATCGTCCGGCCGCAGGAGGAGCGTCATCACGACGCCTCCGACCGCGCTCACGAAAGCCACGGAGAGGTCGATCTCGCCGATCAGGAGGACGAACACGACGCCGATCGCGATCGTCGCGATCGCAGACATCTGCAGCAGGAGGTTCGTGAAGTTGCGCTCCGTGAGGAACGTGTCGTTGAGCAGACCGAAGACCAGCACGATGGCGCCCAGCCCGAGGATGATCGGTAGGGATCCCAGCTCACCCGCGCGGATTCCCTGCCACCAGAGACGCGCGTAGCCGGAGAGGCTCGCGCTCGAGACGTCGTCCGCGAGCGCGTCGGTGGCGACCGGAGCCACCCGCGCGGCAGTGGGATCCAGGCCCGGGTCGGCGTCGATCGGTGGCTCGGTTGTCATACCTCGGCCATCCCGGCGTTTTCCATTCCGGGGACGTGCTGAAGAGTGCCAGCGGTGATGGCCTGCACGACCTCCTGTTGAGTCGTCTGGGAGCGCTCGAGCTGCGCCACGCGCTGTCCCAGTCGAAGAACGGTGATCCGGTCGGCCGACTCGAAAACGTCGTGGAGGTTGTGAGTGATCATCACGACGGCCAGGTTCTGTTCGGCCAAGCGGCGTACGAGATCGAGGACCTGGCGGGTTTGCGCCACGCCAAGAGCCGCAGTCGGCTCGTCGAGGATGACGAGCCTCGAGTCCCACATGACCGACTTCGCCACCGCGACGGCCTGCCGCTGGCCTCCTGACAGGCCCGCGACGGTCTGCCGAACCGATCTCAGCGTGGTGACCGAGAGGCTGTCCAGGGTCTCACGAGCGGACCGCTCCATGCTCGATTCGTCGAGCACGAACCCGGCGCGAGCCCGCTCCCGACCCAAGAACATATTGGCCACCACGTCGAGGTTGTCCGCGAGGGCCAGGTCCTGGTAGACGACCTCGATGCCGAGCTTGGCCGCGTCGCGAGGGCCGTGGACGTCGACTCGCTTGCCGTCGTAGAGCACCTCGCCCTCGTCGAAGGGGTAGATCCCGACGACGCTCTTGACCAGCGTCGACTTCCCCGCCCCGTTGTCGCCGACCAGAGCCATGACCTCGCCACGGCGAACCTCGAAATCGACCCGGTAGAGCGCCTGGACGGCGCCGAAGGCCTTCGAGACCCCCCTGAGCTCGAGGAGCGGAGTGTCGGGCGTGGCCATGGTCTAGGTGGACGGCGGGGACGCATGGGGCGTCCCCGCCGTTCCCGTTCTCGTAGTTAGCTGTTTTCCTTGCAGAAGTCCGTATTGAGGGTGTCGCCAGTACAGACCTCCGCGATCGTCCGGAACTTGTCCTTGATCACGGTGTCCGCGATGTTGTCGACGGTCACGCCGATCGGCGTGAGGGCGAGGTACGGCACGATGCCGTCTCCCGTAGGAGACTCGGCCGGCTTGCCGTCGGCTGCCTTGATGCCGATGGTCTGGAAGTCGAATTCCGACTCGACCGCGGACGGGTCCTTGCCGGCGCACAGCGCCAGCGCGGCCTTGGACGCGACATCGGCCTCGGCCTGGATCGGCTTGTAGACGGTCATCGTCTGCTTGCCGAGCAGGATGTTCTGAATCCCTGCCGCGGATGCGTCCTGACCGCTCAGTGGAACAGGGCCGATACCTGCGCCTTCGAGGGCGTTGATCGCCTGCTGCGCGAGGTTGTCGTTGGCCGCGAACACGGCGTCGACCTTGTTGTTGGCCTTGGTCAGGATCTGCTCCATGATCGTCTGTCCTTCGCCGTTCGCTCCCCAGCCGGGGACGAACTGGTCGGCGACGAGCTTCCAGCTTCCATCCGAGACATGCTTCTGGACAGTCGCGTCGTAGCCATCCTTGAAGAGGAACGCGTTGTTGTCCTCTTCGCCGCCGTTCAGCTCGACGACGTTGGCCGGACTCTTGCCGAGCGCGTCGATTGCCGGCTCCAGAACCTCGGCCATCGTTGCACCGACCTTGACGTTGTCGAAGCTCACGTACGCCGCTCCACCGGAGCTTCCGGTGTTGAAGCGGTCGTACTCGATCACCTGGACGCCGGCCCCCTTCGCCGAGTCGATGATCGCGCCGCCCGAACCGGTGTCAAGGCTGACGAGCACGATCACGCCGGCGCCGGCCGCGATCGCCTGCTCGGCCTGCGACTGCTGCGTGGCGGCGTCATTTTCCGCGTTGACGATCTTGTGCTCGACTCCGGCGGCGGTGAAAGCCTTGTCGAAGTAGGGACGATCGTCGGTCTCCCATCTCGGCGAGCTTGCGCTGTCGGGAAGGAGGACCCAAATGGGCTTGTCGCAAGCGCCGGCTGCGGCCGTGCCGGTCCCCCCTGCGGAGGTTGAGCCTCCGCCGCCTCCGCACCCAGCCGCGACCGCGGCGAGCGCTAGGACGGAGAGCGTGGCGACAAGCCGCCAGCGCGCTCCGCTTCCGTTTGATCCAAACACGAGTCTTTTCAAGTTCATCCTCCTCGCCACAGAACTGGGTCGGCCCGAGCCGCTTGAAGGCGCAACGTTAGGGTGCTCCGCTTCGAAAAACAACTCCTCAATCCTCACGGGGCCACTTTCTGGATCCGCCGTGCGAGAATCGGAACGTGCGCTGCCTCGTGCTCCAGCACATCGCGTGCGAGCCGCCGGGTTCCTATGAGGACGTCCTCCACGAGCGGCAGATCACCGTCGACCGTGTGGAGCTCGACGAGGGTGAGGCGCTTCCCGACTGGCGTCAGTACGACCTGATCGTGGCCATGGGCGGGCCGATGAGCGCCAACGACGACGCCCAGCTCCCCTGGCTCGCCGAGGAGAAGGCCGCTATTCGCGACGCCGTGGGAGCCGGGATCCCGTACTTGGGCGTGTGTCTCGGCGCGCAGCTTCTCGCCGCCAGCCTCGGCGCCCGCGTCTATCCGGGGCCTGCGCCCGAGGTAGGCGTTCTGCCGGTCTCGCTGACCGACGAGGGACGAGCCGACCCGGTCTTCTCCGTGCTGCCGCGCGAGTTCGCGACGCTCCAGTGGCACGGCGACACGTTCGATCTCCCCGAGGACGCCGTGCTCCTCATTCGCTCGCCGGCTTACCCGAATCAAGCCTTCCGGGTCGGCTCGGCCTACGGGGTGCAGTTCCATCTCGAAGTCTCGGCCTCGATGGCGGCCGAATGGGCACGCGTCCCCGCCTACGCCGACGCCCTCGAGCAGACGCGAGGCGCGGGCGCGCTGACGCGCCTCCTCGCGGACTTCGATCAGCACCGTGCCGGGATGGAGGCGCAGGCGCGGACGCTGTTCGCGCGCTGGCTCGACACGTCCGTCGGAGACAACCTGCGGCACGTATCGGCTGCGGAGGGAGCTCGGTGACAGCCGCGGGCGAGATCGTCCGCACGACCTGCCCACGCGACTGCTACGACGCGTGCGGGATCGTCGTCCTCAAACGCGACGGCGCCGTCGTACACGTGCGCGGCGACCCCGACCACCCCGTCGCGCGCGGCCGGCTCTGCCGCAAGTGCTCCATCGGTTACAACGGCGCCTGGCGGGACCACGCCGCGCGACTCACCCGGCCCCTGCGGCGCGTCGGCGCGAAGGGTGAGGGTGCCTTCGAGCCCGTTTCGTGGGAGACCGCGATCAACGAGATCGCCGCCCGGCTGTGCGCCTTCTCTCCGGAGACGATCTTCAACGCTCACTACACGGGTACCTTCGCCCTGCTCGGCTACTTGTTCCCGCTCCGCTTCTTCAACCGCCTGGGCGCGACCGAGGTCGACCCGGACTCGATCTGCAACAAGGCGGGTCACGTCGCGCTCGAGTACGTCTGGGGAACGTCGCTCGTCGGATTCGACCCGCGGACAGCCGCGGACTCGGACAGCATCCTCGTCTGGGGCGCGAACCCCTCCGCTTCGGCCCCGCACCAGCACGACCACTGGCTGCCTGAGGCGCCGGGGACCGTGATCGTCGTCGATCCGATCCGCACCCCAACCGCCGCGGCCGCCGACCTCCACCTGCAGCCCTTCCCGGGGAGTGACGCGGCGCTCGCGTTCGCAATGCTCCACACGATCCGGCGCGAAGGCCTCGTCGACCAGGCCTTCGTCTCCGAGCACACCGTCGGGTGGGAGGAGTTCGAGCCACTCCTCGGCCCGTGCACGCCCGAGTGGGGCGAGCAGATCACCGGCGTCCCCGCCGGCGCCATCGTCGAGGCCGCGCAGATCTACGCCCGCGGCCCCTCGCTCCTCTGGCTCGGCCAGGGGTTCCAGCGGCAGCGGACCGGCGGAAACGTCATCCGCGCGTGCGCCCTGCTTCCAGCGGTGACCGGAAACGTCGGCAAGCGTGGCAGCGGCTTCCTCTACCTCAACGGCACCGAGACGCGCGGCGTGGACGAGGACTACGTCGCCGGCACCCACCTGGCGCGCGAGACGCCCCCTGCTCCTGTCAGCCAGATGGACCTCGCGCAGGTGCTCGGTGACCCGGAGCGGTCGAACGCACTCTTTTGCTGGAACATCAACATCGCGGCGTCGAATCCGCAGCAGGAGCGCCTGCGCGCGTCGCTTGCGCGCGAGGATCTGCTCCTCGTCGTCGCCGATCTCTTCCCGACCGACACCACCGACTACGCGGATTACGTCCTGCCCGCGGCGAGCTTCCTCGAGTCGAACGACCTCGTCGCTTCGTACTTCCACCTCACCCTCTCCGCGCAGGTGAAGGTCGAGGAGCCGCCGGGCGAGGCGTTGCCGAACACGGAGATCTTCCGCCGCTTGGCTTCGGCGATGGGCTTCGAGGAGCCGGAGCTGCAGGAAAGCGACGAAGAGGTGATTGCGCACGTGCTTGCGAGCATTCGCGGCGTCGGTGACTTTGCTGCGCTCGCCTCGGCCGGGACGGTCGACGTGTTCCCGGAACCGGTGGTCCAGTTCGCAGACCTGAGGTTCCCGACGCCGAGCGGCAAGATCGAGCTCGCCTCGGCGCGAGCGGAGGAAGACGGCTTTCCGCGCACGCCCCTCCCGCTCTTCGACGCGCGTCCCGCCGACCGAAGGCTCCGTCTTCTTTCGCCCGCGTCGTCCTGGCTCCTGAACGACTCGTTCGCCAACGACCGGAAGATCGCGAAGCGCATCGGCAGGGCCGAGGTCGCGTTGCACCCTGCCGATGCCGAAGCGCGGGGCCTCGCCGCCGGCGAGGAGGTCGAGCTCGTGAACGCGACGGGCCGGATGCGCGCTCGCGTCGTACTGTCGGAAGACGTTCTCAAAGGGGTGGTGCTTTCGCACAAGGGCCGCTGGCCGAAGCTCGAGCAGGGCGCGGCGAACGTGAACTTCCTCAACCCGGGCGAGAAATCGGACATGGGTGAGAGCACCGCTGTCCACGGAGTCGAGGTCGAGATCGTGGCTGCGTCAGTGCCCGACCCCGCCGGGGCTGCTGCGGAATAGCGAGCTCGGGAATGAGCATCAGAGTCGGCGACGGGGCAACGACCGCCCGCGCGGAGCGCTGGATTGCGCCGCCGCGGCTCCTCACCGCCGGAGAGGAGCCCGAGCACCGCCATGCGAGCTGGCTCGAGCTCTTCTTCGACCTCGTCTTCGTCGTTGCCGTCACGCAGCTGTCCGGCGTGCTCGTCGCCGACCATTCGGTGGGCGGGTTCCTTCGCTTCACGGGGCTTTTCATCCCGGTCTACGTTGCCTGGCAGGGCTACATGGCCTATGCGACCCGTTTCGACACGGACGATCTCGTGTTCCGTGCGACGTACTTCGTGGCCACGCTCGCCATCGCATCGATGGCGGTCCTGATCGACGACGTCGCGCGCGGCGTGCACACCGCCGGGTTCGTAGTGGCCTACGTCGTCCTGCGCGCCCTCATGCTCGGGCTCTACTGGCGCGCCTGGCGCGCGGTGCCGGAGGCGCGGCCGCTGATCCGCTTCTACGGAGGCGGCTACAGCGCCGGCGTGGCCATCTGGCTCCTGTCGCTCGCCTTCGACACACCGGCGCGGTACATCGTCTGGGGAATCGCCCTCACGCTCGAGCTGAGCCTGCCGCCCCTCTCCACCCGCCTGCACCGTCGCATCCCCACGAGCGCCAGTCATCTTCCTGAGCGGTGGGCGCTCTTCACCCTGATCGTGCTGGGCGAGTCGGTGGTCGCGGTCGCCGTCGAGACGTCCGGCGCAGACTGGCGCTTCGAGTCGGCGCTCGCGGCGGTCGTCGGCTTCACGGGCGTTGCCGCGGTGTGGTGGCTTTACTTCGACCGGCAGGCCGGCATCTCACTCCGCGGATCAACGCTCGACGTCGTCATCTACTCCTACGCCCACATCCCCTTGCTCATGGGGCTTGCAGCCCTCGGCGCCGGGCTGCGCCTCTTGATCGAGCGCGCGGGTGAGGACCACCTCGGCGCCGGTCCGAGCGTCGCGCTCCTCGGTGGCGCGATCCTGTTCCTCCTCTCGCTGATCCTCACCCGGACCGTGACGATCGGCGGGCCGCACTGGCTGGGAGTCGCGCTCAAGCTCGCCGCCGTGGCGCTCATCGGCGTCTTCCTGGCTGCCGAGCCCGCACTCCCGCCGGTCGCCGTCGGGGCCGGGCTCGCCGCGGTGCTCGTCACGGTCGTCTACGTGGAGCGGATGTTCATCGCGCGCACACCGCCCACTCCTTGAACGGCTCGGGACGAAGTGGAATAGTCAGCCGCATGCGGAGGAAATGGGTCGTCCTCCTGGCGCTCGCGGCCGCGATCGCGGTCCCGGTCGCCGTGTGGGCCGCGGTCGCGGTGACGAGCGGCGTCTACTCGGGCAACCTGGACGCCCAGCGCGCGAAGTTCCGGAACACCGCGATCACCACCACGAGCACGACCTGGCACAACCTGTCCCCTCTGAGCGTCGGCATCTGCGCGATCAACGAGGTGAGCGCGACGCTCAGCGTCAATCTGAGCGGGGGCCGCGCCCGCTTCCGGATCCTCGGCGAACAGGGCAACGTGATTCAGCCCGGCCCGGCCGAGTTTGCGCCGAGCGGCATCGAATCGTTCTCCTACACGTTCGTGACGAGCGTCGGCACCTTCGAGGCGGACGACAAGCACACGCTGCAGGTGCAGTGGCGCTCGACGACCGGCGCGGCGGTCTCGCTGAGGCGGGCCGATCTCAACGTCCTGTACGAGCGCGGCTCGCTCTGCACCTAGCGCGTTAGCGTTAGGCGGAACATCCGCCGGCGCGCGGCCGTTACAGAAACCGGAGAGGGGATAGGATCGGGACGTGGCTACCTGGAGGCTTCTAACGCTTGCCTACAAGGCCCGCCGGGGCTGGCAGCGCATTCCTCCCGCACAGCGGAAGAAGCTGGTCGCGAACGCGGGCAAACAAGCGCGCAAGCACGGCCCCGTGGTCGCCAAACGGATCGGCGCTGCCGTCCGCCAGGCGCGCAAGCCGCGCTAGAGCCGTGCGCGACAGCTTCACGATCGGCCGCATCGCCGGCATCCGCTTCGGCGTCAACTGGAGCTGGCTCGTCGTCTTCGCGCTCATCGTCTGGACGCTGGCGACGGGCATCTTCCCGTCCACCAACGAGGGCCTGTCCGACGGGACCTATGTCGGGATGGCGCTGGTCGCGGCCGTCCTCTTCTTCGGCTCGCTCCTGGCTCACGAGTTCGGCCACGCCGTCGTCGCGCGGCGCGAGGGGATGGAGATCGACGGCATCACGCTCTGGCTCTTCGGAGGCGTCGCCAAGTTCAAAGGCATGTTCCCGAGCGCGGGGGCGGAGTTTCGAATCGCGATCGCCGGCCCGCTCGTCTCGCTCTTCCTGGGGCTCGCTTTCGCGGTCGTGGGCAGGGCCTTGAGCCTGCCCGCGGCGGTCGACGGAGTCGTCTTCTGGCTCGGCTACATCAACCTCACGCTCCTCGTCTTCAACCTCCTCCCCGCACTACCGCTCGACGGCGGCCGCGTCCTGCGGTCGATCCTGTGGGCCGCGAAGGGCGATTTCGCCTGGGCGACTCACCTTTCCGCCGTCATCGGCCGCGGCTTCGGCTACCTCTTCATCGCAGGCGGAATCGGACTGCTCATCTTCCAAGGGGCCTTCTCGGGGGCCTGGCTCGCGTTCATAGGCTGGTTCCTCCTCACGGCGGCGGGCGCCGAGGACCGCTACCTGCTCACCAGGCAGGCGCTGCGGGGCCTCCGCGTCGGCGACCTCGTCGTGCGCGACCCGGTGACTGCGGGGCCCGACCTCACGATCGGCGAGTTCATGGACGGGATCGTCTGGCAGGCAAAGCACACGACGTATCCCGTCACGGACAACGGCCACGCGCTCGGGCTCCTCCCCTTCCGCCGCGTCGCGGAGGTGCCGCGCAACGAATGGGAGCAGCGCACCGTGCGCGACTGCATGGTTCCCGCCGACAAAGTGCCGGTCGTCTCCACCGACGACGAGCTCATCGACGCGGCCGCCGAGCTGGCCGAAAGCGATCTGAGCCGCGCGCTCGTCGTCGACGGCGATCGCTTCGTCGGCCTGCTATCGGCGACGGATGTCGCGAAAGCGCTCGAGGTGCGCCGGGCAGGCAGAGGGCTGGTGCGTTCGAGGGATTAGGGGTGGCCGACGGGACTCGAACCCGCGACTTCCGGGACCACAACCCGGGGCTCTACCAACTGAGCTACGGCCACCGCGCAAGGCGAAGTGTAGCCCGGGTGCTACGTTGCGCCCGAGCGCGCGCCTGTAGCTCAGTGGACA
>DASXRO010000113.1:0-2081 GCA_036506555.1 Gaiellaceae bacterium
GAGTACTTCCACCTCCTGCTCACCGGCCGCGAGCCGACCGAGGAGCAACGCTTCTTCCTCGATGTTCTGCTCGTCGCGCTGGCCGAGCACGGGATGATGCCCACCAACGTCGCGGCGCGGATGACGCTCGCGGCCGATCCCGAAGCGCTCCAGGGCGCGGTCGCAGCGGGCATCCTCGGCGTCGGGCCGGTCGTCGTCGGCACGGCGGCCGAGTGCGCTCGCCTGCTCGAGTCCGACGAGAAGCCGCTCGATACCGCGCGCCGTCTCCACGCCGCCGGCGAGAAGATGCCGGGCTTCGGCCACCCGGTGCACAGGCCGGTCGATCCACGCGCGGAGCGGATCCTCGAGCTCGCGGACAAGCGCGGTATCTCCGGCCCTGCGGTAGCACGCGCGCGGGCGCTGCGCGACGCCGTGGCCGAGGTGTGGGGGAAGCCGCTCCCGATGAACGTCTCGATGCCGATCGCCGCGGTCATGCTCGACCTGGACTTCCCCGCTGCGGCAGTGCAGGCCCTTCCGATCCTCGCGCGCACGGCCGGCCTCCTCGCCCATCTGGCGGAGGAGCAGGAGAACCCGCTCGGCTTCCTCCTGGCCGGGAAGGCGGAGGAGGCAATCGAGTACCAGAATGACTGACGCCGAGCGGCTGCCCTGGTCCGAGCAGCTCGCTCTCGACGACGAGAGCTACCGCGAGCAGCTCGCTTACCTCCTCGAGCGCTCGCCGTTCTATCGCGAGAAGCTGGCGGGCTTCGACCCGCACGGGCTGGCTGAGATCTCCGCGCTCCCCCTGACCGAGAAGAACGAGCTCCGGGCGACCGTCTCGCCGGAGAACCCCTTCGGCGCGCATCTGTGCGCCTCACCAGACGAGATCGTGCGGATCTACTCGACGAGCGGCACCACCGGGACGCCCAGCTACATCCCCTTGACGGCCAGCGATCTCGAGAACTGGGTGACCGGCTCGTCGCGGAGCTACGCGGCCTCGGGCGTGCGAGCCGGCCAGCGGATCGTCTCCACCTACAGCGCGGGCCCCTTCGTCGCCGGCGCCGCACTCGCCGCCTTCGACCGCATCGGCCTCTGTCACATTCCCGTCGGAACGGGGAACACGGAGCGACTCCTCAAGGCCGTCGAGCTGCTCAGGCCGGAGGCCGTCGTGCTCACGCCCTCCTACGCTGCCTACCTAATCGATGCGACCGCGGACCGCGGCGTCGACCTGTCGCAGTCGAGCGTCGAGCGCGTCCTCGTCGCGGGAGAGCCCGGCGGCGGCGAGCCGGCGTTCCGCGCGAAGCTCGAAGCCGGCTGGGGCGCGAGGGTCACCGAGGCGATGGGGATCGGCGACATCGGCGTCTCGCTCTGGGGCGAGTGCGAGGAACAGACTGGAATGCACCTCGGCGCGCGCGGCTTCGTGCATGCCGAGCTCGTCGACCCGGAGACGGGCGCCTCCCGCTCGCTCGAGGACGGCGCGAGCGGCGAGCTCGTGCTCACGCACCTGCGGCACCGGGCTGCGCCGCTCCTCCGCTTTCGCACGCGCGACCACGTCGAGGTCCGGACGAACCCTTGCCCCTGCGGACGCACCGCGCCGCGCATCCGTTGCGTCGGACGCACGGACGACATGCTCATCGTCCGGGGCGTGAACGTCTTTCCGTCGGCCGTGCGTGAAGTCGTGGGCGCCTTCGCTCCCGCGGTGAGCGGCCACATCGTCGTCAGGCCGCAGGCCCCGGGTGTCAAGCAGGATCCGCCGCTGCCCGTGGCGGTGGAGCTCGCGCGCGGCGCGAGCGCGGACGACGGCCTCGCCGAGGCGATCCGCGAGCGCCTCCGCGAGACGCTCGTCGTGCAGGCGCGGGTGGAGCTCGTCCCCTGGGGGACCTTGCGCCGGAGTGACTACAAGTCGAAACTTGTGGAGCGCTGATGCGGAAGCTCCAGAGCCAAGGCGTGCACCACATCACCATCGTCGGCGCCGACCGGCAGACGTCGATCGACTTCTGGGAAGGCGTGCTGGGCATGCCTTTCGTCTTCGAGCAGCCGAACCTCGACAACGAGTCGGAGAGCCACCTCTACTTCGACCCGGGCGACGGGCGGCTCATCACCGT
>DASXRO010000114.1:0-5406 GCA_036506555.1 Gaiellaceae bacterium
CGGTGTAGAGCGTGAAGGCGGCGGGAACCGTGACCGCCTCGCAGCCCTCGAGAGCGAGGATGCGGTAGAGCTCGGGGAAGCGCAGGTCGTAGCAAACCGTGAGGCCCAGGTTCCAGCCCTCGACCTCGGTTGTCGCGGGCCCGTCGCCGGGTTCCTCGGTCTCGGACTCGCGGTAGACGTGGCCGCCGACCTCGACGTCGAACATGTGGATCTTCCGGTAGACGGCCGCGACCTCGCCTTCCGGGTCGAAGACGACACACGTGTTGGAGAGCTTCTCGCGACTCTCACGCTGCTCGACGATCGAGCCCCCAACGAGCGTGATGCCGTGCGCGCGGGCCCATCCGCTCATCGCCTCCACGGTCTCGCCGTCGTCGAGGCTCTCGGCGATCGAGCGCACCACGTCGGCGGGCCCGATGCCGTTCCATTTCTCGGGCATGAGGACGAGATCCGCGCCCGCCGAGGCGGCCCGGGCGACGAGGCGCTCGGCCCGCTCGATGTTCTCCGCCTTCGATTGCGTCGCGTTCAACTGGACGCACGCGACGCGCAAACGGTCGGCCATGCCTCGAAGGATAGCCTTGCCGTCGTGTCGCGAACTCCGGCCGAGATCCTGTCCGAAGCGCACACAATTGCGCTCGTCGGCGCCTCGCCGAGACCCTGGCGCCCGAGTTACGGCGTCATGAGCTACCTGCTCGAAAACGGGTACCGCGTTATCCCGGTGCGGCCGCACGTGCCCGAGGTGCTTGGTGTGCCCTGCGTCGCCTCGCTCGCCGACATCGAGGAGCCGATCGATATCGTCGACGTTTTTCGCCGCTCAGAAGCATGTTCGGCCGTCGCGCAGGAGGCCGTCGGCGTCGGGGCGAAGGCATTGTGGCTCCAGCTCGGCATCGTCTCGCCGGAGGCGCGGGCGATCGCCGAGTCGGCCGGTCTCGACTACGTCGAAGACGAGTGCACCGCGATCGTGCATCGAGCGCTCGTCCGGGAGATGTAGAACCGGACATAAGGACTTGTAAATGACGTTTGGCGCTTTCGCTGACAGGGGTAACTAGCGACCGCTGCGGCAGGCTCTGGACGGCAGAGATCACGGGGGGTGATGACAAGGAGCCCGCCACGACGGCGGCTTTCGGCGTGCCGCGGCGCGATCGGAACTCAACTCTCATGGAAGGGAGAAACCATGCACAGGCATGGGTTGCGCCCCAGACTACTGCGGGCATCAATCACTACATTTGCCGTGCTGATGCTGGCCTGGGCGATGGCCGTTGCGGCGCGGGCTGACACGATCGGTCCGATCACGTTTGAGTCCTCACAGGGCTATGTCCTTGGCGACATCAATCTTCAACCTGCCTTCCCGGGCTCGGGCTCGCTGCCGAACGGCCGCTGGTCGAAGACTGGCCCCTATGACGTAGAGGTGGCGCTCGTCTCGATCTTCCCGGACGCCGCCGGGTACGGGTTCGGGTCGCAGGCATTGCGGATCTCGGACGCGGTCACGAGCGGCAGCTTCAGCGACCAGACGTTCTCGCCAGGTCTCGCGGACGAAGCAGGCGAGACCGGCGCCTACAACGCCGGGCTGTCGGGCGGCCTCCGCCAGCCGCACTTTGCTGCCAGCTTCTTGATCGGGACAACGCAGGCCACCCAGCAGTGTCCGGTGTGCCCAACGCCGTTGAAGATGACGGTCAGCCCGGATCGGGGCGACGGTGCGCGGATGAGCTTTTTGCGCTTCGAGGATCAGGCGGATGGGGTGCACGTCTTCTTTGTCGACGTGGTCGATAAGGGTCCGGTCGGCACCACGGCCACCTTCCGGACGAGCGAGATCGCGACGCTCAATCGGGCGACGCGCCATTTGATCCAGTTCTCGATCGAGTTTAAGGATGGCCCCGCCAATGACACGGTCAAGATCTACATCGACAGCAAGTTGGTGAAGACTGGGACGACCTGGGAGGACTACTACCGCTACGACCCGGAGCAGACACCGCAGGGCAACAAGGTCCCGACGGTGGACAAGCTGCTGTTCCGCGAGGCGCCAATGACTGGCGCAAATCTCACCGATCTCATGAACGGCTACCTGCTCGACCGCGTGACGCTGGCGTCGTCGGGGCTCAACCTGCGCAAGTAGCCGAACTACGCCGAGTACAACCGCGAGGGCCCTGCTATGGCGGGGCCCTCGCGTCCTCTACGGCCCGCGCGCCGCCTCTCCTCATGCTTGCCTCGAGGTGTGCTCTTCCTCCGGGATGAGCCGCAGCACGAAGTAGAGGATGGCGACGAGGAAGACGATGGACTGCTCCGCGTTCATGAGGATCCCGCCGAAGTTCTGGTCCTTCTCGGCGGAGAGGCCCCACAGGCGCGGAGCGGACTCGTAGTAGTCGTAGAAGGGGCTCGACGAGAACGTCAGGGCGAGCCCGAGGAAGGCTGAGCCGACGAACGCAACTCCGAGGTAGCCGATCTTCAACGGCACGGGGACGTCGTGCGGTTTGCCCGCGAGCACCGGCCACCAGAAGAGGAGGCCGATCCCGATCAGGAGCGCGTGCTCGATGTTGAGCATCCAGGGGTTGCGAAGCGCGAAGTCGTAGAACGCGGCCAGATGGATGACGTACCAGCCGACGAGCCAGACCGACAGGGCGATCTTCGGCTGCGTCAGCCACGCGAGCACCGGCCCGCCGCGGCGGGCGAGCGCCGCTCGCATCGCCGGAGTGAGGCCCAGGATGAGGAGGGGCGGGGCCCAGTCCGCGATCATCACGTTCTGAAGCAGGTGCATGAGCAGGAGGTAATGAATGCTGATCGTCTCGAGCGGCGAATTGAGCGCGCCCGCGATCAGAACGAGACCGAGCGCGAAGAGAGACGCGCGCCATCCAGGTGGATCGCGGCGAGCCGCGGCCCAGTAGAAGACGGCAGCGACAACCGCCAGCCCGAGGAAGAGCGGCTCGAAGGTGAATGACGAGGCGGGCGGGGCGCTCACGCAGCTCGCGCAGCTTGCTCGCGCGCCTCACGGGCGACCACCTCGCGGTGGGAAGCGACGATGAGGAGCGCAACGCAGGTCCCGAGCGTCACGGCCTGCTCGGCCATCATCACGATCCCCGCGAGGCTCTGGTCGGCGAGCGGCGAGAGTCCGAGGAGGCGCTCGTCCTGCGCGGCGTACGCCGGGTAGAGCGGATCGAACGAGAAGACGAGGACATCCGCGAGGATCTGCCCGCAGGCGAAGAGAGCCACTGCGAGCGCGATCCGGCCCGCGCGCCGGAGCTCTCGGCGGCGGGCTGGATCGACGAGCTGCGTCCAGACGAGCACGCCGGCGATCACGAACGTGACGTGCTGGAGGTCGTGCACGACCTGATGGTCGAGTACGTAGTCGTACGCAGGCGGGTAGTGCCATCCGGCCATCACCGCCGCCCACACGGCAAAGCTCACCTTCGGGCGCAGGAGGAAACGGAGAAACGAGCGCAACGGCCCGACACGAGCGAGCGGGCGGAGCACCCAGCCCGGGAGCAGGAAGAAGGTCAGCGGCCCCCGGATGGCCACGATCGCAAGCGCGACGGCCGCGTCCCCGATGAGGACGTGCTCAAGCATGTGCGCGGAGAGGAGGTACTCCTCGCCGATCGGATCGAGCGGCGAGACGAGCGCAAGCGTTCCGAGCGCAACTCCCGCGACGAACAGCATGGCCCGGTCGATCCCCGCCAGGTCGGCCCGTCCACGCCGGCGGAGGCGAATCCAGGCTTGGCCGAAGAGGACGAGCGAGAGGCCCGCGCCCGCGAGCACCGCCGGCGGGGTTTCCCATGCGGAGCCGAGCTCGGAGGTCGGGATGAGGTCGCCGTGAGCGAGCAGCAGGCTCAAGGCGGGGCCAGCACCTGCCCGAGCACCCAGAGGCCGGTGAACGTGTAGCCGACCATGAGGAGCACAAGCGGCGACTGGGCGAAGGCGGCACGGCGCGGCGCACCGTGAACCCGGAGCGAGACGCGGTGGGCCTCGAAAACGGCCACGACGTGTCCCCAGACGATCAGCCCGACCTGCAGGTACCAGACGAGCGCGCCGGGCACGCCCTTCCACGGGGACTCCACGTCCGGCACCCACTCGCGGCCGAAGGGATCGAACACGGCTGCATACGTGAACTGCCCTCCATAGATGAGGAAGAGGAAGTAGTGGGAGACGAAATACACGGCCGCGATGGGGATGAGCGTGGGCGCGTAGCGGCGGGCTGCGTCCGCGAGCGGAGCGCGCTCGAGGCGCGAGACGATGGTGACCACGGCGAGGAAGGCAAGCGCAAAGGCGGCGACGATCCCGGCCATGAGCAACGTGTCGAGCAGCTTCTCGTGCGTCGCGAGCCAGGTCGAGCGGTCGAGGAAGTAGCCCTGGAAGCGCGCGTACTGATTCGTCTGGGAGAAGCCGTCGTAGACGACCGTGGCGAGCAGGGCGAGGACGAACGTGCCGCCGCCTGGGCCCAGCGGCGCCTCACGCCGGACACCCGCGCCGTACGGTCGTAAGCGGATCCCGCGCGCCTCTCGCGGCGCGTCCAGCCAGCACGCCGGGCAGCCTGGGGGCTCGGCGCCGACGCAGAGGCCTGTCCGGCACTCCCCCGCGGGCTCGCGCACGTAGAGCTCGAGCGGCGCGAAGCGCGCGAAGGTCCTGGCGACGACTGTGAAGAGCTCCCCCCGGGCGAGCCAGATCTCGGTTCCGTACGCCGCCATGGCGACGAGCTGGACGCCGACGTACGCGAGCAGGATGAGGACGAGGACGCGCGGCTCCTTTCCCTGCTTCCAGACGAGCTCCATCCACGACCAGACGAGGAGGAGCGCCGTCGCGGGCCAGAGTCCGAGGCGCTTGGGGTACGGCATCGCGGCCGAGCCGCGGGCGGCGAGGATGCGGTCGAGCAGCCGTCCAGCCGCGTTCAGTGGGCTGACGAAGTCCCAGACGTTGCCGAGGAGCGCCGAGACGATCCCCAGGCCGACCCAGAAGTCGACCCACATGACGATCGTGGCGGGGTTCTCGAAGAAGTCGTTGGGCCCGAAGAGCCCTCCGGCCACCACGTCGACGAGCAGGAACGACGCGATCGCGACTCCGACCCAGCCGAGCCGCATCCTGCGTAGGGGCCCGTAGAGGTCCCGGCTCGTCCGCGTGCCCGAGGCCTGGAGCGCGAACGTCGCGGCAGGCGCCGAGAGCAGGACGGCGAGACCGGCTGCGAGCCCGTAGAGCCAGACCGGGAGCGGGAACCGATAGTCGATTCCGGGGACGGCATGGGCCGCCGCCGCGCTCGGCAGAAGGAGCGCGAGGGCGACGGCCGCCAGGAGACCAAGACCCGTCCGGCGCACGGCCGGAATAGTCTCAAAAATCATCGGGGTGCCCGGATTTGAACCGGGGACCTCGCCGACCCGAACGGCGCGCGCTACCAGGCTGCGCTACACCCCGAACCGACCATAGGGTATC
>DASXRO010000115.1:0-11544 GCA_036506555.1 Gaiellaceae bacterium
CAGGATGGCCGCGAAGCTCGCCATCCAGAAGGCGATCGAGAAGATGACGATGTAGTTGACGACGATGGTGAAGAAGCTCGTGAAGACGTAGAGCGCGAGCAGGACGATCGCGATCGCGGTGATGAGGATGGCCGCCGGCCACGGCGCGTGCGTCCGCTCGCTGACGGTCGCGAGTTGCCTCGGCGCCACCCCGTCGAAGGACCACGCGAAGATGTTCCGCGTGCAGATCATCGCGATGACGAAGAGAAGCAGCCCGTTCCAGAGGATGAAGCTGATCCCCATCAGCACGTTCAGGAACGTCGAGTCGGTCATGATCCCCGCGAAGAAGTTCAGCACCGGGGAGACCGGGATTCCCGACCCGTTGTCCGTGTTGTTGTTCAGGTAGACGACGGAGTTCGTGAAATCCTTGCCGACGACGTCGTAGTAGCGCCAGAAGACGAGCAGGTAGACGAGGAACGCGAAGCCGAGGGTGGCCATGATCATCCGCGGCTGCGTCTTCGCCGCCTGCTTCACCTCGCCGCCGATGTACGCCGAGTAGGTGAAGCCGATGTAGATCCAGTAGCCGATCGGAATCGCGAGCAGCGCCCCGACGAAGGTGGCGGAGCCCGGCGAGAACCCACCCTGATGAGCCGAGTCGATGATGCCCTGGTAGGTCTGCCCGTCCGCCCGCTCGGCCATGAAGGAGTTGAACTTGGCGACGAACTCGTCCTTGCTCGTCGTGAAGAGGACGCCGAGCGTGACGAAGGTCCCGATCATCGCCGGGATGAAGCCGATGAGGAAGATGTTGCGGATCACCCGCGTGTTCAGGGAGAGGACGGCGAGAACGAGGACGAGGATCCCGGCGCCGATCAGGAACGTGGCCCACTTGCCGCTGACGCTCTCGCTCCAGCGCACCAGGCGGTCGTTGCCCGTCGCGTTCCCGACCGTGGCGAGCGCGATGGCGATCCCGAAGTTGACCGTGAACGCCGCATAGAGCCCCAGACCGAGGAACTGCGACCACGTGAACCCCCAGTTGGCTGTGAAGCCGGCGCCCGGGTGCACCACCCGGCTCAGGTAGACGTAATCGCCTCCCGAGCGAGGCATGACGCCGGCGAGATAGCCGTACATGAGCGCGTTCGAGATGGTCAGAATCGTGCCGAGCGTGACGATGAGTAGGACGTTCTGCTCGGGCCAGAGCGCCGCCACGAAGGTCGGCACGACCGCGATCACGAGGCCGAGCGCGTAGCCCAGCGTGTTGAAGATGAAGACGTCCGTCGGCCGAAACTCGCGAACGAGTCCCGACGATTGCCGCACGAAGAGACCTTCTGTCTTCGGAACGGCCCCGCTGACTGCCTGTTCAGCCACTTGGGTCTCCTCCTGGTGACGGGACCGCGATCCTACTGCGGTCCGATGCCAATTCCCCCTTCACTTCGCGTTCCACGGTGCGCACCGTGTCCGCCATCCGCTCGACGATGAGGTCGAGCTCCTCGTCGGTGCTCGTGAACGCCGGCGCGAGCAGCGTCTGGTCGCCCGCGTAACCGTCCGCCGTGGGCTGGGTCGAATAGACGAGCAGCCCTCGTTCCAGCGCTTGCTGGTCGATTCTCCGCGCGACGCGGAGGTTGGGATCGAGGAGCGAGTGTCCGTCGTTCGGGTCGACGTACTCGACCCCGAGCAGGAATCCCCGGCCCCGAACCTCGCCCACGAGCTCGCAGTCGGCGAGAGCGGCAGCGAGCAGCCGGTGCAGGCGCGGTCCAGCCTCCCGCACCCGCTCTACGAGCCGGTGCTCGCGGAGGTAGTGGATGACGGCCAGCCCGACGGCACAGGAAAGCGGGGCGCCGTCCCATGTGTGCCCGAGCTCGAACGCGCGTGAGCCGTCCGCGACGGCGCGGTAGACCTCGTCACGGCAGAGGACGGCTCCGACCGGGGCGTAGCCGGCGCCGAGACCCTTCGCGGTCGTGATCACGTCCGGGACGAACGGGAGGCGCTCCGCCGCGAACAACGAGCCCGTCCGGCCGATTCCTGTGACCACTTCGTCGAGGCAGATGAGGAAGCCGTGCCGGTCACGCCGCTCGGCCAGGCCCGCCCAGAACGCTGCGGGCGGTGCGTAGGCGGGCAGGGCGGCCGCGCTCACGGGCTCGCAGAAGAACGCCGAAACGGTTGCGGGGCCGGCCTCTTCAAGAGCCCGATCGAGCGCCTCGAGCGCGGCATGCCCGGTCGGGTCGAAGCGGTTGGTCGCGGGCGGGATGTGCAAGTGCTCAGTGAGGTAGGGCGTGTAGTGGTGGTGGAGCGCCGGGCGACCCGTGAGCGAGAGCGTGACGGCCGTCGGTCCGTGGTATGCCTGCGCCGGCGAGACGATCCGCCAACGGTCGGGCTCTCCCCGCTCCACGTGGTAGCTCCGGGCAAGCCGTACAGCCGTCTCGTTCGCCTCCGAGCCTCCGCTGACGAAATGGACGCGGGTGAAGCCCTCGGGCGCGAGCCCGGTCAGCTCCTCGGCGAGCTGCTCCTGTGCAGGGCTCGTGAACTGCTGGTTGTAGAGGAAGGAAACCCTCGCGGCCTGGGCCCGCGCAGCCTCCACGAGCTCGGGCACTCCGTGTCCGAGACTGGACACCATCGCGCCACCGCCTACCGCATCGAGGTACGCAGTCCCGGCGGTGTCGTAGAGCCAGACTCCCTCGCCGCGCTCGATGAGCGGATAGCGGCGGTCGAGCTCTCGCACGAAGACGTGAGTGTCCCGTTCCGTGACGAAGGTGCCCGGACTCATCCTGTCGCGCCGGCCACTCCGCACCAACCCGCGATCGTTCGCGCGTAGACCTTCGCCCCCAGTTCGAGCTCGTCGATGCCAACCCATTCGTCGGGCGCGTGGGCGCGGCGCAGGTCGCCCGGCCCGAAGGCCGGGCTCGGCGTGCCTGCGAAGAGCGTGAGCAGAGCCCCGTCGTACGTCGTGTCGATGCCCTCGATCTCCACATCGACCCCGAGCTGCGCGCCGGCCTCCCGTGCCACCGCCAGGATCGGCGAGTCGTGGTCGATCTCGGACGGGGGGTAGTCGGTGTACCAGCTCCACGAGGGTGGGTGCTCGGCCAGCCACTCGTCTGATCGAGCCGCTTGCTCGACCGCGTTCTCGAGCTCGGCCCGCGGGATCGATCCGTAGCCCGCAGAGTCCGCGTTTCCCGGGAGGTACGTCGTGTTGACGGCCACGTCGCAGCGCTCCGGAACGTTCGAGATGAAGCTTCCGCCCCGGATCATCGTCGGGTTCACAGACGGTGTCCCGAGAAGGGGGTGCCGCTTGTCGGCCCGCTCTGCCCACTCCTCCGTCAGCCGGTCGAGTCCGGCGAGGACGAGGACGGCCTTCTGGATCGCGTTCACGCCGCCGCCCTCGCGCCAGTGCGGCTGGTTCATCTCCGCATGGGCGGAACGCCCCTCGACCGTGAGCGTTCCGTGCAGGAGTCCGCGAGTCGCCACCCACAGGTTGAGGCGGGTCGGCTCCGGGACCAGCCCCGCTTCGGCCCGGTAGCCGCGCGCGATCGCGGCGACCGTGCCCATGGCGCAGGTCTCCTCGTCCGGTACCGCCTCGAAGAAGACGTCTCCTGCAAGGCGGATGCCGCCGGCCGCGAGTGCCTTGAGCGCGAAGAGCGCGGCGGCCACGCCACCCTTCATGTCGACGGCGCCGCGTCCGTAGATCCGGTCGTCTCGCACCTCGGCCGCGAACGGAGGGGACGTCCACCGCGATTCCTCCCCCGCGTCGACGACGTCGATGTGCCCGTTGACGACGAGCGAACGACCGCCGCCGGCCCCGCGCAACGTCCCGACGGTGAGCGGTCGCCCGCGCCAGTGATGCCAGGGCGGCATCATCGGGTGCTCCCGGAACTGGGCCGGATCGGGCTCCCACTGGTCGACCTCCGCCCCGAGCCCGGTCAGTTCCTCGGCCACGTACGCCTGCAGGGCGGCCTCGTCGTTCGTTGTGTGCGCGGAGCCGGGGGAGAGGTCGACCGAGGTCGTGTCGAAACCGACCAGCCGTCGCACGATCTCGACGAGCTCGTCTCTTCTCGTCTCGATGAAGTCATCGACCGGGTCAATTGAAAGGACCTGAGACAAGTCCAAAGATCCTAGGCGCTCCGAAGGACGCCGGTCAACCCTTCCTAAAGCGCGTGCAGGAGTGCCTTGATGCTGCGGTCGGTGTGCTCCACGTGGAGGCGCATCGCCGCGCGCGCAGTGCGCTCGTCGCCGTCTTCAATCGCTCGCAGGATCGCCTCGTGCTCCTTGTTCGAGCGGTCGTGCCAGAGCTCGGAGTCCGGCAGCGCGACCAGCGGGCCGTCGAGGACGATGCGCAGCCGCTCGATCTCTCTCAGGTAGAAGCGGTTTCTGGTCGCGCGCGCGACGGCGAGGTGGAAGTCGGTGTCGTGCTGCATGAAGCCTGCGTCTGTGCGAGCCTCCGCCGCTCGCCGGCACGCAGCTGCCATGCGGGTGACGTCGACGTCTTTCCGCTCGCGGGCGGCCAGGCCCGCCGCGGCCGGCTCCACGTCGAGTCGAAACGCGAGGGCCTCTTCGATCAGCCCACGGTTCTTGCGCAGCTTTCCGAGGATCCGCCCGAGCCCTCGCTGCCCACTCGGGGTCTCGCGGGCGAACGTACCTCCGGTTCTCCCGCGGCGCCGTTCGACGAGGCCTTCGGCTTCGAGGTCTGCGATTGCCCGCTGTACGGTGGCGCGGCCGACCGCGAACATCCGCGCCAGCTCGCGCTCCGGCGGCAGCGCGTGCCCGGGAGCGACGAGGCGGAGGACCAGCTGGCGCCGAATCTGCTCGGCGACGTACTCGTGCGCGCGAACCTGCTCGATCGGGTCGAAGCGAAGCTCGGGCGCGGACGCGCTCACGGCGTCGAGACCTTGAGCTCCCGGGGGAGGTGCTGGAGGTAGTCCACGCGGTCGTCGATGTACTCGTCGAGGGCGACGGGTCCGAGGAGGATGCGCTCGTCCGGCTCGGCCGCCTCGGCCAGGATCTCCCCGCCCGGTGCGATCGACCGGCTCCCTCCGACGAAGGTGAGCCCTCCGAGGGTTCCGACCGCATTGGCGTAGACGAGCGGGAGGCGGTTCTCCAGGGCCCTCGCGCGAGTAGCGACCTCGTGGTCGACATAGAACGGCGCCATGTTCGCGGAGGAGACGGCGAGGAGCTCGGCGCCCGCCAGGGCGAGTGCCCGCGCGGGCTCGGGAAACTCTGCATCGAAGCAGACGAGGGGCCCGACACGCTTGTCGGCGAGCTCCACGACCATGAGGTCGTCCCCCGCCTCGAACGCTTCCTGTTCCGCGCCGAAGAGCTGGGTCTTGCGATAGACGGCCGCGAGACGGCCGTCCCGATCGATGCAGGCCGCTGCGTTCGCGGGGCGACCAGCCGGCCGCTCCTCCGCGAATCCGATCATGACCGCCGTCGCGCTCTTCGCGGCGGCGTCCGCGACGATCCGTAGCTCGTGTGCGTCCGCGGGTCGCGCCAGCGTCTCGAGGCCGGAAGTGACGTATCCACTGAGATAGAGCTCCGGGAAGACCGCGATGTCGGCGTCGGGATGCTCGGCCAGGACGGCCGCTGCCCGCTCTGCGTTTGCCCGGACATCCCCTTCCACCGAAGCGAGTTGCGCGAGGAGGGCGATCATGCGAGAAAGGCTATGCGACGGCGGGCTGCGCGGCATCCACCGCGCGCCGAAGCGACGAGACGTACTCGCGCAGCCCGGTTGGCCCTTCGGTCGCCGCGACCTCGATGGCGCGGCTGCCGACGACGATTCCGTCGGCGAGCGCTGCCGCCCGGGACGCCTGCTCGGGCGTGGAGATGCCGAAGCCGGCGAGCAGCGGCATGCCGGTGACAGCCCGCGCCCGTTCGACCAGGCTGGCGAGCTGCCCGGAGACAGTGGCCCGCGCGCCCGTCGTCCCCGTCAGCGAGACGAGGTAGAGCCAGCCGTCCGTCCGCTCGGCCGCGAGCTTGATTCGCTCGCCGGGAGTCGTCGGCGCGACGAGGTGGACGCGGCGGAGCTCGGGAGCCGCTTCCAGCGGTAGGTCGGCGACGATGAGGCTCGTCGCGCCCGCCTGCTCGGCGTCGGCCTGGAAGCGCTCGTAGCCGTAGGCCTCGAGGATCGACGCGTACGTCATGGGGATCAGCGGAACCTCGACGCGCGCGCGCGTCTCGGCGAGGCACTCCAGGCAGGCCTTCGTGCGCATCCCCTCCGCGAGCGCTCGTTCGCCGGCGAGCCGTATGACGGGGCCGTCCGCGAGCGGATCCGAGAACGGGAAGCCGATCTCGAGCAGGTCGGCGCCGCCGGCGACCGCCGCTTCCGCCAGCTCGGGCGTGTCCTTGCCCGCCATCAGGTAGACCGAGAGCTTCTTCACCGGGAGAGCACCGTCGCCAGGTCCTTGTCGCCGCGGCCCGAAAGGCCGACGAGGACGAGCTCGTCCTCGAGCTCGAGCGCCCGGGCGAGCGCATGGGCCGGCTCGAGCGCCGGGATGATGCCCTCACGTTCCGCCAGCAGGTGGAAGGCGGCGAGGGCTTCCTCGTCGGTTGCCGGGACGTACTCCGCGCGACCCGAGTCGCGAAGGGACGCATGCTCCGGGCCGACGCCTGGATAGTCGAGCCCGGCCGAGATCGAGTGTGCGTCGGCGATCTGCCCGTCCTCGTCGGCGAGGAGGGACGAGCGGGCCCCGTGCAGGATTCCCGGCCGTCCGGTCCCCAGGCTGGCCGCGCCTGCGGCCTCGACGCCGAGGAGCCGGACTTCGGGGTCGTCGAGGAATCCGGCGAAGAGCCCGATCGCATTCGAGCCGCCGCCCACGCAGGCGACCACGGCGTCGGGCAGGCGGCCTTCGGCCTCGAGGATCTGCTCCCGCGCCTCGCGGCCGATGACCGACTGGAGCTCCCGCACGAGCTCGGGATACGGATGGGGGCCGACGCAGGAGCCGATCATGTAATGGGTCGTCTCCACGTTCGTGATCCAGTCGCGGATCGCCTCGCTCGTCGCCTCCTTGAGCGTCCGCGTCCCGAACTCGACGGGGCGCACCTCGGCGCCGAGGAGGTGCATGCGCTCGACGTTGGGCCTCTGGCGCTCCATGTCCTCGGAGCCCATGTAGACGACGCACTCCATGCCGAAGCGCGCGCAGACGGTCGCGGCCGCGACGCCGTGCTGGCCGGCGCCGGTCTCGGCGACGATCCGCTTCTTGCCCAGCCGCCGCGCGACGAGCGCCTGCCCGAGCGCGTTGTTGATCTTGTGCGCGCCCGTGTGGCAGAGATCCTCGCGCTTGAGATAGATGCGGTTTCGACGGGCCTCCGACAGACGCTCTGTCAAGTACAAAGGCGTCGGGCGGCCGACATAGGTCTTCTGCAGTTCTTCGAGCTCGCGAGCGAAGCTCGCGGACTCGATGCAGTCATTCCAGCCCTGCTCGAGCTCGTCGAGCGCGGGGACGAGCGTCTCGGGGACGTAGCGCCCGCCGTAGGCGCCGTAGAAGCCCTTGGCCAGCTCGACAGTCACCGTGCGGCCTCGACGAAAGCACGCACCTTGTCGTGATCCTTGATGCCGGGGGCGGCCTCGAGGCTGCGGCTCGCGTCTACCGCCCAGGGCTGCACGCGCTCGATGGCGACCCGCACGTTCTCGGGGCCGAGGCGGCCGGCGAGGAGGATGCGGCCGTCGGCCTCCGCTGCCCGCTCCAGATGTGCCTCGTCCTCCTCGAGCCAAGGCAGGTCCAGGACCTGCGCGACGGCCTCACCGTCACGGAAGAGAACCCCGTCGCGCGCGCGGTGGCCGTTGTCCTCCGCGTACAGCTGAACGAGATCGGTGCCCACGTCCTCGGCTGCCCCGACGAAGACGCCCACGGAGAGCATCGAGTGGGGAACGGGGAGCGGAGCGTCCGCCCGACGGGGGCTCTCGGCGAGCACGAACCCGGCGAGGTCGGCGCCCGCCTCGGCGGCGACCGCCACGTCCTCCTCGCGGGTGAGACCGCAGACCTTGACGAACGGCCGCCGAAGCAGCTCGGCGAGCTTCGAGGCAGGGTCGGGCGCGCGCATGAGCGCGGAGCCGACGAGGACGGCGTCGGCGCCGGCCAGCTCGGCGGCTGCCGCGTGGGCGCGATGCTCGACGCCGCTCTCGGCCACGATCACCCTGTCCCGCGGGGCACCCGCCACGAGGTCGAGCTGCGCCTTCCGGTCGATCGCGAACGTGCCGAGGTCGCGCGCGTTGAGGCCGATCACGTCGGCGCCGAGGGCGATCGCGCGCGCGAGCTCGTGCGCGTCATGCGCCTCGACGAGGAAGTCGAGGCCCTCGGTGCTCAAGAGCTCCGCTGCGGTCGCATCGTCGAGGTCGCGCAGGAGCAGGAGGACGGCGTCGGCGCCGGCCGCGCGAGCGGTCTCGAGATCGGCGCGCGTAGAGAAGAAACCCTTGGCGAGGAGCGGGAGGGAGGTCGTCGCGCATGCGGCTCTGAGATCGTCCCAGGAGCCGCCGAAGCGCTCGTCCACGAGAATGGAGACGGCGGCCGCGCCCGTGTCCTCGAAGGAGCGCGCGAGCATGGCCGGGTCGGCGTCTGGCCGCAGGTCGCCGGCCGAGGGAGAGCGGCGCTTCACCTCGGCGATCGCGCCGAGGCCGGGAGCGCGCAGCGCTGCGGCGAACGTGCCCACTACACGGCTACCTCCGCCCGCGAAAAGAGGATCAGCTCTTCGAGCCGGGCCGCCGCTGCGCCCGAGTCGAGCGCGTCCGCTGCGACGCGGTAGCCGTCCTCGAGGTCGCGCGCGTGCCCGCCAGCGGCGATCGCGCCGCCGGCGTTCAGGAGCACTGCCTCGCGCTTCGGCCCCGGGGCGCCCGCGAAGATCTCACGCACGGTGGTGGCGTTCTCTTCCGGAGAGCCGCCCGCCAGGTCCCTGGGCTTGCAGCGCGGGACACCGAAGTCGCGCGGATCGATCTCGCGCCGCTGCACCTTGCCCCCTGTGACCTCGCAGACGAGGTTCGGCCCCGCCGGGGAGAGCTCGTCGATGCCGCCAGCGCCGTGGACGACGAACGCGCGGCGAGCTCCCAGACTGGCCAGGACCGTCGCGATCGTCGGGACGAGCTCCGGCGCGTAGACGCCGACGACCTGCGCCCGGGCGCCGGCCGGGTTCGTCAGCGGCCCGAGCACGTTGAAGACGGTGCGCGCCGCGAGCTCGCGCCGCACCGGAGCCGCATGCCTCATAGCCGGATGGTGGGATGGTGCGAAGAGGAAGGCGAAGCCGAGCTCGTCGATCGAGCGCTCGATCCGCTGCGCCGGCAGCTCGAGCTCGAAGCCGAGCGCCTCGAGGACGTCGGCCGAGCCGGACGCGGACGATACCGCCCTGTTGCCATGTTTGGCAACGGCAGCTCCGGCGGCCGCGGCCACGAGCGCGGCCGCCGTCGAGATGTTGAACGTCCCCGCTCCGTCGCCGCCCGTGCCGGCCGTGTCGACGAGGTCGTCGCGCTTCGGCCGCACGGCGAGGACGTGGGCGCGCATCGCCTCTGCGCAGCCGGCGATCTCGTCGGCCGTCTCACCCTTGAGGCGCAGCGCGACGAGGAAGCCGCCGATCTGCGCGGGCGTCGCCTCCCCTCGCATGATCTCGCCCATGACGTCGCGGGCCTCCTCGCGGGAGAGGTCGCCGCCGTCGAGCAGGCGTGCGAGGGCGTCCTGGACGGTCACCGGCGTCCCTCCAGGAAGTTCTTGCCGAGAGCGGGCCCATCCGGCGTCAGAACGGACTCGGGATGGAACTGGATGCCGACGATGGGAAGCTCCCGGTGGCGGACGGCCATTACCTCGCCGTCCTCGGTCGTGGCGCAGACCTCGAGCACGTCGGGCACCCGTGTGGCGGCCAGCGAGTGGTAGCGCCCGCCCTGCAGCGGAGCGGAGAGCCCAGTGAAGAGGCCCCGCCCGTCGTGGGCGATCGCGCTGGCCTTGCCGTGCACGAGCCGTTGAGCCTGCCCGACCTCGCCGCCGAAGGCCTCGACGATCGCCTGGTGTCCCAGACAGACCCCGAGCGTCGGCACGCGCGGCCCCAGCCGGCGGACGATCTCGAGCGTCGCGCCTGCGTCCTTCGGCCGTCCCGGCCCGGGCGAGATGACGAGATGGCTGGGGGCCAGGCGCTCCGCCTCGTCGGCATCGATCTTGTCGTTGCGGATCACCGTGACGTCGGCGCCGAGCTCCTGGAAGAGGTGGGCGAGGTTGTACGTGAACGAGTCGTAGTTGTCGATCAAGAGGATCACGACTCGGCCTCCTCGAGGGCGGCCTCGAGCGCGGCGAGCTTGCGCAGGCACTCCTCGTACTCGGCGCGCGGATCCGAGTCGGCGACGATGCCCGCCCCCGCCTGGAGGCGCGCTAGGCCGTCCGCCAGAACGACCGTGCGGATGGCGATGCACGTGTCGAACGATCCGTCCGGGAGCGCGTAGCCGACCGCCCCCGCATACGGCCCGCGCCGGTAGCCCTCGAGCTCCGAGATGATCTGCATCGCGCGCACCTTCGGCGCGCCGGACACGGTGCCGGCGGGAAAGCACGCGCGCAGAAGGTCGAAGGAGCTGCATTCGGGCCGCAGCTCGCCAGTCACCTCTGAGACGAGATGGGTGACGTGCGAATAGCGCTCGGGCTCGAGGAAACGCCCCACGCGCACCGTTCCCGCGGCGCAGACGCGCGAGAGGTCGTTGCGGCCGAGATCGACGAGCATGACGTGCTCGGCGCGGTCCTTCTCCGACGCGAGCAGGTGCTCGGCGTCGCCCTCACCGGGCTCCGTCGTCCCGGCGATCGGGTTCACGCTCGCGCGCGTCGCCTCGAGCTTGACCAGCGTCTCGGGCGAGGAGCCGACGAGCGAGACGCCGTCGAGCTCGAGGAGGAAGTGGTAGGGCGAGGGGTTGATCCGGCGGAGCGACCGGTAGAGGGTGAGGGCCTGAACGTTCGTGATCCGCTCCGCGCGCTGCGACAGCACGATCTGGTACGCGTCGCCGGCTCGAATGTGCTCCTTCGCGCGCCTCACCTGTTTTTCGTACTCCCCACGGCTCGGATAGCGTCGCCGCGTCCCGAGGCGGGTCGGCGCCGGGCGGGGTTCTTCACCGGGCCGCATCAGGAGCCCGGCGATGGAGTCGCGATCGCCGGCAAGCACCTCGGCCACGCTCGCAGCATGGTCGAAGCGGACGAGCGTGTCGGCTGCGACGAACCGGCTCTCGGGCAGGTCGGCGCCCTGGCTCGGTAGCGGGACCGTCGGCTCGAGCTTCGCCACGTGGTCGTAGCCGACGTAGCCGACGACAGGCCGTCCGGCCGCTAGCTCGCGCTCCGCATCCTCGAAGGAGACGATCCGCGCGCCGGACCCGACGAGGCTGTAACGGCCCAGCCGACCCTGCTCGACCGACTCGAGCAGGAAGCTCGCCGCCGCGCCCTCGCCCAGGCGGAGGTAAGCCCCGAGAGGGGTGATGAGGTCGGCGTGGATGTCGGTTGCGATCGTCATGGCAAACAAAAAGACCCTCCGGTGGAAGGTCTTCGAGCGGAACGGGGTTTTCGAGCCCCTCTCAGCAGGCGACGCTCCCGCTCCGCTTGCGGCGCCAGGCCCACCAGGTGCGGACGGAAG
>DASXRO010000116.1:0-4241 GCA_036506555.1 Gaiellaceae bacterium
ACGCCGAGGACCGGCGCGAGCGGTTGGTCGGGACGCAGGTCGATCTCGAGCGAGCCGGCCTCGCGCCTCCGCCTCGTCATGACCCAGTCCTCCACCAGACGGAGCGGCCCGAGGCCGACGAGGACGACGCCGGTGCCGAGCAGCGCGGCCGAGTAGTAGCCCGCCCCCACGGCCATTCCGATCGCGGCGGCAACCCAAAGGCCCGCTGCCGTGGTGAGGCCGCGAATCGAGAGCCCCTGCCTCAGGATCGCGCCGGCGCCCAGGAAGCCGATGCCGGTGACGATCTGCGCGGCGATTCGCGACGGGTCGGCCCGCACGACGCTCGCGCCCGATTCCAGGAAGGCGTTGAAGCCGTAGGCCGAGACGAGCGTGAAGAGCGCCGATCCGACGCCGACCATGATGTGCGTGCGCAGCCCGGCCGCCCGCTCGCGGAACTCGCGCTCCAGCCCTACCGCTCCGGTGAGCGCCGCCGCGACGACCAGGCGAAGAGCGACCTCGCCCAGGGAGATGTCAGGGATGTGGGGCGTCACGCCTGCGCCACCTCCCGCTGGATCGCCGCGAGCTCTTCGATGCCGCCTGCGGCCAGGTCGAGGAGGGCCGCCAGCTGCTCCCGGCTGAAGGCGTTTCGCTCCGCCGTCGCCTGCACCTCGATGAGCCGCCCGTCGCCGCGCATGACCACATTCATGTCCACTTCGGCGGACGAGTCCTCCTCGTAGTCGAGGTCCAGGAGAGGTTCGCCGCCCACGATCCCGACCGAGACGGCGCCGACCTGGTCGGCGGGCTCGGGGAGCCCCATGCGTCGTGCCGCCCGCGCGAGCGCGATCCAAGCACCGGTGATCGCGGCGGTGCGGGTGCCTCCGTCGGCCTGAAGGACATCACAGTCGAGCCACACGGTCCGCTCGCCCAGCTTCTCCATGTCGTAGGCGGCGCGCAGCGAGCGGCCGATCAGGCGCTGGATCTCCACCGTTCGGCCACCCTGGCGCCCCGAACGTGCCTCGCGTGCCGTCCGGTCACCGGTCGAGGCCGGAAGCATCCCGTACTCGGCCGTGAGCCAACCCCTCCCACCGCCGGCGAGCCAGCGCGGCACCCCTTCCTCGACGGTCGCGGTGCAGAGGACGCGCGTCTTCCCGAAGGAGATGAGGACGGAGCCGTGCGCTTGCTCGACGAAGTCGGGGGCGGCATCGATCGGCCTGAGCTCGTCTGGCCTCCGTCCTTCTCTCACGCAGCGGCCTCCCTCGCCTCCGGCTCGGTCGCGCGGGGAAACCCATGTTTCCCCGCGAGCCCCTTCGTCTCACTTACGCCTCGGCGCAAGCGCCGAGGATCTCGTGGGGGAACCTTCCGGTTCCCCCAAGCCCCCTCCACGCCGCCGCTCACGCGGCGGCCAGTTCGAGGTCGCGGACGGCCACGGACTCGACCTCGCCGACCGGCAGCTGGAGGAAGCGCTCCCCCAGCGCGCGGAACTCGCCCGGGGAGCCCGTCGTGAGGAACCGGACGGATCCGTGGCGGGCAGGGTCGTTCTCGATTCCCTTCCGGGCAAGTGTCTCGGCCACTTCGTGCGCCGTCTCCTCCGCCGAGAAGACGAGGGTCGTCCCTCGCCCGAAGACGCGCTCGAAGACCGGGCGGATGAGGGGGTAGTGCGTGCAGCCTAGAATCACGGTGTCCACGCCTGCCTCCTTCAGCGGACCGGCGTACTCGCGAACGGCGGCGTCGATCTCGTCCGTGGAGGCCGCCGCCTCTATCAGCGGGACGAGACGTGGACAAGGGGTCGCTACGACGTGCGCCCCCGCGTCGAGCGCCTGCACGGCGTCGGCGTAGCGTCCGCTCTGCACCGTCGCTTCGGTGGCCAGCACGCCGATGCGCCGGTTCCGCGTCGCCTGGACGGCCGCGTGCGCTTCAGGCGCGAGGACTCCGACGATGGGGACGGCCAGTCGCTCCTGCAGCTGCGGCAGGGCGGCGGCCGTGGCCGAGTTGCAGGCGGCGACGATGAGCTTCACGCCCATGCCCTCCAGGTACGTGGCGATCTCGTGCGCGAAGCGGCGGATCTCGTCCCTCGGGCGCGGCCCGTAGGGGCAGCGCGCGCCGTCGCCGAGATAGACGAAGTCCTCGTGGGGCATCGTGACGAGGCATTCGTGGAGGACGGTCAGCCCACCGGCGCCGGAATCGAAGATGCCGATGGGGCGCGGGTCCATCGTCCGATTCTACGAGCACGAGCGGGTAGCGTTAGCCCCGTGCTGGAGCTCTGGCAGGCCGACGGCGCCTTCGCGCGTATAGAGGAGTACCTCGGGGAGGCAGGGTTCTTCGGTCCCGGCGCGGCAGGGCTCGTTGCCGACCTCTATCTCGGCTACGGGCTCTCCAAGACGATCCGCCGGGCGAGCCTGCCGCCTCCGCCGGAGCCTTGCCCGCTGCCGCTCGCTGCCTGCCGAATCCATCCTCGTGCCGAAGCCCTCCGTCCCCCCGGCGGCTTCCGGATCGGCGAGTGGACGCGAACATGGGACGACGCCGACTACGCGGCCGCAGTCGAAGCGGTCAAGGACGCCATCGCCCGCGGGGACGTCTACCAGGTCAATCTCGTCCAGCATCTCTCTGCGCCTTTCGACGGCGTTCCTGCCGGCCTCGCAGGCCCGCTCGCTTCCCTCCATCCTCTTCACCCCCAGCCGCTCGAAGGAGACGGCTGGGCGATCGTCTCCGCCTCCCCGGAGCTCTTCCTCGCCCGCCGCGGTCACCGCGTCTGGACAGCGCCGATCAAGGGCACCCGGCCGCTCGGTGAAGGCGACGAGCTCCGGGAGTCCGAGAAGGACGCGGCGGAGCACGTGATGATCGTCGACCTCGAGCGCAACGATCTCTCGCGCGTCTGCGAGCCAGGCAGCGTCGCCTGGCCCACGCTGATGACGGAGCAGGAGCTCGCGGGTGTCACCCACCTCGTCACTCGCGTCGAAGGCCGTCTGCGCGACCGTGTCGGCCTGGCCGACCTCCTCGAGGCGATGTTCCCCGGCGGCTCGGTCACCGGCGCGCCCAAGATCTCCGCGGTGGATCACATCGCGGCGCTCGAGCCCGTCGGCCGTGGCGCCTCGATGGGCGCGCTCGGACGGGTCTGGCCGAACGGGGATCTCGACCTGGCACTCACGATCCGCACCTTCGCGGTCGCCGAAGGCCGCATCCATCTCTGGGTCGGCGGCGGCATCGTCTGGGACTCGGACCCGGAGGAGGAGATCGAGGAATCCTGGGTGAAGGCCCGTCCCCTCCTGGCCGCGATCGGCGCGCCGGTCGACCAGCCGGTCGCGCGATGACCCTCCTCGCCCTGGCCGTCGGGGGTCGCGGTCTCGTCGACCCCGAGGAGCCGGTCCTCCACGCGGACGACGAGGCGCTCCTGCGCGGGCGCGCGGCCTTCGAGACGACGCGGATCTACGGGGGGCGACCGTTCAAGCTCGACGAGCATCTCACCAGGTTGGCCGGGTCGGCCGCCCGCATCGGGCTTCCGGACGTCGACACGGGCGAATGCGAGGAGCTCGCGCAGACGGCCCTCGAAGGCGGCGGCGAGCCGGACGCCGTCCTCCGCCTCTACTGGACGGCCGGGCGCGAAGGCGAGGGACGTCCGACGGCACTCGCGCTCGTGAGCTCCGTCCCGCCCCACCTCGAGGACATGCGCGCGCGCGGGATCAAGCTCATCGCGCTCCCGCTCGGGCTCGAGGCCGACCTGCGCGCGTTCGCGCCGTGGCTCCTCGGCGGCGTCAAGTCGACGAGCTATGCGGTCAACATGGCCGCCGAGGCCGAGGCGAAGCGGCGCGGAGCCGACGACGCCGTCTTCCTCGCGAGCGGCGGCATCGTCCTCGAGGGCCCCGTCACGAATGTCTGGTGGCGGCTGGAGCGCGTCCTCTACACCCCGGCCCTCGAGCTCGGCATTCTGGCCGGGGTGACCCGCGCGACACTGATCGCCGAGGCCGGCGGCCTCGGCTACGAGGTGCGCGAGGGCGCCTTCCCGCTCGAGCACCTGGCGGCGGCCGAGGAAGCGTTCACGTCCTCCTCGGTCCGTGAAGTCATGCCGGTCGTCGAGCTGGACGGCAAGCCGTTGGGTACGGGCGCGCCGGGCGAGGCTGCGCGCGAGCTCCAAACTAGACTCAGAGCGTGCGCGTCCTCTCCCTGATCCACCAGGACGACGCCCCGACGGGCACCTTTGCCGACGCCGTCCGCGACCGCGGCGCGGAGCTGACGGAGTGGAACCTGGCGCGCGGAGCGCCGCCGGA
>DASXRO010000117.1:0-7848 GCA_036506555.1 Gaiellaceae bacterium
GCCGTCCGTCGGGAAGCGCACGTAGTCGAACTGGATCTCGTCGAAGCCGGCGTGCGCGGCCGCGGCACCGAGGTCGACGGCGTACTTCCAGACACGGTGGTCGTACGGGTTCGCCCAACCAAGCCCGCCGGCCGTGTGCCAAACGCCTCCGTCCCTCGTGCGGATGGCGAGCCGGGGCCGCTTCTCCGCGAGAATCGGATCCTCGAAGACCACGATGCGGCCGATGAGGTAGACGCCGCGCTCATGCGCCTTGCGCGCCGCCTCGAAGGCGTCGTAGTAGTTGCGTGCCGCCCCGATCGAGCGGGCGAGCGGAACCTGCGGGCGAGTGAAGCCGACCTGGCCGTTCTCGTCCTTGATGTCGAGCTCGAGCGCGTTCAAGCCGGCGCTCGTGAGCGAGAGGTACTCGTCGAGCTTGCCGCGGAGCGACGCGAGCGCCATGGTGACGTGCACGCCGCGCAGCTCGGCGGGGAGCGCGCGCGGCTGCGGCTTGGGCTTGGGCGCGGCGCTCTTCGTCGCCGCCTTCTGGTCCAGGGGCGACTGCGCCGTTCTCGTGTCCCGCTCGGTGAGAAAACGGGCGCCGAGCGTCAGCCCCGCGGCAGTCAGCGCGACGATCGCGAGGGCGGTGGTGCTGCGGATGGCGCGCCGCCTCCTGGCCTGTCGACGCCTGGATCTGAATTTCTCGTTGGGGTCGACCGGCTCGAGGAGCATAGAACCCCGGCACGCTAATGGGTCGAAGGGACGGCCGCAAGGACGAAAACCGTGTCACGCAACGGTTTTCGTTGCGCTAGGATGGAGGCATGCCTGTCGAGCCCGCAGTCAAGGTCGAGGCGCTCAGCCGTGACTTTCGGTCGCAGCGGCGGCTCGCGGACGCCCTGGGCGTCAGCCCGGCGCAGGTGAGCCGCTGGAAGAGAGGGCAGGGACTCGATCCCGACAACGCGGAGCGCCTCGATCTGCTCGAGCTCGTCATGTCGGCGCTCACCCGCCTCTACGAGCCTTCGACGGCCGAGAAGTGGCTGTTCGGCCTCAACCCCTTCCTACGGAACCGCCGTCCGATCGACGTCATCCGGCAGGGGAGGGTGGAGGAGCTCCTCGGCGCCATCCGACAGGAGCAGGCCGGCTCGTTCGCGTGATCCTGTTCCGCTGCTTCGCGTGGGACGAAGGAGTCTCGGCGCGGGCACGCGGAGGGGCGCTCTGGTTTCCACGCATGCTCCAGGGCGAGGGGCGGCACGACAACCCGACTCTCTACGGGTGTCTGTACGTGTCTGTCGAGCCGGTCTCGGCCGTCGTCGAGCAGATCGCCGGCCTGCGGGGAACCTTTCTCGCGCCTGCAGATCTCTTCAGGCATGGACGGCCGCTCGCGCTCGGCGCGATCGAGCTCCCTGACGAGGTGGAGCTCGCGGATCTCGACGACCCGCGCGTCCTGCAGCGGGAACGGCTGCGGCCCTCGAGGGTGGCCACGAACGACCGTTCGATCACGCAGGGACAGGCGGCGGCGATCTTCGGGGGCGGCGAGGCGAGGGCAGGCCTGCGCTGGTGGTCGACGTTCGAATCCCTCTGGCTGAACGTGACGCTCTTCGATCGCGCCGAGCCAGCGCTCGCGGTTGCGGACGTCCAGGCGCTCGACGTGGGGGATGACGTCGTGGGGGAGGCGGCCGAGTTTCTCGGCCTATCGATCTCGACTTGACATAACGCTCATTCTCGTGCGTGGGCCTCGGAGGCGCCGAGACGCTCTCGTGCGGCCTGTTTTGCCCGCCCGAGGGCCTCCTCGGCGCGGCGGAAGAGCAGCGAGGCGTCATCCTCGCTTCTGAGCTCCACGAGGCCGGCGTGGAGGCGGACGGCGTCGCCGCCGTTGTCGACGCGGCCGCCGAGCGCGAACTGGAGGCGGCGCAGGAGCCGTTCCGCGTCCGCCTGCCCCGCCTCCGGCATGATCACGGCGAAACGGCCGTCGCCGAGATGGGCGGCGACGTCGGTGCCGCGGACAGCGCCCCGGATCCTGTCGCCCGCGCTCAGGAGGTCGGGAACCTGGTCCTCCGCCTCGACGAGGAGCAGGCCGAGCGCCCGCGAGTAGCGGCGGGCGCGCGCGGACTCGCGTTGCAGGCGCTTCTCGAAGTAGCGGCGGTTGTGCAAGTTCGTGAGCGGGTCCGTGTCCGCGAGACGCCGTGCCTCTGCGTAGAGACGGGCGCTCTCGAGCGCAGGGCCGAAGGCGGTGGCCAGATCTTCGAAGCGGCCGAGGTCCTCGTTCGTGACCGAGTGCTCCGCCCGCCGCCAGAAGACCGCGAGCGTGCCGACGCGCTCTCCGCCTTCGCCGGCGAGCGGAACGGTGAGACCGCCGTTCAGGCGAAACGCATCGTTGGCGGCCTCCTCGGCCGTGTAGAGGTAGTCGAGCTTTACGGCACGGGCGCGGCCCCCCTCGGGCGGGACGCCGATGAGGTCCCGGGCCGACTCCTCGCCCGTCAGGCCGTACGTGGCCGTGATCGGCTCGCCCTCGTGCTGGTGGAGGACGATCATGGCCGCATCGGCGGCGGCGAGCTGGCTGACCGCGTTGAGCGCGCGCTCGAGCGCGGCGTCGAGGTCGAGCGTCGTCCCCAGCTGCCCGAGGGCCGAAAGCCGGCGCCCCTCCGCGCGAGCATCTCCGAGCGCGCGGGTGAGCTCGGCGAGCAGGCTCTGCGTGCGCTCGCTCGTCGCCTGTATCTGCGCGATCTCACGCGCGGCGGCGCCGCGCCAGCGGGCGAACAGGACGATGCCGAGCGCAAGCAGAAGCGCGGCCGTCGCGAGTGCGCCCACGCCCGTCCACGTAGCCCCTTCGTCGAGTAGCAGCAACCCGGCTCTCCCCTCCCCGATCGGCCGCAATAAGAGCGAGCTCTCCCTCGGAGAATAGGGCGGATTTTGCGAAATACCACTCCGCGCGACGGAGGGTGAAGGTTTACTTTCCCGGCGAGGTTGGTAGGGTAGCCCCGACATCGCCCGTGCTCGGTGGGTGCCGTTGTAGCGCGGGCGGCGCTCTGCGTTAAATGGCCGAAGAGACGACCGTCCTTCACAACGAGGAGATCCAGCATCTGCTCGAGCGCGGCGAAGCAGCCGGCTTCCTCGACGCGACCGAGTTGACCGAGGCCGTGGACGCGCTCGAGGCCGAGCAGGCCGAGGTCGACGCCCTCTACCGAGAGCTCGAGGAACGCGGCATCGAGGTCGTCGAGACGCCGAAGGAGCCGGCGCGCGAGCCCACGGCTCCCCCCCGCGCCACGGAGGTGCTGGAGACGACGACGGATGCGCTCCAGCTCTTCCTGCGCGAGATCGGGCGCCACCCGCTCCTGACCGCGGCCGACGAGGTGGAGCTCTCGAAGCGAATCGAGCGCGGGGACATGGAGGCGAAGCGGCGCATGATCGAGTGCAACCTGCGCCTCGTCGTCTCCATCGCCAAGAACTATCGCAACCAGGGTCTCCCCTTCCTCGACCTCATCCAGGAGGGCATGTTCGGCCTCATCCGCGCGGTGGAGAAGTTCGAGTGGCAGCGCGGGCTCAAGTTCTCCACCTACGCGACCTGGTGGATTCGCCAGGCGGTCGCGCGGGCGATCGCGGACAAGGCGCGGACGATTCGCGTTCCCGTGCACGTGGTCGAGCGGATGCAGAAGATGCACCGCGCCGAACGCCACCTCTGGACACAGCTCGCCCGCGAGCCGACGCTCGAGGAGATCGCGCACGAGGCGGGGCTCCCGCTCCAGCAGGCGGTCGAGGTCAAGGCGGCGGCGCGGGCCTCGACGAGCCTCGACCAGCCCATCGGAGAGCAGGAGGACGCCGTCTTCGGGGACCTCGTCGCCGGCGAGGACCCGCTGCCGGAGGAAGAGACCGAGCGCCGCCTCCAGAAGGAGGCGCTCGACCGCGCGCTCGAGTCGCTCCCGGAGCGCGACCGCCGCGTTCTCGAGCTCCGTTACGGCCTGCGCGGCGAGGAGCCGCACACGCTGGAGCACATCGGCCGCCGGCTCGGAATCACGCGCGAGCGCGTACGGCAGATCGAGATCGAGTCGCTCTCGCGCCTAGCTTCGCTCCGCGAGATCGACGCGGTCGCCAGCCGGTAGCGGCAGCGCGCGGCCGTCGAAGAGGGCCTCGGCAGCCTCCCCCACTCTGGCGCTGACGGCTCGGTAGGCCTCGTCGAGCTCGGGCGGGCGCGCGCGCCGATGCCCGTCGGAGGCGACGAGATCCGCGAGGCCGTCGTCGAGGAGGCGCCAGGCGCTCGCCTCGATCTCCGCGCCGTGGTAGCCGAGGACGCTCGTCGCATTCACCTGGAGAAGCCAGCCGCGCTCGTGCAACGAGGCGGCGAGGCCTGGATCCTCGAGAACGGCCTCGGAGCGCTCAGGATGCGCGATTACGGGCAGGAGCCCTGCACCCTCGATGTGCTCCGCGAGGCGCTCAGAGAGGCTTAGAGAGCCGTGGAACGGCACCTCCATGAGGACTGCGGGCAAGCCGCCGAGCCGATAGCGCTGTGGATCCTCGTCGAGGAGCGCCGGCGTAGGCGTCAGCTCGAATCCGAGCTGGAGGTCGAGCCCGAAGCGGGCCGCCGCCGGAGCCATCTCCGCATGTGCCGCGCGAATCGCCTGCTCTCGGTCGGGCGCAAGCTGAAGGATCGGCCAGACGTGCGGCGTGGCGTACAGGACGGTCGTTCCGCGCTCGGCGGCGCTACGGCAGAGGTCGAGCCCTTCCTTGATCGTCTTCGCACCGTCGTCCCCCGACGGAACCACGTGCGAATGGACGTCGACGAACATGGGGCCAGCCTAGCGGCGGGCCGCTATTCGGCTCTGAGATAGAGACGAAGGTCGGGCGCGGCGGCCTGCAGCTCGCGCAGGGCGCGGGACTCCAGCTGGCGGACGCGCTCGCGGGTGACGCCGAGCTCGGTGCCGACTTCCTCGAGCGTCTTCGGGACGGCTCCTGTCAGCCCGAAGCGCAGCTCGAGCACGTGGCGCATCCGCTCGGAGAGCTGGGCGAGGGCGGTCTGGAGCTCGGCTGTCCGCAGCATCTCGGCGAGGACGAGGTCGGGCTGCTCCGAGTTGATGTCCTCGATCATGTCGCCGTAGAGCGAATCTCCGTCGCCGACCGGCGTCTCCAGGCTGACCGGGTCCTCGACGAGATCGAGGAGCTCGTTGACGCGCTTGAGCTCGAAGCCGCTCTCCTTGGCGATCTCCTCGGGCAGGGGCTCGCGGTTGAGCTTCTGCGTCAGGACGCGCCGGGCGCGCATGACGCGCCGCACCTGGTCGACGACATGGACGGGCAGGCGGATCGTCCGCCCCTGGTCTGCGATTGCACGGGTCACGGCCTGGCGGATCCACCAGGTCGCGTATGTCGAAAGCTTGTAGCCCATCTTGTAGTCGAACTTCTCCACCGCCCGGATGAGACCCAGGTTTCCTTCCTGGATGAGGTCGAGCAGCGGAACGCCCGAGTTCACGTAGTTGCGCGTGATCGACATGACGAGCCGAAGGTTCGACTCGATCAGCTTGCGCTTGGCGGCCTCGTCGCCCTCGTCCTTGCGGCGGGCGAGCTCGCGCTCCTCGGCCGGCGTCAGGAGCGGGCCGTCGCCGATCTGGCGGACGTAGAGCTTGAGGGGATCCTGGGTCGGCCCGGCGGCAAGGCTTTCTTCCTTGTCGTCGTCGTCCTGCTCCTCGGCCGGCTCGTCGAGAGCGGTCGGCTCGACGACGAGCTCGAGCTTCGGCTCGTCGGGCTCAGCTCCCGGAATGGGCTCAGGCTCGGGCGATGGCAGTCTGGAGACAGGCCGTCCCACGCAAGCCCTATCGGCCTGGGAAGAAGCGGCCTTGAGCCGCACCACCGTGTTGAGGGATGGTGCAGAGGGCCGGCCGGAACGATGGTTATAGTGGAGCGTCTGCTTTGTGCGGCATCGCCGGATACAGCCTGAGTCGAGAGAGTAGGGTCGACCCCACTCTCGCAGCGCAGACCCTGATGGCGGCGATCTCCGAGCGAGGCTCGGACGCCTCTGGATACTGCTATCGCGGGCCGGGCCTTCCGCTCGAGGTGCACAAGCGCCGGACGGGCGCGAGCGAGTTCCTCGACTCGGTGTCCGTCCCCGCCGGCGCGACGCAGGTGCTCGTGCACGTGCGCGACTACACCAAGGGCCATCCGTCGCTCAACGCGAACAACCACCCCGTCCGGCACGGGACCGTCGTCGGAATCCACAACGGGATCATCAAGAACGACGACGAGCTCTTTGCCCGCTACGGGTTCCAGCGGGCGGAGAAGGACATGACCGTCGATTCCGAGGCGATCTTCGCCCTCGCCGAGCATGAGCGGAGCAGGGCGCGCGCCCTCGAGGAGCTCTACGGCTCGATGGCGACGGCCTGGCTGGACGAGCGCGACCAAGACGTCGTCTTCCTCGCGCGCGGGATCGGCCGGCCGCTCTGGATCGGCGAAGGCAAGCACGAGCTCTTCTTCGCCTCCACGCGCGGGGCGCTCGAGCTCGTCGAGCGTTACGGCAACCTTCGCCTGCGCAAGCGCGAGGTGCCCGAGGGCACCCTCGTGGCGGCGGTGGACGGGCGCGTCGTCCGGACCGAGGCCTTCGAGCCTGATCGGAGCTTCACCGAGGAGCTCCTCCCCGCCGTGCGCGCGCCCGAGGAGCGGCAGTACTGCCTCGCCCGCCTCGCTGCGCTCGCGACGGCCGCGGCTGCCCGCTAGCCGGGCGCACCCTTCCGTCCGCATCCACTTCGGCTCCCTCCTCGACGAGTCGGCTCCGCACGAGGTACTGGAACGTGGTCCAGGCGCCGCGCCGGCCGCCGACGAGGCGGTATACCTGCCACTCGCTCGGAAGCCGTGCGTCGCGCTTGCGCGCGGCCGACCAGTCGGAGAAGCGGGGTAACCGCTTGATCCGGCGCGCCAGGAGCGCGCCCTGAGCCACGGCGCGCTCGAGGCGCTCCTCGGCGGGGGGAACGTCGAACCCGGCTTCGCGGAGCGCGTTGCGAAGAGACCCGAAGATGTGCCAGAAGAGCGACTTCGAGTGCATCGTGGTGCGGTGGCGCTGGAGATCGGCGCCCGTGGGCGTCCGGCCGAGTTCGTCGCCGAGCGCGCGCAGCTCGTCGAGGAGCTCTTCGCGAGTCGCGAAGCGGCGTGCGGTCAGCCCCGCTCGGCGCTTGGCGGCGTTCCAGCTGCCGAAGCGCTCGATCACCGTTTGCGGATGGACACGGGAACGCGGATCGCGCTCGAACTCGCGCATCGTCGGCGAGCGGCCGAGCCGCTCGGCGCAGCCTTGGAGCGCGGAAAGAATCTCGTCGTCCGAGTAGCGGCGTCGCATGCTGGCCCTGAAGTCGGCGAGATCGGAGGAGTCGATCTGCAAGGCGGCCTCACCGCCAAGGATAGAGCAGATTAGTCGGAGCGCAAGTAGCCCAGCACCCTGAGCAGGGCTCCAGCCTCGTCCTCGACCTCCGCGACCTGCTCCGGCGCCAGATCCCGCTCCCACCTCCCCACCGAGCCCGCGTGCGCCTCCCGCAAGGCTGCTGCGAGCGGCGCCGGCTCCGTCTCGAGAAAGCGCGCGACGGTCGCGGCCACCTCGTCGGGGCGCGCCGCGAGGCGCTCGTACCGGATCTCGAGCGTGCGCTCGTCGAGCTCGCGCGCCGCCGACAGATACCGGCGCCACGCCCATGCAGCCCGTCGTGCGTCGCTCGCGCGCGCGAACTCGTCGGCACGCTCCGGCTCGACCCAGAAGCGGGGCGCCGACCCGTACGGGTGTCCCGCATCGTCTCCCCCGGTCCGCCCGGCGCTCAGCCAGCCCCGCTCGAGCAGCGAGCAGACGACGTCGCGGCCGTCGCGGAGGATGTGGATGAAGCGCGCCTCCGGGAACGCGGCGGCCAGCGCGGG
>DASXRO010000118.1:0-2838 GCA_036506555.1 Gaiellaceae bacterium
TCGCTGCGCGGCAAGGCCGTCGTGCTCAACTTCTGGGCGTCATGGTGTGAGCCGTGCAAGGAGGAATCGCCGCGCCTGCAGGCGTTCTGGGAGCGCAACCGCGCCAAGGGGGTCGTGGTCCTCGGGATCGACGCCCAGGACTTCGACTTCGACGCCCGCCGCTTCGTCGACCGCTACAAGCTCACCTATCCGATTCTGCGCGACAAGCAGGGCTCGACACTCGGCCACTACGGCATCAGCGCCTTCCCCGAGACCTGGTTCGTCGACCGGCGCGGGCGCCTGGTGGGCAAGCACATCGAGGGCCCGGTGAGCGACGAGGAGCTCGAGCGCTACGTTCGGCTCGCGCTGCAATCGTGATCCGGCGCATCCTTCTCCTCGCTCTGCTCGCCCTCATCGCGGCGAGCGCAGCCCGCGCCAGCGAGTCCCAGCCGACGCTGGCCGAGATCGAGAAGGAGGTCATCTGCCCGGTCTGCCACGAGACGCTCGACCTCTCCACCTCGCCGATCGCCGACCGTATGCGCACGTTCATCCGGCAGCGGATCGCCGCTGGCGACACCAAGAGCGAGATCGAATCCAGGCTCGTTGCCCAGTTCGGCCAGAGCGTTCTCGCCGCCCCGCCGAAGCGCGGCTTCAACCTGCTCGCGTGGGTGCTCCCCCTCGTCGGAATCGCCGCCGGCGCCGTCGCCTTGGGAGTCCTCGCTCGGCGCTGGAGCAGGACGCGGGCCGAGCCGACTCCCGCCGACCCGTCGGCGAACGGGCGCCCGCCGCTCGATCCCGAGCTCGAGCAGCGGCTGGACGAAGAGCTCGCCCGCTTCGACGTCTGATGGAGACCAAGATCCCGCTCGCGTTCGCGGCGGGCCTGATTTC
Source organism: Gaiellaceae bacterium (assembly GCA_036506555.1). Lineage (GTDB taxonomy): Bacteria > Actinomycetota > Thermoleophilia > Gaiellales > Gaiellaceae > JAIBJP01. The sequence continues at coordinate 868 of DASXRO010000118.1, forward strand.
GTTCATCACCCCCTGCGTCCTTCCGCTCGTCCCCGGCTACCTGTCGGCCGTCTCAGGCGTGCAGGTCGGAGTCGGGGGGCGGCGAGTGGTCGCGGCAAGCGTCCCCTTCATCGCCGGATTCACGGCGGTCTTCGTCGCGCTGGGGGCGGCGGCGAGCGCGGCAGGCGGGCTCTTCGACGACCAGAGGCTGCTGAAGATGGTGGCGGGGATCGTCGTCGTCGTCTTCGGCTTCGCATTCATGGGCCTGCTGCCGATTCCGTGGCTCGAGCGGATGGCGGCGCCCGAGCTCGTGGAAGGAGCCCGGCGGCGCGGCTCGCCGGCGCTGCTCGGCGGCGCCTTCGGCATCTGCGCCGCGCCGTGCATCGGACCGGTGCTCGCCTCGATCCTCGCGCTGGCGAGCGAGGGGAGCACGGTGGCGCAGGGCTCGCTGCTCCTCCTCGTGTACTCGCTCGGCCTCGCCGTGCCGTTCGTCCTCGTCGGCATCGGCTTCGATCGAGCGATGGCGGCCTCACGCTGGCTGAGGGACCGCTACGCCGCGATCCGCTTCGTGAGCGGCGCCATGCTCGTCGCCCTCGGCCTGCTCCTCTTTTTCGACCGCTTCTGGTGGATCCAGGTCGGCTTCAACCGGATGTTCGAGTTCTTCGGAATCGGGGCCTAGCCAGGTCGGGATACGACGCGGCCGCGACCAGGCGGAGAAGGTCGGACACGTCGAGCCCACGGTGTTCCGGCGCAAAGGGGGCGAGGCGCCGCGCCGCCTTCTCGAGCTGGCGCTCGCAGCCGACCCGGTTTCCTCGCCCGGCCTGGTACCACGCGACGGCGACGTGGACGAGCCCCTGAAAGAAGTCACGCTCCTCTCGACCGGCGGCGCGCCAGACGTCCTCCAGCACCTCGTGCGCGGCGAAGTACTCGCCGCTCTCGATCAGCTCGAGCCCGCGCTCTAGACCACGCTCGAGCTCAGAGTGCGACTTTGACGTCGCCGTCCTCGACGACCACGTCGAAGGTCTCGAGGACGATCGCGCGGTCGAACTCGTTCTCGCCCGTACTGACGTCGTACTGCCAGCCGTGCCAGGGGCACGTGATCACGCAATCTTCGAGCACTCCCTCGCCGAGCGGCCCGCCCAGGTGCAGACAGTGTCCCTGCGTCGCGTAGAAGGTGCCGTCGACGTTGTGGAGAGCGAGCTCGACGTCGTCCGCGGCGACCATGCGGGACGTACCCGGAGGGACGTCCTCGACCCGGGCGACGGTGACGAGCTGCCCCACGGCCATGCGGCGGTGAACGCTAGCAGAGGGCTGTTTTACCGTCGTTTTCGGTGTTAGGCTCCCGCGCGTGGCGACGATCCTGCTGGTTGGGGTCGATGTCTTCTTTCGAGGAAAGCTCGACGTGCTGCTCGGCGCGCACCGGCTGATCACGACCGACAACGTCGATCCTCCGGACCTCGTGATCGTCGATCTGGCGCGGGTGGAGGCCGACGAAGTGGCCGAGACGTACCCGGACATCCCGATTCTCGGCTTCACCACCCACACGGACACCGCAGGCCTCCGCGCTGCCCAGGCCGCCGGTCTCGACAAGGTGGTCGTGCGCTCTGCGCTCGCCGAACGAGCCCCTCAACTCGTCGAGGAACTCGTCACGTAGACTCGCAGGCGATGACCTACATCATCGCCGAGCCCTGCATCGACATCAAAGATCTCTCCTGTGTGGACGTCTGTCCGGTCGACTGCATCCACACCTACGAGCGCATGCTCATCATCGACCCCGAGGAATGCATCGATTGCGGCGCCTGCGAGCCGGAGTGCCCTGTCGAGGCGATCTTCCCCGAGGACGCGCTGCCCGAGAAGTGGGAGCCTTTCGTCAAGATCAACTACGCCTACGGTGAGGGGCCAGACGTCGTCAATGCCCTCGTCCAGCAGTACGCGGACGACAACGACGTCCAGAATCCACCGCTCGACGAGCGCTGAGCGCCCTTCGCTGGA
>DASXRO010000119.1:0-3135 GCA_036506555.1 Gaiellaceae bacterium
CAACTACTTCGAGCTGCCGGCGAACGTCGAGGGCAGGGAGCACGATCACGCCGAGGGAAACCAGGAGGAGGTCTACTTCGTCCTGGGCGGATCGGGGGTCATGCGCTTGGACGGCGAGGAGGTGGAGCTCAAGCAGGGCCGCTTCCTCCGCGTCGATCCCGCGACCACGCGCTGCCCCGTCGCCGGCCCGGACGGCCTCGTCTTCCTCGCGATCGGGGCTTCGCTCGACCGGCTCTACGAGCCCCCTTCCTGGGGTTAGTTGTGCCGAGCTTCCGCTACGTCGTCGCGGACGTCTTCACGGACCGCCCGCTCGAAGGCAACCAGCTCGCCGTCTTCACCGACGCACAGGAGCTGCCGGAGGAGCGCCTGCAGCCTCTTGCACGCGAGCTGAACCTCTCGGAGACGGTGTACGTCTACCCGCGGGAGCGCGGTGGGCACGCGAAGATCCGCATCTTCACACCGACGACCGAAGTCCCGTTCGCAGGGCATCCGACTCTCGGAACCGCATTCGTCCTCGGAGGCCCGCTGCAGCTCGAGGAGATCAGGCTCGAGACCGGTGCCGGAGTCATTCCCGTGCGACTGGAGCGCGAGGGCGCGCGGATCACGTTCGGCTGGATGACCCAACCTGTTCCGACTGTCTCGGAATACGCGGCGGCCGACGAGCTCCTGGCGGCTCTCGGAGTCGAGGGTTCCACGTTGCCGATCGAGGTGTACGACAACGGCCTCCAGCACGTCTTCGTAGCACTCGGAAGCGAAGTGGAGGTCGCCGCGCTCGAGCCGGACCTGACCGCGTTGGCCCGCCTGCCGGATGTGCTCGGCGTCAACTGCTTCGCAGGCGAAGGGACCCGGTGGAAGACGCGCATGTTCGCGCCGGGAGGAGGAGTTCCAGAGGATCCTGCCACTGGCTCGGCGGCGGGACCGCTTGCGTGTCACCTTGCGCGGCACGGTCGCATCGCGTTCGGGGACGAGATAGAGATCTCGCAAGGCACGGAGATCAAGCGTCCCAGCATGCTCTACGCACGCGTCGAGGGCTCGCCGGAACAGATCTCGAAGGTAGAAGTGGGCGGCTCGGCTTTCATCGTCGCGCGCGGCGAATTCAAGCTCGACTGAGGAGGCCGCCCCGGTGGCTTGTGTTCCACGCGCACAAGCCTCATCCACGTCCTTTTCGGTCGTGCTCGGCCGACAAGGCTCCCGTTCCTGGGGCCGAATGGAGTTTGTGCTCCTGAAACACAAGGTTGGCTGAGAGGAGGCGGTGGACCACCTCCGACGCGAGGTGGGCCGCCGACTGCGGGGCATGCCGTCTGCGGCGGTACGAGAGATACGCGGCCATGAACTCGTCCCCGGCTCCGGTCGGATCGGCCACGTCCAGAGGCCGGGTCGGGATGTGCTCGGCCAGGCCGTCCGCGTAGACGACACAGCCCGTCCGCCCAAGGGTGACGACGATCTCCCGCACCCCGAGCGACCGCAGAGAGCGCTCGTCGAGCCTGAGCCCGAGCGCGTCGGCCTCGTCCTGGGAGAGCTTCAGAAGGTCCACATGGCGGAGCACCGACGGGTCGTACTCGCCGTCGAGCTCGACCGGTCCGGTGCGGCCCGGTCGGACGAGGCCCTGCCCGTCCAGACTTAGCTTCCGCCCGCGGCCAAGCGTGGCGAGCGTCTCCGGCGGAAAGTCGTCGCGCGTGAGCGCACCCGCGTGAACCCAGTCCGCGTGCGCGAGGGCCTCGCCCACCCAGCCCCGAGCGTCCTCGGGTGACCAGGGTTCCCCCGGCTCTTCGAGCTCGAGGCTACGCCGGCTGCCGTTCTCGTTCTCGATCCGGAAGGAGATCGTTCGCGCCGCGGTCCGGGCGACGACCGGGACGCCGAGTGCGTGCAGACCCCGCCCGGAATCCTCCGCGGCGAGCTTCGTGACGAGAACGGCGGGGTGTCCCAGGAGACGGAGGGCCCGCGCCGCATAGAAAGGCGCGCCGCCGAGCCGCGGCAGACCGCCGTCAACGCGATCCAGCGAAACGAGCCCGACGACGCCCAAGAGGCGCACCTGCGTACCGTAAGGCCACGTACAGAGCGAACGCGAGCGCGAACGAGGGCAGCGAGGCCCCACCCGTGAAGTGGCCCGCGCCCGGCGCGCCGTCTACGAGGTCCGTCCACCAAGCCGGGCCAGTGGGCTGGATCCACTGGTAGGCGGCGAAACCCGCGAACCATGCGACGAATCCGCTCCAACGAACAGCTACCTGGGGTATCGCGCCGTGGAGGAAGTCCGCCGCGAGGACGCCGAAGAGGGGGACGAAGAAGGACCCGAGCAGAAAGAGGAAGCTCTGATAGCGCCCGAGATCGACCGTCAACGCACCGCCTGTCGCCGCGGCGCCGACGAGAACGATCAGAAACCGCTGCGGCGCGGCGGGCAAGAGGTTCTGGAGCGAAACGGCAGCCGAGTAGACGTTCGCGAAAGGCTCGTCGGTCTCGTCCACCGTGAGCGCGAGCAAGGCCAGGGCGCTGGCGACGCCCCCTCCGGCAACGGCGGTCAGCAGAGCGGTCGTGTCGTCGAGACCGCGCGAGAGGAAGAGCAGCGCGCCGAGGACGTACAGCCAGGCGAGCGGTACGAGATACCCGACTGCCGTACCCCAGAACGCGCCACGCCCGGAGCGTGCGAAGCGCGTGTAGTCCGCCGCGAGCGGTAGCCATGAGGCCGCCATGGCGATTGTCAGGTCGACGCCTTGCCAGAAGGACAGTCCGCCCGACCCTTCCGCCGACCAGAGCTTCCCGGCATGCGCACCGTCCAGAGCCCACCACGTGAGGTAACCGGTCGAGGCCACGACGGCCCAGACCGCGAAGCGGCGCACGTAGCGGCGCACGAAAGAGATCGGCCCGGCGAGAGCCAGTGCGACGGTGACGGCCGCGAAGACGAGCACCCAGACCCAGCGCTCGCGAAACCCGAAGACCCGGTCCGCGAGCGCATTCGCCGCCGTGGAGATCACGATCAGCTCGAAGGTTGCCCAGCCAAGGTTCTGCAGGACGTTGAGGCCCGTGGGGACGTAGGAGCCGCGGCGCCCCAGCGGGTCGCGCAAAAGCACCATGCCGGGAACGCGCCGTTCCGCTCCTATGAGGCCCGCGAGCCCGAGCAGGGCGCACCCGACCACGGCC
>DASXRO010000120.1:0-9579 GCA_036506555.1 Gaiellaceae bacterium
CGTGCCAGTGCTCGTCAGGCCTCGGGCCGCCGGAGGGCAGGTAGACCCGCGCCAGCTCGAAGAGCGCGATCTGCTCGTTGCCGGCGTCGACGTTGCGGCGGGCGGACTCCACCAGCCCGTCCAGGAGAGTCGTTCGCAGGACGGCCTGCTCCGCCGTCAGCGGCATCGGCAGCCTGATCGCATCGGGAGCCGGATCATCCGCGACGAGGCTGGAGTTGTACGCCTCAGAGCACCCGCAGCCAACGAGGACGTCCTCGACGACGCGGCGCAGCTCTTGGTTGCGGGTAAGCCCTGCTGCCCCTCCGCGCGAGAGCGTGAACGGCACCTCGGACAGGCGAAAGCGGGCAACTTCCTCGATGAGATCGGCCTCGCGCGTCAGATCTCGCGCCCGCCAGGTCGGCACCGTCATCGGCCCGCCCTCCCCACCCTCGATCCCGAGCCTGCGGAGGATCTCCGCTTGATGCGCGGCGGGAATGTCGAGACCGATGAGCCGACTGGCCCGCTCCGGCCGAAAAGGAACGACGGGAGGCTCGGGTAGATCGCCTTTCAGGTCGACGTGACCCGCCCAGCGAGCGCCGGCGAGCTCCACGATGAGCTCCGTCGCCAAAGCGGCCGCCTGTTGCGCGAGGAACGGGTCGACGCCCTTCTCCCAGCGCCCGGAGCCTTCCGTCCGCAACGCGTGCCGCTCGGAGCTACGCAGAATGCCGAGCGGCTCGAAGTTGGCCGCTTCGAGGAGGACGCTCGTGGTCTCGGCGCGCACTTCGGTGTCGAGGCCCCCCATGATTCCCGCGAAGGCGATCGCGCGCTCAGCGTCGGCGATCACGAGGTCCTCGGGATCGAGCTTGCGCACGACCCCGTCGAGGCTGGTGAACTCCTCGCCTGGACGCGCGCGCCGCACGACGATCTTTCCGCCCCCGAGCGTGTCGAAGTCGAAGGCGTGGAGCGGGTTCCCGAGCGCGTGCATGACGTAGTTGGTCACGTCCACGACGTTCGAGATGGGACGCATGCCCGCGGCGATGAGCCTCGCCTTCAGCCAGGGCGGCGACGGCTCGATCCGGACGTCGCGAAAGAGGCGCCCGATGTAGCGCGGACAGCCTGCGTAGTCCTCGATCGCGACGTCGACCGGTTCGTCGGCCGAGCGCTCGGGATCGTGACCCGGAGGCGGGCTGAGCTCCTCGCCGTAGAGGGCGGCAACCTCCCGCGCCACGCCGTACACGGCCAGCAGATCGGGACGGTTGGGTGTGATCTCGAGCTCGAGCACGACATCCGCGAGCGGGAGAACGTCCGCGAGCGGCGTGCCGGGCTCCCACGGCTCAGAGAGGACGATGATGCCAGTGTGGTCGGTGCCGAGCTCGAGCTCGCGCTCGGAGAGGATCATCCCGTCGGAGACGGTCCCGCGCAGCTTCGCCCGCTCCAGCCGGCGCCCGTCCGGAAGGACGGCCCCGGGTAGCGCTACCGCGACGGTTGAGCCCTCGCCGAAGTTCCAGGCGCCGCAGACGATCTGGCGGGGTTCGCCCTCCCCCACGTCCACCGTGCACAGCTGGAGCCGGTCGGCGTTCGGATGCTTGCCGGCCTCGAGCACGCGGCCGACGCGGTAGAGCCCGAGGTTTCCGTCCTCGTCGGCGACGCCGCGCCGGAAGACGCGCTCGACGTCTGCGATCGACACGCTGATGCGCTCGACGAGCTCATCGAGGGGAGCCTCGACCGCGACGTAGTCGCGAAGCCAGGTGAGCGGGATCTTCATCTCAGTGTTCGAACTGGCGAGAGCGGTCGCCGGATGGCGCGCGAAAAGCAAGCCAGCCAAGGACGCAGGGAGCGTTCGTATGCGGAGCATACGGGCGCGACCGAGGACGCCGGATGGCGCCGCTTTGCAGCCGCCAGACGGTGGTCGATCGAGCCTGGTCGAACACGATCAAAACTGCCTGAGCAAGCGGAGGTCGTTCTCCCAGAACATGCGGATGTCGGGGACGCCGTGCCGGAGCATCGCAATCCGCTCCAAGCCAAGCCCGAAGGCGAAGCCCGAGACCTCCTCGGGGTCGTAGCCGACGTTTTGCAGCACGTTCGGGTCGACGAGACCCGATCCGCCCATCTCGATCCAGCCTGTCTGCTTGCAGACCGAGCAGCCCCGACCATTGCAAAGGAAGCAGGAAACGGCCGCACCCAAGGATGGCTCGGTGAACGGGAAGAAGTCGGTCATGAAGCGCACGCGCCGGGCCTCGCCGAAGAGCGCCCGCGCGAGGTGGAGCAGCGTGCCCTTGAGATCGGCCACGGTGATGCCCTTGTCGACCGCCAGCCCTTCGACCTGATGAAAGATCGGGCCATGCGTGGCATCGGCGGTATCACGCCGATAGACGCGTCCGAGCGAGACGACGTACACTGGCGGCTCCTCCGCCTCCATAACGCGGATCTGGGAGGCGGACGTCTCGGTGCGTAATACGACGTCGCCGTTGAGGAAGAGCGTGTTCAGCGGCGAGCGGGTCACGTGCCCCGGGGGCATGTTGAGCGCGTCGAAGAGGTGCCAGGTGTCCTCGACCTCGTCTCCGTCCACGACCTGGTAACCAAGGCCGAGGAAGATGTCCTCGACCTCGCGCCGGATCTGCGTGATGAGGTGGTAGTGACCGCGCGGTGTTTCTTCTCCAGGCAACGTGACGTCGACGCGCTCATCGGCCAGGCGCTGCTCGAGGTCGGATTCGCGGAGAGCAGCCTCGCACTCGGCGACCGCCTCCTCCAGGGTCTCGCGGAGGGTGTTCAACACGCGGCCCGTCTTCGCGTCGCGCACCTCCCTGAGCGCCTGCTTCAACTCGCTCTTCCGGCCCAGGTAGCGGACACGCACCTCGTCAAGCTCGGAGAGCGTCTTCGCACTCGCAATCGCGCTTTTCGCCTCGCTTTCGAGGACTCGGGCGTCCATGAGGCGAGCGTATCATCGAGTGCGATGAGCTCCTACGACTCGATCGCGGCCCTCTACGACCCCTGGAGTCGCAGCGTGACCGAGGACGTCGAGTTCTACGTCGCCGAGGCGCGCAAGGCGGGCGGGCCCGTTGTCGAGCTGGGGGTCGGTACGGGACGGATCGCGGTTCCGGTCGCCGAGACCGGCGTCGCGGTCATCGGCATCGACAACTCGGAAAGCATGCTCGCCGTGTGCCGCGAACGCGCCGAGCAGGCCGGCGTGGCCGATCTCCTCGATTTGCGTCAAGGCGACCTCCGGCAGCCGCCCGTGACCGAGCGCGTCAACCTCGTCACCTGCCCCTTCCGCGCTCTCCTTCACCTTGCGTCCGACGAGGAACGACTCCAGGCCCTGCGTGCCGTCCACGCGCTTCTCCTCCCCGGCGGACGGTTTGTCTTCGACGTCTTCGCCCCGAGCCGCGACGACATCGAGGAGACGCACGGCCGTTGGCTCGAGCGCGAGCCCGGGATCTGGGAGCGGGCGGATTGGGACCTCGACCAGCGCGTGCTGACGCTAGCCGTGCGCGGCAAGGCGGGCGAGACGCGGATGCACCTCGCCTGGCGCTCGCCCGAGGAATGGCGAAACCTCCTCGAGCGCGCGGGCCTCGACGTGCTCGCCTGCTACGGCTGGTTCGACATGAGGCCCTACGAGGGCGGCGAGGACACGGTCTGGATCGCCCGCCGACCCCCGGAATAGGGTTAACGCGTGCTCTGGCTCTGGATCTCGATCGCGATCTTCATCGTGCTCGCGCTCTTCGTCGTGGGCGTCTACAACAAGCTGGTGCGCCTGCGGAATCGCGTCGAGAACGCATGGGCGCAGGTCGACGTCCAGCTCCGCCGCCGCTACGACCCATCCCCAACCTCGTCGAGACGGTCAAGGGCTACGCCTCTCACGAGCGGACGACGTTCGAGGAAGTGACGAAGGCGCGGACCGCGGCGCAGGAGGCGCGCACGGTCCCCGAGCAGGCCCAGGCCGAGAACATGCTCACGCAGGCGATCGGGCGCCTCTTCGCAGTCGCGGAGGAGTACCCGGAGCTCCGCGCAACGGAGAACTTCCAGCAGCTCCAGGCTCAGCTCGCCGACACCGAGCAGAAGATCGCCGTCTCGCGGCAGGTCTACAACGAGGTTGTGCTCACGTACGACACCGCGCTCGAGACCGTGCCGACGAACATCGTCGCGGGGATGTTCAACTTCGAGGAGAAGCAGTACTTCGAGATCGATGAGCCCGCGGCGCGGGAGGCGCCACGCGTGCAGTTCTGAGGGGCGCGCCCCTCGCGGCCGCGCTCCTGGTCTTGAGCGTCGTCTTCGCCGGCGGGCGGCGGCCAAGTCCTTTTCCCTCCCCCAGGCGAACGTCCGAGTCGCCGTCCAGCCCGACGGATCGCTCTCCGTCGAGGAAGTCATCACGTTCGCCTTCGACAGTCCCTTCTCGGGCGCGTATCGCGACATCCCACTGCGTCAGGGAGAGGCGATCCAGGACGTGTTCGTCGCCGAGGGCGGAAGCCGCTATGCGCCGGGCGCCTCGGCCGAGCTCGGGAGCACGGGCGCGCCGGGGACGTTCGGGACAACGCGGATCGACAACGGGCTGCGAATCGTCTGGCACTACCAGTCGTTCTCCGAGGTCCGCACGTTCACCATCGGCTACCGCCTCCTCGGCGTGGCGGTCGCCTACGACGACGTCGTCGACGTCAACCTGAAGGTCTGGGGGGACGAGTGGGAACAGTCCCTCGGACAGCTCACAGCAGTGCTCCTGCTTCCGCGGGGGGCGACCGGCCGCGCCTACCGCATCTGGGGCCACCCCGTCTCCGTGCGCGGCGACGTGAGGCGCAGCCTCCAGCAGGCGGACCTGCGCGCCGTGCGCGTCCCGTCTCACCAGTTCGTCGAGTTGCGCGTCGTCTTCCCGCGCTCCGCCCTTTCCTCGACCGGCGGGACACAGGTGCGCCACGAGGTCGCGCTGCCGCGCATTGTCTCGGAGGAAACAGAGGACGCGGCGTCCTTCGAGCGCGACCAGGAGAAGATCCGGGACGCCCTCGACCACCTTCCGCGCACGCTCGTCATCTTGCTCGCGGCCGCCCTCCTCCCCGCGCTCGCCGTACTCGGCGGGACGTACTGGTTCTTCGGCCGGGAGCGGAAGTCCGGCTACGACCGGGCTACGAACAAGAGCCGCCTTCGGACCTCGAGCCGGCCCTCGTGCCGCCGCTCCTGCGCCAGAGCCCGGCGGTGGGCTCGTTCGAGTTCACCGCCACCCTCTTCGACCTGATCCGCAGGGGTCGCTACAAGGCGGCGCAGGTCACGACGGGCCGGAGCACGTGGGCCAGCCTTCGGCACGAAGACATTGCCGATCTCGAACTGTCGAAGGGGAACGACGGCGAGATCTCTCCGGTCGAGGGACCGGTCGCCGAAGTGGTCGACGCCGTTCTCGCCGGCGGGCCGGAGCGGCTCTCCATCTTCCGCGACCGCATCAAGGAGGACCGCGAAGCCAACAGCAAGCGCTTCAAGGCGTTCAAGGATGCCGTCAAGGACGCGGCGAGGGAGCGGCGCTGGTTCGCCTCCGACGGCCTCAAGGTGATGCTCGCGGCCGGCATTCCGTTCGCCGCCGCCGGCGCGCTCATGTTCTGGATCGGGGTGCAGCGCTTCGAGTCCTTCGCGCCGCGCTGGGCCGACGTTCTCCTGATCGCCTTCGGCGCCTGCCTGATCGTGAACGCGATCGTGCTGCTGGTGGGCGGCAAATTCGTGGCGCTCTGGCGCCGGCCCGAGGCCGAACAGGAGGCCGAGCGCTGGGAGGCCTTCCGCCGCTACCTCACCGACTTCCCCCGCCTCGACATCGCCCCGCCGGCTTCCCTCGAGCTCTGGGAGCGCTACCTCGTCTACGGCATCGCTTTCGGGATCGCCGAGCGCGTCCTCCAGGGCGCGCAGCTGCACATGCCCGAAGAACTGCACAACCAGAGCGCCATCTACTGGATCAGCCCGAACGGCGATCTCGGCTCGGGCCCGTCCGCGCTCGGAATCGGAGACCTGAGCGCCGGCTTCGGCGACGCGCTTGCTCCCCCCTCGAGTGGCTCGGGCGGCTTCGGCGGTGGCTTCTCGGGCGGTGGGGGCGGAGGCGGCGGTGGAGGCGGCGGCGGGGCCTGGTAGCTACTCCGAAAGGGTGTTTCCCGCGCGCCCGCTGCGCCGATAGTCGAATGTATGAGAGTTGCTTTGGCCGCCGCCGCGCTCTGCGCGGCGCTCGCTCTTGTCACCGGGTGCGGCAGCGACGTCGTCTCGCTCGATCCGGTCGCCGATGCCGCGACGAAGACGCAGACGGCCGGCAGCGCCCGTTTTTCGCTCAAGGCCACCTTCACGATCAACCACGATCACGCGCAATCCATGGCCATCAGTGGCGACGGAATCGTCAACATGGCGACGAGCTCCGCCCGCATGCAGCTGCGCTACGAGCTCCCCGCCGAGATCCAGGCGACTCTCCCCGGAGACATGACCATGGAAGCAATCTTCGACGGGAGCGACGGCCTGGTCGTGTACATGAAGATGAGCCTCCTTCGCGAGCTGCTCCCCCCGGGGAAGGAGTGGCTGAAGTTCGATCTCGAGAAGTTCGGAAAGGCGAAGGGAATCGATCTGCGCGAGATGATGCAGGCCAACCAAGGTGACCCCATGCAGACTCTCCAGTACCTCAGGTCCGCCGGCAACGTGGAGAAGGTCGGCGTCGATCTCGTCCGCCGGGTGCGGACGACTCACTATCGAGCGACGATCGATTTGCGCAAGACGCTGGAGCAGGCGCCCGAATCTCTCAAGCCGTCCCTGGACAAGATCCTGAGCATGATGAGCGACACGACCTACCCGGCCGAGATCTGGCTCGACGACGATGGCCTCCTGCGGAGATTCAAGTTCACGATGAGCTACAACGTGCCGGGCACGGGCTCCGCCGAGACGACCATCGAGGAGGAGCTTTACGACTTCGGCGTCGACGCGGACATCTCGCCTCCGCCTGCGGACCGCGTGCTCGACGGGACCAAGTTCCTTCCGCGCTCGTAGAGCGCGATCGCGCCCGCGACAGCGACGTTCAGCGACTCGGCGCCCTCCGCCAGCGGAATAGAGGCCAGCTTGTCGCAGACGGCAGAGATGTCATCGGGCAGCCCTTCGCGCTCGGCTCCCAGGACGAACGTCACGCGCTCGCCGAGCTCCAGCTCTCCGAGCGGGCGTCCGCCGCGCGGAACGAGACCGATCCAGGGGTGAGGCGCCTCGTCGAAGGATGCGAACGGGACGCGAAAGACGGCCCCCATGGACGCACGCAGCGCTTTCGGTGAGACAGGATCGGCGCTGCCCGGCGAGAGCGCCACGAAGGCAGGCCCGAGCGCGTCGGCCGTGCGCACGAGGGTGCCGACGTTGCCGGGGTCGGACACGCGCCAGAGCGCGAGGCCCGTTGGCGCGTCGGTCCCGCGTCGAAGGTCGGCGCGACGGAAGACGGCGATCACCCGCGCAGGGTGCGCGAGCGTCGAGAGCTCGTCCATCAGCTCCGACGCGACGGCCTCGGCTCGCGGCAGACGCTCCGTCAGAGCAGGGCGCTCGACATCGACGAGCGCCTCGACGGGCTCCAAGCCCGCGTGCAGCCCGGCCGCCACGAGGTCCTCGCCCTCGCAGACGAAGAGGCCGAGCTTGTCGCGCTGGCGCCGCGCCGCGAGCTTGCGCACAAGCTTCAGCCGAGGATTGGTCGCGGAGGTGATCACGCGACCCACTCGAGCTGGTTTCCGTGCCCGTCGAGGAGGGCGAGTCGCTGCGGCTCGCCCGGCCAGCTCTGCACGTCGAGTGCGAAGCTCAGGTGGCCCGCCTCTACGTATTCGTACGACACCCAAGCGAGAGAGCCGCGCTTCCCGTCCTCCATGAGCGCCTCGCGCACGCGAGCCCGGTCCTCCTCGCGCAGGTACATGATCGAGGCCGAGTGGAAGACGACCGTGAGCGCGCCGAGATCCCGCTCGGCCAGGAGAGCCGGCAGCACGTCGACGAAGTCGCCCTCCATGAGGCGCGGGGGATCGGCACGCACGATCTCGACCGCCCGCCGGACACGCTCCTGCCGGTTCGCCTGATCTGCCCAGACGAAGGCCTCGAGGAGCCGTGCGCCGTGGTCGGTGGTGACATCGACCGGGCGGCGGTCGATGCCGATCCGCCGGCGGACGTCAACCTGCACTGCAAGGAGCTCCGGCGGCGGTCCACCCTCCGCCTCTCCCGAGAGCTCCAGCGGCGCGTCCTTCCTTCCCCACTTCCGGTCGCCGTAGCGGTAGCGGAACCGGTCCCAGAACAGGTTCAGGCCGGCGCTGGGGCCGAGCTCGACGAGATCGAGGGGGCGCCCGTCGGCCACCGTCAAGAAACCCGGCAGAAGCCCCCAGGAGCGCTGCACCTCGTTCGTCTGCACCGGGGCCTCGGCGACGAAGCGGGCGAGCCAGTCGCGGTTCGCCTCCAGAACGCCGCGAAGCTTCGGCCAGGGGTGCCGCACGACTCCGGAGAGCTCCAGGTAGTGCACCCCGCCGAAGAGCCGGAGCGGCGCTTCCCAACGGGGCTCCTTATCCCCGACGATGTCGGCCACGATCGGATCGTCGGCGTACGCCCGCGCAAGCGACGCGTAGAGCTTCGAGCCGCCGCGCTCGAAATCGTCCGCCATGCGACGGAAGACCTCGGGGACGGATTCGTCGCTCAGCCTAGGCTTCTAGAGCGGTTTTCGCTTCGGCCGCGATCGCGGAGAACGCGGCCGGGTCGCTCACGGCAAGATCGGCGAGAACCTTGCGGTCGAGCTCGATGTTCGCCTTGCGGCAGCCGGCCACGAACTGGTTGTAGGAGAGGCCTTCGCGGCGCGCCGCCGCGTTGATCCTGACGATCCAGAGCCGGCGGAACACGCGCTTGCGCTTCTTGCGATCCCGGTACGCATGAACGTCGGCATGGATGATCGCCTCCTTCGCCTTGCGGTAGGAGACGTGCGGCTGCCCTACGTAGCCCTTCGCCTGCTCGAGAACCTTGCGGCGCTTCTTGCGCGCGTGGACGGATCGCTTGATACGCGGCATACCTCTCCTCCTCTAGCGGCCGAGCAGGCGCTTCACCTCGCGCGTGTCCTTCCCCGCGAGAGGCTGGTCGCGGCGGAACGCGCGCTTGCGCTTGGCGCTCTTCTTCTCCAGGTTGTGGCTCTTCATCGCCTGGCGGCGCAGGATGCGCCCGCCGGCGCTCATCTTGAAGCGCTTCAGCGCTGCCTTCTTCGTCTTTTGCTTAGGGCTCATTTCGGGATGGAGCTTCGTTGTCGGGGTGCGATGGGCGGGGCGAGGCAAGGACGCAGGGCGCGGCCGTATCGATTTAGATACGGGCGCAACCGAGGACGACGCCTCGCGGCGTCGAGCGCGGCCCGACGACTCAAGGCTTCATTCCGAAAGGGGCCCTTAAGCACTCTGAGCCTCCAACTGCTGGCCGGCCGCCTTCGTCGGCCCGAGCACCATGACCATGTTGCGCCCGTCCTGAAGCGGCGGCGACTCGATCTGGCCGATCTCCTTGACGTCCTCGGCGAGGCGCATGAGCAGGTCGCGCCCGCGCTCGGGGTGCGTCTGCTCGCGACCGCGGAACATGATCGTCACCTTCACCTTCGCGCGCGAGTTCAGGAAGCGCACG
>DASXRO010000121.1:0-2556 GCA_036506555.1 Gaiellaceae bacterium
CCCGCCCTCCAGGAGGAGGCCCGAGTCGATCCGAAGACAGGGCTTTTCAACGCACGCCACTTCGCCGCCGAGCTTCGCGAGGAGCTCGCGCGCGCGAACCGCTTCGAGCGTCCGATGTCCGTGATCATGGCCGACCTCGACCTCTTGCGGGACATCAACAACTCGTACGGCCACCTTGCCGGTGACGCGGTCCTCAAGGGGATAGCAGAGGTCTTCCGCAGGCAGCTCCGCCACTACGACGTCCCGGCCCGGTTCGGAGGCGAGGAGTTCGCCATCCTCCTTCCGGAGACCTCGCCCGAGACTGCGCTCGAGATCGCCGAGCGCATCCGGCGCGCGGTCGCGGAGGAGCTGTTCGAGGTCGAGACGTCGAGCGAGCCGATCCGGGCGACGATCTCGCTCGGAGTCGCGGGCTATCCGAAGGACGGGGCCGATCCCAACGAGCTGATCCACCAGGCCGACCTCGCCGTCTATCGCGCCAAGCTCCAGGGACGAAACCGCGTCCTCGGAGCGAGCTCGGAGCCACTGCTCATGACCGGGGAACGGGGGGCGAGGCTCGCCGCGGTCCCCGAGCACGGCGACTACGTGGCCGCGGCACCGCGCGCCCTTCCCGAAGCCCGCGCGAGCGAGCTTCGCGAGAGCCAACAACAACGTCCACACACGCCCGGCAGGCCGCATTTCCTCGCGCTGTCCACGCCGCTCGCCGTGCTCGTCGCCCTCGTCGCGGTCACCGGGATCGCCGCCGCCGCGCTCGGGCTCGTGTTCGGCACCAACCACGATCTGATCGGGCTGCTCGCCATCGTCATCCTCGTCGGCGGCGGCCAGGCGCTTTCGCTGGAGCTGGAGGCGGGCTCGATCTCGGTGAGCGCGGTCGGCGCGCTCGCGGGCGCGGCTCTCTTCGGGCCGCGCGCCGCCCTGCCTCTCGCGGTCGCCATCGTCGCCGTGGAGTGGAGCGCACGCCGCGACGACTGGTACTACGTCCTCTTCAACATCGGCGCTCTCAGCCTCGCCTCGCTCGCCGCCGCAGCCGTCTTCAGCGTGGGCTGGGCAGATACCCGCGCGGGCGAGCTCGTGACGGCCGCAGCCGGTCTCGTGGGAGGCGGGGCGTACTTCGTCGTCAACACGGCCCTGATTTCGCTCGCCATGGCCCTGGAGGGCCACGAACGCTGGCGCTCGGTGTGGAGGGAGCGCTTCTCGTGGCTGCTCCTCCACTACGTCGCCTTCGGCGCGGTCGGGGCGGCGATTGCCCTCGCCTACACCGCGATCGGCCTGTACGGCCTCGCCGTGTTCGTCCTGCCGCTCTTGCTCATGCGCAAGACCATGGCCGCCTATCTCGGGCACACGGAGAAATCGACCAAGAAGCTGCGCAAGGCGGCGGAGACGATCCGCTCCCAGAACGTCTCGCTCGAGCAGGCGAACCGGCTCTTGAAGGAGCGGTCCACCGCGGCGATGGAGAGCCTCTCGGCAACCGTCGATGCGCGGGACGCCTACACAGCAGGCCACTCGCGCCGCGTGCAGCAGCTTGCACTGGCCATCGGCCGCGAGCTGGGCCTCTCGCAGGCAGAGCTCGATCTCCTCGGCCATGCCGCCCTCTTCCACGACATCGGCAAGCTCGCCATTCCCGACGTGATCCTCCTCAAGCCCGCCACCCTCACGCCGGACGAATGGGCGCTCATGCAACGGCATGCGGACGAGGGCGCGCGGATCATCGACCGGCTCGGCTTCCTCGACGACGCCGTCCCAGCCATCCGGCATCACCACGAGCGTTTCGACGGGACCGGCTATCCCGACGGCCTCTCGGGCGAAGACATTCCGCTCGGCGCCCGCATCATCCACGTCGCCGACGCCCTGGACTCCATGCTGACGACCCGGATCTACCGGGCGGCCCGCCCGGCGGACGAGGCGCTCGAGGAGCTGCGCCGCGGCTCGGGAACGCAGTTTTGCCCGCGGTGCGTCAGCGCGCTCGAGCGGGTGCTGTACACGAACTCCGAGAACGAGCAGCCCCCGACGACCCGGCTTCTCGCTACCGCCTCCTAGCCAGTAGACCTTTGAGACGATAGCGGGGTGGCAGGCACCCTCCGCGCGGCCGGTCTCCAGCTACGGACGGCAAAGCGGCTCCTCCGTCGCGGCAAGGCGCCGCTGCGCGTGCGGCTCGGGCCGCTCGACGAGCGGCTCGTCTTCGTCATGGGCAGCCCGCGCTCGGGGACGACCTTCCTCGGCGCGTCGATCGGCTCGCAACCGGGGTTCATCGACCTCGGCGAGGTCGCCGCTCTCAAGGCATCCATTCCGGAGCTCTCGCGCCTGCGCCCGGACGAGGCCGCGCCCGTCCTTCGCAGCCTGCTCGACCGCACGCGCCGGCTCGGGCTCGTCGGCAGCCGGCGGGCCCTGGAGCAGACGCCTGAGGATGTCTTCGTCGGGCCCGCGCTGGCCGCCGCGTTCCCGGAGGCGCGCTTCATCCACATCCTCCGCGACGGCCGCGACGTCGTCTGCTCGCTGCTCGAGCGGGGCTGGCTGAGCGCCGGGCGGACCGGGGGAGACGATGCGGGACACCCGTACGGG
>DASXRO010000122.1:0-6204 GCA_036506555.1 Gaiellaceae bacterium
CGTCGAGGTGGTGGTGGCGGAAGTCCTCGTACGTCTCCGTACCTTCTCCCCAGTGGTCGGCGAACGCCTCCACGTGAGCCTCGTACAGCTGCCGCGCCTCCTCGGGGCGGAAGCCGCGAACACTCAGGCCCTCGATGTCACGGGGCGGAGCCGGCTCGCCCGCGAAATCGACGCGCCGGAGCTCGAAGCGGCGCACCTCGCGGTAGCCGCGAGAGCTGAGCAGCGCGCTGACCCTCGGCTCGTCCGCAAGCGCTCCGGCGTGGATAAGCACGCGCGCGTCCGGGTCGGCGAGCTCCGCGAAGCGCCGGGCCCGCCGCTCGGTCTCGGACACGATCGCAGCACCGAGCCCGAGCCCGTGAAAGGCGGGGGCGACGATGCCCAGCGCAAAGACCTCCGCGAAGGGCGGCTCCGCCTCGACGCTCAAGAAACCGCAGAGTTCCCCGCTGGGTGACTCGACGACCGCAAAGTCTCGGTTGCGGTCGACTCCCGGAGCCGTCCAGCGACCTCGCATCCAGTCGGCGTCGATGACCGGTACGCCGATGAACGCCACGCACTCTTCGTTCGAGATGGCAGCGACCTCGTCCGCGTCCTCGTCCTGCGGGGGCCGCATCCGGAAACCGGGAAGCAGCTCCATCGTGCCAGTTTGCCGGACCCGAGCCGATAAGCCATCTCCGGGAGCCGCGGAAGGCCGCCGCAGCTCTCCGCGGCGACCTTCCTGGCGATTGGCCGTCAGTAGGCGGTTCTGCCGCGCCCCCGCCCTGCGACCGCGCGGTAGATCAACAGCAGCCCGATCGAGCCGATGATGGCTCCGAGCCACGTGCTGAGGTCGAAGAACTCGTCGATCGGGTCGCCGAATCCGAGCGCCTTCGTAATCAGGCCGCCGATGAACGCTCCGGCGATGCCGATCAGCGTGGTAACGATGATTCCTCCGGGGTCGTCGCCCGGGAGGATGGCCTTGGCGATGATGCCCGCCAGGAGCCCCAGGATTATCCAGCCGATGATGCCCATTCACACCTCCTTTGCGCCCCCATAACGAAGCTCACAAGGGTTCGGATACGCAGTCCGTGAGGTATTCGCAGGTGTATGCGCCTCTCAGAGCACGTCTGCCACGAGCGCGAGCGCAATGACGGCCCCGAGCGCCACTACGACGCCCCAGAGGGACCAGACCAGCCAAGCGCGCCGACGGTCCATCACGGTCGGCTCCATACCCGTGAACACGCTCGTCAAGCATGGGTCACGGAAATGTGACGTCCAGGGGTGCGCAAGGGGCCGGGGGCTACGAGCGGGCCGTCGCGGGTAGCTACCCGACATGCGAGCGAACCTTCCGGACGCGCTAGGCCGCCTGCGCGACGACCTCCGCGCCGTTCGCCTGGATCTCCAGGTCCCGGGAGCCGAAGAGGCTCGACACACGAGGGACGACCTCGTCGCACAGGTGGACGACTATCTCCTCCCGCGGCTCGGGCAGATGGACGCGCCGGCGCTCATCGTCGTCGGCGGCTCGACGGGGGCCGGGAAGTCGACGCTCTTGAACAGCCTCGTCGGGTCGATCGTGAGCCCGGCAGGCGTCCTGCGCCCGACGACCCGCGCGCCCGTGCTCGCCTTCCACCCGGACGACCTCGAGTGGTTCGAGGGCGCGCGCGTCCTGCCCGGCCTGCCGCGGGCGAGCGGCGGCGAGGCGCGGCCGGGGACGGTGCAGCTTGCGCCGACGGAGTCTCTTCCGCAGGGGCTCGCCCTCCTCGACTCGCCCGACATCGACTCCGTCCTCGCCGAGAACCGCGCCCTCGCCGGTCAGCTCCTCGCGGCGGCCGACGGCTGGCTCTTCGTCACGACCGCCGCGCGCTACGCCGACGCGGTGCCGTGGGAGTACCTCCGTGCGGCGCGCGACCGCGGGACTGCGCTCTCTCTCGTCCTCAACCGTGTGCCCGAGGACGCCGGCCAGGAGGTCCCCGCGCACCTGCAGCAGATGCTCGAGGACGAGGGCCTGCCCGAGGCGGACGTGCTCGTGGTTCCCGAGACGCCTCTCGCAGAGGGCTTGGTTCCAGCGCCCGCGCTCGTCCCCGTACGCGCGTGGCTCGACGACCTCGCCGCCGATGCGCAGGCGCGGGCCGCGCTCGTCCGCCGCACGCTGCGCGGTGCGCTGGCGAGCCTCCCAACTCGTGCGGCCGTGGTCGAGGGAGCTGCGGTAGAGCAGCTCTCTGCCGCCGCCGAGCTTCGTGCGGAGGCCGACGCCGCCTACACCGCGGCGGGACGGGAGGTCGAGGTGGCCCTGCGGAGCGGCTCGCTCCTGCGCGGCGAGGTGCTCGCGCGTTGGCACGAGGTCGTCGGCACCAGCGACGTGATGCGAACTCTGGAATCGCGGGTCGGCTGGGCGCGCGACCGGCTCAAGAGCCTCGTCACCGGGAAACCGGCCGCCGAGGAGGAGCTGCGCGAGGCGGTCGAGGACCGCGTGGAGGGTGTCGTTCGCGCCGCGGCCGAGCGCGCCGCCGAGCGGACGGCGCGAGCCTGGCGCGAGCGCGTCGCCGGGCGCGCCCTTCTCGACGGCACGACGGGTCTCGATCGCGCCTCCGCCGGGCTCGAGAGCGCAACGGAGGACGAGGTCCGGGCCTGGCAGGGCGTCGTGCTCGATCTCGTCCGCGAGCAGGGCGCCTCGAAGCGGGCGACCGCTCGGCTCGCCTCGCTTGGGGTAAACGGGGCCGGGCTGACCGTCATGCTCGCCGTCTTTGCGCACACGGGCGGGCTGACCGGCGCTGAAGTCGTTGTCGCGGGCGGCACGTCTGCGTTGAGTCAGAAGGTGCTCGAGGCGATCTTCGGCGACCAGGCGGTGCGGAGGCTCGCCGCCCAGGCCCGCGAGGACCTCTTCGCGCGGGTCGAGCGCCTCCTGCGCGAGGACGCCGCGCGCTTCGATGCGCTCCTCGACGAGGCCGCGCCGGAGGCGGACAGCTTCGCCCGGCTCCACGGGGCGGTGGACGCGATCCGCCGAGCCGCATGAAAGGAAAGCTCGACGAGCGTCTCGCCGCGCTCCGGGAGGCGGCGGACCTCGCGGAGGGACGTCTCGACAACGAGGCCGTCGAGCGGGCCCGCGCGGTCGTCGCGCAGGCTGGTGAACGGCTGGGCCTCGGGCTCGAGTCCACGGTCGTTGCGCTCGCGGGTCCGACCGGTGCCGGGAAGTCGCGGCTGTTCAACGCGCTCGCCGGGGAAGACCTAGCGGCCGTCGGCCGCCGCCGGCCGACGACGGACGCAGGGCAGGCAGCCGTCTGGGGGGACGGCGCCGATCCGCTGCTCGACTGGCTTCAGATCCCGCGCCGCCACCGGCTCGCGGCGGACGGCCTCGACGGCCTCGTCCTTCTCGACCTCCCCGACTTCGATTCGATCGAGGCGGCGCACCGGCTCGAGGTCGACCGCATCGTCGGGCTCGCCGACCTGGTCGCGTGGGTCGTGGAGCCGCAGAAGTACGCCGATGCGGTGCTCCACGACCGCTACCTGCGCCCGCTCGCCTCGCACGGGGAGGCGATGGCGGTCGTCCTGAACCAGGCCGATCTCCTCTCCCCCCGTGACGTTGACGCCTGGCGCGCCGACGTCGGGCGCCTCCTGGCCGAGGACGGTGTCCACGGTGCGCCGCTCCTGGTCGTCTCCGCGGAGACGGGCGAAGGACTGGACGAGCTGCGGCGGTTGCTCGCAGAGCGCGTCCGGGCGCGCGACGCCGCGGTCGCGCGGCTGGCGGCGGACACAGACGATGCGGCGGAGGCGCTCGGCGGCGCGTGCGGCGACGAACGCGCGGCCGGGATCCGGAGGGAAGATCGCCGCCGCCTTGCCACCGTGCTCGAGGACGCGGCGGGAGTTCCGGCCGTCCTCCGGGCGGTCGAGGCCGCGCATCGCCGCCGCGGGGCTCTTGCGACCGGTTGGCCGTTCTTCCGCTGGGTGCGCCGCTTTCGTCCCGACCCGCTACGGCGGCTCCGGCTGCCCGAGACACCCAGTGCGGAAGCGCGCACGTCGCTTCCGCGGCCGACCGACGTCCAGACCGCCCAAGTGGCGACAGCGGCGCGCGGGCTCGCCGACCGGGCCGCGGAGGGCCTTCCGGAGCCGTGGCCCAGGCTGGTTCGCTCCGCCGCCACCGCGCGCGACGCTGAGGTGGCCGACCGCCTCGACCGGGCCGTCGCCGGCGCCGATCTCCACGTCTCGCGCCCGCGCTGGTGGAGCGTCGCGTCCTTCCTCCAGAGGGCGCTCGCGCTCGCCGTTCTCGCGGGCGGCCTCTGGCTGCTCGTCCTCGCGGTGCTCGGCTATCTCCGCGTGGACGAGGTCGTGCCGCTCCCGGAGGCATACGGCATTCCGATCCCGACCTGGCTGCTTGCAGGCGGTGCGCTCGCCGGGATCGCCCTCGCCTTCCTCGCGCGCCTTGTGAACGGCGGGGGTGCACGCCGGCGTGCTCGAGCAGCCGCCCGCTCGCTCCGAGCTAGGGTCGAGGAGGTCGGCGACGAGCTCGTCGTCGCCCCGGTGGAAGCCGAGCTCGACGTCGAGCGGCGGCTTTGCAAGGCGGTCGCGAGTGCCCGCCGCAGCCGGAGGCGCGGCCGATGAGGGCGGATGCGGTCAGCGTCCTCCGCCGGATCCTCCCGCTCGCGGCTGCGGTCGGCCGCGGGGTGCGCACGCTCGGTCTCGTGGGGCTCGCGGGGACGGTCGCGATCGCGCTCGTCGTCCTCGTCCGCTGGACCCCGGGTGACGGAGAGGACTGGGCCGGTTTCGTCGTCCTCTGCGTCGTGCTCGCCGTCCCGGCGGCCGTCCTGCTCGCGTTCTCGGTCGTGCTCGCGGAGGTGGTCGAGCTGCCCGACAAGCTGCGCAGCTACCCGGGCATGACGCGCGAGCACGCCTCGGAGCTGCGCGCGATCGCCCATGACGCGCACGGGCGCGAACGGCCGGCCTGGCGGCGGCTGCCGGGGAGCACGTGGCGGCTCGCGGCGCTCGTACGCTCGGCCCGGGACCTGCTCGCGCCTCACGCGCCGCTCCTTCCGCTCTTCAGCGTGCCGTTCCTCGTCACGACGCTCGTCTCAGCGCTCCTCGTGCCCGTCGTAGTCGTCGCCGCGCTCGTGGTGCTTCTCGCGGCCGCTACGTAAGCCGCCTATCGCATGTCCGCTGGCCTTGGCGCGGTCGGCATCGAGACTGCAACACTGACTCTCAATGAACCTCGCCGCTGAGATAGTCGCTGTGGTGATCCTCATCGTCCCGCTGGCGGTCGTTTTCTACCTCTTCGTTTGGGCAGCGCGTAAGGATGGCCAGGAGGATCGGGCGCTCCAGCGCCGCCTCGGGATCCGGCGGAAAACGCGGCTGGGGCGTTGAGCGAGATGATTTGACTCGACCAGGCCAAGAGCCATGGAGTTGACGTGAGGCGAGCGGTGTCGACGTTCGTGAATCACCGCCATGATGCGGAGACGTATGACGACCGGGAGGGAGCGGCGCTCGGACGAATCCACATCGAACGGAGTTTCCAAGGCGATCTCGAAGGCGAGGCAACTGCCGAGTTGCTTACCGCGACGGCCGAGAACGGTGCGGCGGTCTATCTCGCGCTCGACCGCATCAGCGGGCGTCTCGAGGGTCGTGAGGGCTCGTTCGTGCTCCAGCACCGCGGCGTACTTTCCGCTGACGGAGGCGAAATCGACGGTGCGATCGTTCCAGGCTCAGGCACGGGTGAGCTCAAGGGAATCATCGGCCAGGGGGCGATCACGGTCGACCGCGATGGCACACATCGCCTGACGCTGGAATACGAGCTTCCCTGATTCAGGCCGGCTCAGTCGGCACAGCCGAGGGGTCAGTCCAGCGCGAACGATCCAGTGACGATCTCGCCGGCCGGCTCGTATGTGCCCATCACGACTCCAGTGGTCGAGACCTTGCTGTCGACCAGCTTCAGCGCCGAAGGGACGGTGCCGTCTGAGAACAGGCGCTTGCCCGACCCGATGACGAGGGGAAAGACCCACAGGTTGTATTGGTCGACGAGGTTGTGGGTGAGGAGCGTCTGGATCAGGTTCCCGCTGCCATGCACCTGCAGCTCCGGCCCATCTTCCTTCTTGAGCGCGGCGATGCCTTCGGCCGCGTCTCCCTCGATCAGGAGTGACTCGCTCCATTCCAGTTTGGGACGACTCCGCGACACGACGTACTTGGTGGCGTCGTTCAACGGCTTGGCGCCGGCCTCTTCTGGGGCGTGCGGCCAGTATGCGG
>DASXRO010000123.1:0-3811 GCA_036506555.1 Gaiellaceae bacterium
TCAGCCTCGGGCTCCTTTTCACCCCGTGCGCGGGCCCGGTGATCGCCGCTGTCGCCGTGCTCGCGGCGACGAAGCGCTTCTCGGTCGAGGGCGTCCTCGTCACACTCGCCTACGCGGTCGGGGCCGGGCTCGTCCTCCTCTTCATCGCGATCGCGGCGCAGCGCGGGATGACGCTGACCGCCATCCGCTCCCGGGCGCCGCTCATCCGTAGGGCGCTCGGCGGGCTCGTCGTCGCCGTGGCGATCGTCATGGCCCTCGGGCTCGACGTGAAGCTCGCCTCCCACGTCCCCGGCTACACCCGGGCTCTGCAGGGGCTGGAGGAGAGCGCGGCCGCCCAGGACCGCCTCGACGGCCTGGTCGGCGGCAAGAGCCGCGTTCAAGAGCGCAAGCTCGAGGACTACGGCCAGGCGCCCGACTTCACGCAGATCTCCCAGTGGCTGAACTCGAAGCCGCTGACGCTTGCGTCGCTGCGCGGGAAGGTCGTCCTCATCGACTTCTGGACCTACTCCTGCATCAACTGCCTGCGGACCCTCCCGTACGTCGAGGGCTGGTACCGGACGTACCGAAAGGCTGGGCTCGTCGTCGTCGGCGTGCATACGCCCGAGTTCGCCTTCGAGCACGTCCCCGCGAACGTCGAGCGCGCGGTCCGCTCCCTGGGCGTGCGCTATCCGGTCGCGCTCGACAACGGGTACGGGACGTGGGAAGCCTGGGGCAACCGCTACTGGCCGGCCAAGTACTTCATCGACCGCCGCGGCCACGTGCGCTACGCCCACTTCGGCGAGGGGGAGTACGCGAAGAGCGAGAGCGTCATCCGCACGCTCCTCGCCGAGAAGGCGTTGCCCAAGCCGGTCTCCGGCTCGATTCGCGACCAGACCCCGACCGAAGCCCTGACTCCCGAGACCTATCTCGGGTCGGAGCGCCTCGACCGCTTCGTCGGTTCTCCCATCGTGAGCGGCCGGGAGGCGAGCTACACCATCCCCAAGGCCCTCCCGCACGACGGCCTCGCATACGGGGGGCGCTGGACGGTCGAGAAGGAGCGGATCGTCGCAGGGGCGGACGCCCGGCTCCGACTCGCGTTCCGCGCGGACAAGGTCTTCCTCGTCCTCGGAACCGAGGGAGGCCGGCAGACCGTGCGCGTGCGAGTGGACGGGCGCCCGCTGCGCACCGTGTACGTCACGGACGATCGGCTCTACACGCTCGCCGATCTTCCCGGCGAGACGGCCGACCACGTTCTCGACCTCTCGTTCTCGCCCGGGACGGAGGCCTACGCCTTCACGTTCGGCTAGGCCGAGTCTTCTTCCTGGTCCTCTTCTTGCCGGGCTTCGTGCTCGCGCAGGAAGCGCGTGAGCTCGGCTGCAAGGGACTCCCCGGAAGGGACGTCGAGCTCGTCCCCGAGGGCGTCCCGGCGCTGCTCCAGGTCGTGTACGTAGGCCTCCGTCTCCTCGTCCGAGGCCACCGCTTCGCTCACCTGCTGCTCGTACGCCACCGACGCGCGCTCGAGGTCCTCGAGGTCGAACTGGGTGCCGAGGAGACCCGCGAGGCGCTCGCACAACGCGAGGGCGGCCTTGGGGCTGGCGGCGAGCGAGGCGTAGTGCGGGACCGCCGCCCAGAGGCTGGCAGACGGGATCTCGGCCTGCCGGCAGGCGTCGTGGACCACGCCGACGATGCCCGTGGGCCCTTCGTAGCGTGAAGAAGCAAGCCCGAGCTCCTTGACGAGCTTCGGGTCGCTCGCCGAGCCCGTCACCGGCGCGGGGCGCGTGTGCGGAACGTCGGCGAGGAGAGCGCCGAGAGTGACGACGAGCTCGACGCCCAGGTCGCCCGCCAGCTCGACGATCTCCTCGGCGAAGGTGCGCCACAGAAGGTTCGGCTCGATCCCGAGCGCGAGGACGGCGTCCCTGTCCGTCCCGGGAACGGCCGCATGGTAGAAGGCCGTCTCGGGCCAGTTGATCTTGCGGGTCAAACCGCCCTCGAGCGCCACGTGGGGACGCGTCGCCTGGAAGTCGAAGAACTCCTCGGGATCGAGGTCCGCAAAGCGGCGAGCCTCCCACGACTGGGCCAGGAAGCTCGCCGCCAGCGAGGCCCCCTGCGCTCCGTCGTTCCAGCCCCGGAACGCGGCGACGACCACCGGGCGGGAGAGCGTCGGGCGGCGCTCGATGCGGAGGTGTTTGCCGATGGATGGAGTCTAGGGGAGGTGGGGCTGCGATCTGAGCAGGAGCCGCGCCGCGAGGGCGACGATTCCGGACCAGAGCGCCGTGGCGAGCGCGACGTGCACAAGCACGAGACCCCAGGGGAGCTGGGTGCGCCACTGCACGTCGCCGACCGCCATCTGGGCGAGCAGGACGGCGAGAATGCCGCCCGCAAGGAGAAGCTCGATGCGGGCGCGCCTCCGCTCCCAGATGAGCGCCGCAACGAGCCCGAGGTAGGCGATTCCGAAGACCGCGGTCGCGCCGACGTGCATGTGCAGGGCGTCCGGCAAGAGGCCGTAGCGCTTGATGTGCTCGCCGCCCGAGTGCGGGCCCGCGGCGGTGACCAGCGTTCCGGTGATGACGAGCGCCAGTGCCGACGGGACGAGGATCAGCGCCAGCCAGTTCGCCGCGACCGGAGCCGAGCGTTCCTTCCCGCACGCAAAGTCGTAGGCCCCGATCGCCAGCACGACTGCGACCCCGAGGGCGAGCAGCGACAGAAGGAAATGCCCCATCACGATCAGCGGATGCAACTCGTAGATCACCGTGATCCCGCCAAGGATTCCCTGGGCAAGCACGGTGAACGGGAGTGCGACCGCGGCCCAGAAAAGCCAGCTCGGCAGCCGCTTGACGCGGAAGGCGGCAACGGCTGCGACGAGCGTCGTCAGCCCCACGGCGAAACCCATTCCGCGGTTGCCGAACTCGACGAGGGCGTGGTAGTTCTTGGGCGGGAGGAAGTCGCTGCCGCAGCGGGGCCAGTTGTCGCAGCCGAGGCCCGAGCCGGTCAACCGGACGGTCGCCCCGGAGACGACGATGAGGTAGAGGGCCGCAAGCGCGACGTAGGCGACTCGGGAAAAGGCGAGCGGGGAGACCGTCCGCAGGCGCAGCCGCGCGATCCGGGTCGCGCCCGCTTCCATCAGGGGACGACCTCGACGCCGCTTCCGTCCTCCACCCGGCCGATCAGGGCCAGGAAGAGGTTCTCGGCCTGGAAGCGCGCGACGAGAACCGGTGACCGCTCGGCCGGGAGGGAGACGAGCAGGCCCCCCGACGTCTGCGGATCGAAGGCGAGTGCGGCAACGTCGTCGGGAAGGCCGTCACGGTCGACCGATCCCGCGACGTAGTCGCGGTTTCGCTGGTCGCCGCCGGTCATGAGTCCCCGTCGGGCGGCCGCGAGCGCGCCGGGGAGGGCGGGCAGGTTGGCCGCCTCGACGACGATGCGGACGCCGCTGCGCTCGGCCATCTCGTGCGCGTGCCCCAAGAGGCCGAATCCGGTGACGTCGGTGACGGCGTTCGGCTCGAAGGGACGCAGAGCGTCGGCAGCGCGACCGTTCAGCTCGGTCATCGACGCTGTCGCGGAGTCGAGCTCCTGCTCCCCGAGGGCACCCTTGCGGGCAGCGGTGAGGACGAGGCCCGTCCCGAGGGGTTTGGTGAGGAAGAGGGCATCGCCGGGTCGAGCCTCACTCTTCCTCCAGATCGCATCCGGGTGAACGGTCCCGATCGCCGCGAGACCGTACTTCGGCTCGTCGTCGCGGATCGTGTGGCCGCCCGCGAGGACGGCGCCGGACTCGGCGACCTTCTCGGCCGCGGCGTCGAAGATGGCGCGCACGGCTTCCACTGGCAGCTCCTCC
>DASXRO010000124.1:0-8793 GCA_036506555.1 Gaiellaceae bacterium
CGGGAGCTGGATCGGCGGCTCCTCGTACAGGCCGAACCGCTCGGCGTAGTCGAGGATCGTGTTCGCGCCCAGGGCCTTGCCGATGTTGCAGAAGACGGCGTTGATCGAGTGTTGGAGGGCTTCGACGAAGTCGACGTTGCCAAAGACCTCAGGGCCGCTCTGGTCGGCGAAGTTCGAGACGCGCTGCCCGTACTCGATGCAGTAACCCGGGTCGTCGAAGCGGCTCGACGGCGTGTAGCGGCCGGTGTCGAGCGCCGCAGCGGCGGTCACGACCTTGAACGTCGAGCCGGGGATGAAGAGCCCCTGCGTCGCCCGGTCGAGCAGCGGGGCCGGCGGGCGGCAAGGTGCGCCTGCCGCCTCCCGGGCGATGGCCTTGAAATGCCCTTCGACGAGGTTGGGGTTGTACGACGGCTGCGAGGCAAGGACGAGCACGCGCCCGGTCGAGGGCTCGATCGCGACGGCGGCTCCGCATTTCCCGGCAAGCCCTCGCATTGCGGCCGCCTGTCCGCGCACGCTCAGGGTTGTGATGACGTTGTTCCCTTCCTGCGTGAGCCCGCGGAGCTTGTCCAGGGTGTTGTTCAGGAGCGTGTCGAGATTCGCGTTCGAGCCGGTCAGGTAGTCGTTGAAGGACTTCTCGATCCCGGTCCGCGACCGCTCGATCGTCGAGTAGCCGACCGCGTTGGCGGTCAGTTCGCGACGCGGGTAGACGCGGAGGTACCAGGGTCGTCCGAAGCCCTTCTTCTTCACCCGCCGGTTCTTGGCCAGGACGGTCGTCCCGTTCGATGCGTAGATGAAGCCGCGCTTGATCGTCAGCTGCTGCACGAGGAGGTTGGGGTTCCCGCGCTTGGCCTCCAGGTTGGGCGCGTCCCACAGCCAGTAGCTCGAGATCGCGACGAGGGCGACGAAGAGCGCGACGAGGACGAAGAACAGGCGGCGGATCTGCGGGTTCACGGCGCGCTCTCCCTGTTCACGTGATTCGAGACCATGAGCAGGAGGCCGACCAGGACGAAGTTCGCGACGATGCTCGAGCCCCCGTAGGAGACGAAGGGGAGCGTGATCCCCGTCAGCGGGATGAGGCGGGTGACGCCGCCGATGATGATGAAGGCCTGGAGGGCGAGCGCTGCGGTCAGCCCGAGCGTGAGGAGCTTCGAGAAGCCGTCAGCCGCCATGAGCGCGATGCGGAAGCCGCGGTAGAGGAAGAGGACGTACAGCAGGATGACGCCGACCGCTCCCGCCAACCCGAGTTCCTGCGCGATGCCCGCGAAGATGAAGTCCGTCTCGAGGTAGGGGATGTAGGTGTGCCCCTCGGGCGAGATGAGTACGCCCTCGCCCAGACCCTGGCCGAAGAGGCCCCCGCCGGAGATGGCGTAGATGGACTGCACCAGCTGGTAGCCCTTGTCGAAGGGGTCCTGCCAGGGATCGAGCCAGACCGAGATCCGGTCCTGCACGTGGGGGACGACGTGGTAGAGGGCGTAGGCCCCGAGCGTGAAGAGCGCGCCGCCGACGGCCACGTAGGGCCACCGGTCGGTGGCCACCCAGAGCATGGCGAGGAAGATGGAGAAGTAGAGGAGGCCGCCACCGAGGTCGTTCGTCTGGAAGAGGACGAGCATCGCGCCGCCCCAGATGAGGAGGAGGGGGCCGAAATGCTTCGGCGACGGCACTCCGTAGCGGCCCGCGCCCATCGACAACATCTCCCGGTTGTCGCGCAGGTAGCCGGCGAGAAAGATGACCAGGAGGACCTTCGCGAACTCGCCGGGCTGGAAGACCACGGGCCCGAAGTCGACCCAGAGAGAGGCCCCGTTGATCGTCCGGCCCAGTCCCGGTACGGCGGGCAGGATCAGGAGGCCGATCGCCGTCAGCCCGAGGATGTACTTCACCTGGTCGAGCGTGCGGTGGTCCTTGAGGAAGACGACGAGCGCCGTGAAGGCCCCCAGGCCGATCACGACCCAGATGCCCTGCTTGAAGGCCAGGTCGGGGTCGATCCGGTAGATCATCGTCAGCCCGACCGCGGTCAGAAGCCCGGCGAGCGGAAGCAGATACGGGTCGGCGTGCGGAAGGGCGACGCGCACGACCACGTGCGCGGCCACGAACAACGCGAGGAAGAAGACGGCGTACGAGAGCGAGGCCGTCGAGACGACGTCCTTGCGTGCGATGTAGACGGCGGCGAACCCGGTCGCGGTCAGGAGGCCGACCAGGAAGAGGTTGAGAAGCTCCCTGTTCCTGAGGGTCAGGGCACTCCCTCTTCTTCGTAGCGGGCGAGCTCGTCCCGGGCCTGGTCGTACGAGATGAGGTCGTGGTCGAAGAGCGCGGCCCGCTCGGACTCGGTCAGCTGGACGGCCTTGAGGCGACTCACGTACCGGGCCCGGTAGAGGTCGATGCCGCCGCCGAGACCCCAGGGCACGCCCTGGTACACGACGACGTTGCCGTCCGCATCCGCCCCGATGAAGTTCGCCCGCGACAGCGCCCAGAACGCGGCGGCGATGACGCCGAGCGCGAACGCGAGTCCCAGCGTCGACAGGAACACGCGCCTGCGCCAGCGACGCTGCTTCGGCCGCCGCGGCGCCTCCTCGGGCTCGTCGAGCGCAGGCCCCCACGCCGCGGGGGCCTGCCGCTCCTCGCGCTCGAGCACCTGCCGCTCCTCGCGCTCGAGCACGCCAGCCGGGACCGCTGTGTGGAGCGTTGGCGCTTCCAGTCCCGTGAGCGTGTCCTCGAGATCCGTCTCCTTTCGTCCGTTCGGCCCTGCGACGGCCGTCTGCTCGAGCTCGGCGTCCTGCTCGTCCGCCTGGAGGGAGAAGAGGACGACGGTGACGTTGTCCTCCCCGCCCGCTCGGTTGGCCGTCTTCACGAGCGTCTTGCTCGCCTGCTCGAGCGTGTCCGAGCGCGCGATGATCTCGAGGATCGCTTCGTCCTCGACCATCGTGGTCAGGCCATCCGAGCAGAGGAGGAAGAGGTCGCCCGGCTCGGCTTCGACGGTGAACGTGTCCACGTCGACCTCGAGGTCGGTCCCGAGGGCTCGGGTGATCACCGACCGCTGCGGGTGCGCGTCCGCTTCCTCGGGTGTGATGCGCCCGCTGCGCACGAGGTCGGCGACGAGCGAGTGGTCGTCCGTGAGTTGCTCGATGGCGTCCCGGCGCACGCGGTAGGCCCGGGAGTCACCCACATGGCCGACGACTACGCCCGCGCCGGCCAGGAGGGCAGCCGTGATCGTCGTTCCCATCCCCGATGCCTGAGCATCGCTGCGCGCGCGCTCGTAGATGCGGCGGTTCGCCTCCTGGATGATGGCGGCGACGCGCTCCTCGGGCTCGAGCTCGTCGGCATCGTGGAACTCGCGAAACGCGGCGGCGGCGAGGCGTGAAGCGACTTCTCCCGCCTGCGCGCCGCCCATTCCGTCGGCCACCGCGAACAGGGGCGGCTCGCGGACGAAGGAATCCTCGTTCCGGCGGCGTTTGCGGCCGGCGTCGGTGACTCCTGTGCTGTCGGCGATCCTCATCGCTCGAACCGAAGCTCCGTGTCGCCGATTTGCACGACGTCGCCCTCTCTCAGCAGGCGGCGGCCGTCCAGTCGGGCGCCGTTGACGAAAGTGCCGTTCGTCGACCCCAGGTCCAGGATCCATACCCCGTCACGCTGGGATTCGATCCGCGCGTGGTGTCCGGATGCGAACTCGTCGCCGGGCAGGGCGACGTCGTTGTCCTCGGCGCGGCCGAGAGTCAGCGGCACTGCGCCGGCCTTGAACGAGCGTCCCGTCTTGAGTGACTTGCTCTTCTCGACTACGAGCTTGCCCCCGGACGGCGAGGAGTGGTCTGCGGCGAGCTGCGACGGCGCGAGGATGAAGCTTTCCTGCGGCGCGACCCGCATGTCCCGCGAGGCGGAGCGGATGACGCGCCAGATGAAGACGTACAGCAGGACGAGGAAGGCGGCCTTGAGAGCGAGGAGAACCGGTTCGACGTTCATCGAACGGGTTTTGGTCGATGAACGTGTGGAGGGGGCGCGGGGGAACCGGGAGGTTCCTCCGCAGCGAAGAAGGGGGTTCGCGGGAACGCTGACGCGTCCAGAATGACGCGGAGAGAGCCGAGGCGAGCGACGTTCATCCTGACTGCTCGAAGACGAGCTCCGTTCGGCCGAGGACGATGTGGTCGCCGACGCCAAGGCGAGCGCGGTCGACCCGCTCCCCGTTGACCTCGATGCCGTTCGTGGAGCCGAGGTCGACGATCCACCAGGCGCCGTCCTCGAGGACGACCTCGGCGTGCCGGCGCGAGATGTTCGGATCCTCGAGGGGGATGTCGCAGTCCCGCGAGCGACCCAGCAAGATGCGCTCGCTGGAGAGCTGATGCCGCTTGCCGCCCACGCTGAGGACGGCGCGCGGCTCGTGCGCCAACCCGAGCTCCTCGGCCTCCTCGGCGGAGACGGCCGCCGTCGCAGCGACGGGAGGCTTGAACACACGGGTCGGACTCGGCTCCGGCGCCGCGACCATGTCGGGCTCCTCCGCCTCCGCCTCCGCCTGCGCCTGCTCCGCGCCGCGCGGCTGCACGAGACGGGTTGCGATGCCGAACTCCCCCATGTCGAGGTCGTCGTCCTCCTCGAGCGAGACGCGCGGCGTCGAGAGGAGCGAGTAGCCCTCGCGGCGGGCGTGCTCGGAGAGGTAGTCGGCCAGCTCCGTGAGCAGCGATCCCTCGTAGCTCGCGAACTGCTCACGGTCACGCGGCGAGAGATAGAGAACGTATTCGTTCGGCACGTAGACGCGGGAGATGGACACGGTCTTGTGCTCGTCCATCTCCTTCGCAAGCTTGCGCGCCAGCTCGACCGGCTGGACGTGGGAACGGAAAGCACGGCCGAACACGCCCTCGACGAGGGATTCGATCCGGTGCTCGATGGTGCGAAGGACGCTCACTGGTGCGACAGGGCAATCATGCCCCGCCGCACTCTAACGACGCATTCCGAGCACGGGCACGGCGAGCAGGGCCGCGGCAATCCAGACCCAGAGCGCGGTCGGAAACGCTGCAACCACGCCCGCGGGCGCAAGGAGCGATGCGGCCAGGACGCCTGCTCCCCAGGCGCAGATTCCCCAGAGACCTCTTGCACGTGCGTACGGGACCGCAAGGGCGGCGACTCCGAGGACGGCCGCCTCGATCCAGAGCGCCGGATGACCCGCCAGGAAACCGGTGAGGATCGACAACGCGTCGCCCGGGTAAGGAGCTCCGCCGAGCCCAAGACTCGCGGGTGGCGTCTCACCCGTGAACGGAAGCGGCTTCTGCGTCAGTCCTGCCGCCGCGACCGCCGCGAGGACGCCTCCTCCAGCCAGCGCGGCCCGCCTGACTGCGCCGTGGGCGCTCAGGACGAGGACGGGCAGGAGCGGGAGCGCCTGGGCTGCCGCGAGGGCCGGCCCCAGGAGAAGGAGCATTCCGGACCGCGCGTCGCGGAGGAAGAGGAAGAGCCATGCCAGCGCGAGCGCGCCGTACACGAGCCCCAGTCCGAGCGAGATGTTTCCGAGCGGGAGGACTGGAACCGCGAGTGCAAATGCGAGTCCAGCGCCTGGATTGGCGAGGCCTGCGAGTCCGACCAGCGCAGCGACGAGGAACGGCCAGCCGGGCGGAAAGAAGGGCAGCAGCCAGAGTGCGCAGGCCGCGTAGGACGCCGCCAGGACGGCCGGCGCCGCGCGCTCCCCGAGCGTCGTACGCGACATGACCGGCCGGGGCCGCTCGCCGAGCTCGCTCCACGCGGCTCGCAGGCGCAGCGCGGCCTCCTTGGCGCCGGGGCGCTGGCTCGGCGACAGCGAAAGCATGCGGTCGACCGCGCTCGTGAGCTTGCGCGGGAGATCCGGGCGGAGGCGACCCAGAGGAGGCGCGCCCGCAGCGATGCGCTTGGCCGTCTCGAGGGGGGAAACGGCGGAAAACGGATGCCGGCCGGCGAGCGCCTCCCAGAGCAGGACGCCGACCGACCAGATGTCTGCCGCGCCCGTGGCCTCGCGCCCGGCGAGCCGCTCAGGAGCGATGTATGCGAGCGTTCCGGGCACGTCCCCGGCGGCCGTCAGGGTGTCCGCTTCCTCCAGTTGCGCAAGGCCGAAGTCGAGCACCCGGACGGAGACGTCCTCCTTGTCCTCGAGCATGACGTTCGCGGGCTTGACGTCACGGTGGACGACGCCCTTGCCGTGCGCGTGGGCGAGCGCCTCGAGCACCTGCGCCGCAGCCTCGACGGCCGTCGTGTCGTCGAGTTCCCCGAAGCGGAGCGCCTGGCGGAGCGTGCGCCCTGCGATGTACTCGTAGGCGACGTAGACGTGACGGTCATCGCGCTCGAGCGCGAGGGCCCGAAGACAGCGCGGGTGGCGCAGCCGGGTCGCGGCCTCCACCTCCCGCTCTGCCCGCGACCCGGCCTTGCCTTCTCGGGGGACGACTTTGAGCGCGACGTCACGAGCCGACCGCTCGTCGCGAACGAGCCAAACCGAGCCCGACCCCCCGCTGCCGAGCGGTCGCAGGGGCCGGTAACGGCCGAGGACGAGATGATCCTGGTGAAGGGCGACGGCGCGCTCCATCGGCACCGAAGTCTTGGCGTTCCCCCCATAAACTCCTGCAATCTCCGGGTAGGGTGGTACACTCGACCGACTTCCGGCCCCCCGCTTCGGCCATGTTCGAGCGCGAGCGCACCGACCCCCAGACCGACATCGAATTCGACTTCTTCGACGATTCACCCACCGTCGAGGCGCCGAGTCGTGAATCCGCGCCCCCGAAGCGAGGCCCGCGCCTGCCGACCGGCCCGCCATCCGGGTCGCAGCCCTCGCTCTTTCGGCTCGGCATCGCCATCGCCGGCGCCATCCTCCTCGCGGTTGTCCTCGTCCTGTGGGTGAACAGCTGCCGGGCGGGCCAGAAGAAGAATGCGTACAAGGACTACATGACCGCCGTCGCCTCGCGCTCGAGCGAGTCGGAAACGGTCGGCAAGCGGCTGAACCAGCTGCTCACGACGCCGGGAATCAAGCTCAGCGACCTGCGCGACGAGCTCGACGGCCTGCGCCAGCAGTCGGTGCAGATCCTCGCCAACGCGCGCAAGCTCGACCCGCCCGGGCCGCTGCGCGAGGAGCAGGACCGTCTCGTCGAGGCGCTCGAGTTCCGCGTTTCGGGCCTCGACGGGCTCTCACGGGCCTTTGCGCAGGTGGAGTCCACCAAGGATTCGCAGGAGGCCGGCACCAAGCTCTCGATTCCCGCGCAGCGCCTCGTTGCCAGCGACGTCGTCTACGCCGACCTCTTCTACGAGGGCTCGCAGACCGTCATGGACAAGGAAGGCATCAAGGGCATACCCGTCCCCGAGTCCAAGTTCGTCCAGAACGGCGAGCTGGCGAGCCCGACCGCGTGGAAGCTGATCGTCGAGCGCCTCACCCGCAGTCCGTCGGCAGGCGGGGTGCACGGGAACCAGATCGTGTCGGTCATCGTGCAGCCCGGCGCGCAGCAGCTGTCGCCGAGCGAGGACAACACGGTGAAGGCCTCCGACCGCCTGTCCCTCCAGGTGCTGGTCAAGAACTCGGGCGAGAGCCAGGAGACGCAGGTCGAGGTGACGCTGACGATCCAGCAGAGCCCGTCGCCGATCCGTAAGAAGATGGTGATCGACCTGATCAATCCCGGTGAGACGAAGACGGTCGTCTTCCGCAAGCTCGGCCCGCCCTCGTTCGGCACCCGGACCACCGTCAAGGTGAACGTCGAGCCCGTCACCGGCGAGACGAACACCTCCAACAACACGGCCCAGTACCCGGTCATATTCACGCTCAGCTAGCCGCATGCCGAATTCGCTGACCTCCGCCGCCGGGTGGGTCGCGATCGGTGCCGCGGCGGCTGCCGCTCTCGCGCTTCTCTTCGCCATCGCGTTCTACGTCCAGCTGCGGCGGGTGCGCGAGGCGCAGAAGATCCTCGTCGGGCGCGGCAAGGACGACCTCGTCGACTTCGCCGTCTCGCTGCAGGCGCGGATCGACGACCTGCACCGGGCGGTGGACGAGGTGGCTGCAGGCCTCTCCCGCATCGACAAGCGGGTCGACGGCTGCCTCTCGCACACCTCGATCGTGCGCTACGACGCCTATGAGGACGCCGGCGGGCACCAGTCGGCCTCGATGGCCTTTCTGGATGCCGCCCGCTCCGGCGTGGTCGTCAGCGCCATCCAGGGACGCGACTACGCGCGCATCTACGTCAAGGAGCTCGACCGCGGTCGCCCCTCGCTCGCCCTCTCACCCGAGGAGCAGGAGGCGGTCGACCGCGCGATGGCATATTGACTCCGCATGCCGTACAGCAAGGCTGAAATACGGCCGTACGAGGAGGAGGACGAGGCCCTCCTCTTCGGCCTCGCAAGCCTCGATCGCGGCGCGGACGAGCGCACGCTGAGCGTGCTCGAGCGCGAGACGGTCTTCGTCGCGGAGGTCGGCGGGGCTCCCGCGGGCTACATCGCCCTCGAGCGCAGCGAGCGCGCCGTCCGTGTCGACCAGCTCTTCGTCAGCCCCGAGCACGAGGCGGAGGGTGTCGGGCGCCAGCTCATCGAGTACGCCGAGGGCTACGCGATCTGGCAAGGCGCAGAGATCCTCCAAGTCGTCGTCGAAGCCGACAACGAGAGGGCGCTGAGCTTCTATCGCGGGCGAGGGTTCATGCGGGTTGGTGACAACCTTTTGGAGTTGCTGCTCCCTCGGCGTTAGTTACAGTTTGGCCAGATGCAGCAGGTCCTCGTCCTCAACGCGAGCTATGAGCCGCTCAACGTGTGCACCGTTCGCCGTGCGCACGTTCTCGTCTTCAAGGGCAAGGCCGAGGTCCTCGAAGACCTGCCTCGACC
>DASXRO010000125.1:0-2428 GCA_036506555.1 Gaiellaceae bacterium
GCTTTAAAGGCGACGACCCGGAGACTTCGGCTCTGCGGCCCAGCCGATGCCTCCGGGTTGGTGTCGCCGGGAACCTGGCGCGCCTCCCGCACCCCTCTGCCTGGCGTCCGGCAGGAATGCGAGTCAGATCGGACTATAGCCAGTCGTTCCGAGAAGTCAAGTGAGCTTGTGAAGTAAATTATTCGTCGTATAGTTCACCTTAGGATCCCATGCGCAACCAACTCACCGCCGCCCCTTCCTCGACCACCGCGACCCGGACCTCGCTCGGGGACCGTGTGCGCCAGCTCCGCATCGCGAAGGGGCTGACCCAGACGGAGCTCGCAGGCGAGCGCTTCTCGAAGGAGTACGTCAGCCAGATCGAGCGCGGCAAGACCCGCCCGACGGGCGAGACCGTCGAGTGGCTCGCCGCGCGTCTGGGGGTCGACCAGAGCTTCCTCGAGACCGGAGTCTCCTCCAGCGAGCGCGAGCGCGTCGAGAGCGTGATCGCCCGGGCGGAGGCTGCGCTCGAGTCGAATTCCTACCAGGAGGCCGTGGACGAGCTCTCGCAGCTCGGAAGCGCTCTTGAGACGGTCGCAGTGCCCGCGCTCCAGTTCCGGGCCCTGCTCGCCGACTCGTGGGGACGGATGTACGTCGGCGAGGTGCGCGAGGCGATCTCCCGCCTCGACGCCGCTCGGCAGCTGGCCGAGGCGCCTTCGTTCAGCGACGTCGACCGGGCCGAGGTTCTCTACCGGGTCGGCGTCTGCCGCTACAAGCTTTCCTCGATCGCCACGGCGGTCGCGCTGCTCTCGGAGTCGCTCGACCTCGCCGAGCGGTCCGGGCTGCCGGCCGACCGGCTGCGCTCGAACGCGCTCGGCTGGCGGTCGCGCTGCTATCGGCGCCAGCGGGACTGGGAAGCAGCCCGCGAGGACGTCGAGCGCGCGCTCGAGCTTGCCGAGGGCCTGAACGATCGTCGCACGGTCGCCCATCACTACTTCCAGGCCTCCCTCATCGCCGAGCGCACCGGCCACTGGGTGCTGGCCCGCTCCTATGCGGAGCGCGCCAAGGCGCAGTACGAGGAGCTGGCCGACCAGGCGAACGTGGGCAAGCTCCTGAACAACCTCGGCGGGCTCAACTTCCAGCTCGGCAAGCCGCAGGAGGCGATTCGCCACCTGAAGGACGCCTACCGCGTACTGCTCGACGTGGGCAGCGAGGCGGACGCCGGCTACGTGGTCTCCTCGCTCGCGCAGGTGCATCTGCGCACCGGCGAGTCGAAGCTCGCTGAAGAGCAGGCACGCCACGCACTCGAGCTCCTGGGGGATCGCGTCGACGTCCTCGACGAGACCGGCAACGCGCAGCTCGTGCTCGGGCGCGCGCTGCTCGAGCAGGATCGCCTCGACGAGGCAGACGAGATGTTCAAGGCGGCGGAGGCGAGCTTCGAGCAGCTCTCCTCTGTCAGCCACCGCGCCGCCGCGTGGGTCGCGCAGGGCGACCTCGCGGTGCGCCGCGGAGACGACAGGCATGCCGCACACCTCTACCGGCGCGCGGCAGAAGCCCTACAGGACTTCAGGTTCTAAGAAAGGAGGTGAAGGTAATGGCGGCACGTCAGGTTCAGCTTCTGGTTCTGATGGTCATGCTGGCTTCCTTCCTGGGCAAGGCTCACGGCTGGGTCGGCTTCTTCGACGGTCACTAGCGGGGCGGAAGGATGCTGAGTTCTCTCGTCGAACTGTGGCGCGTGAACCGAGTCTCCTTTCGACCGATGGAACCGCGTCCTTCCCTCCGCCCATTAGCCCCGCTGATCGGAATGCTGGCAGCCCTCTGGCTTATCACGGCCGGCCTGATCGCGGCGCAACTTCTCGCGGGCTAAGCGCTCGGCGAGCTAGTCGGCCGAGGCGTCCGCGCCTACGTCGACCTGCATCGTCGCCCGCATCAGCTCCCGCAGGCTGATGACGCCGACGGTGCGGCCGCCCTCCACGACGGGAAGGTGGCGGAAGCCTTGCTCGAGCATCGTCCTCATCGCCTCCTCGGCGTCTGTCGACTCCGTGGCCGTGATCGGATCGATGGTCATCCACTCGCGCACTCGCGCCTCGCTCGTGTGCACGCGTCCCGCGACTGCCTTGAGCAGGTCGCGCTCGGTGAGGATTCCGATCAGCCGACCCGAATCGAGGACGACGGCGGAACCGACCCCTTCCTCAGCCATTCGCTCCGCGGCTTCTCCGAGAGTGTCCTCGGGGGCGACGGCGACGATCGCGCCGGTAATGAGCTCGCCCAGGCGCGCCATTCGCCGAGCATAGCCACGCATCCGTGTTCCCGCCAGGCCGCGGGTGATAGGATCGCCTCTCCAGGCTTGCTTCATTTCGTAAAGTGACTTTGGAGGTGGCTGCATGGCTGAGAACGGCTACGCGAAGCCGGTGCTCGTGACGACCGAGTGGCTGGCCGAGCATCTGGGCGA
>DASXRO010000126.1:0-4525 GCA_036506555.1 Gaiellaceae bacterium
TGTGCTGTTCTCGCCCACGGTCGGGCGCTGGCGCGTCGAACGCGGGGCGCAACCGCTCGCCAAGGGATATGCCCTCGAGGAGGTCCGGTTCGGAAGCCTGGACTGGCTCGTCGGGGAGATCCTCTCCCACCGCGGCGAGGCCGAGGTGCTCGAGCCCGCCGACCTGCGGAGCGAGGTGCTGCGCCGGGCGAAGCGCCTCAAGTCCGCGCTCGGGAAGAAGCCGGTGCGGGCGCGCGGCTAAGGGCGTGCTCCTCTACAACAGCCAGGTCTCCGGCAATTGCTACAAGGTGCGACTGCTCCTCGCGCACCTCGGCATCCCCTACGAGCGCCGCGAGCTCTCCGTCGTCGACCGCTCCAATCGAGCGGAGGTCCTCGGCGACCTGAATCCCGCGCTGCGCGTGCCGACGCTGGTGCTCGACGACGGCAGGTCGCTCGGCGAGTCGGGTGCGATCCTGTGGTACTTCGCCGAGGGCACCCGGTTCGTCCCCGAGGACCGCTACGAGCGCGCTCAGATGCTCCAGTGGATGTTCTTCGAGCAGTACGACCACGAGCCGGCGCTCGCCGTTGCCCGCTTCTGGGTCGCGTACTCGGGCCGGCGGGAAGCCTTCGCGGACCGCCTTCCGGAGAAGAGGGAGGCCGGACACAAGGCGCTCGCCGCCATGGAGCGCCATCTCGAGGGCAGGGACTTCTTCGTCGGCAACGGGATGTCGCTTGCGGACATCGCGCTCTACGCCTACACGCACGTCGCCCCCGAGGGCGGGATCGAGCTCGACCGCTATC
The DNA here is from genome assembly GCA_036506555.1 of Gaiellaceae bacterium. Classification (GTDB taxonomy): domain Bacteria; phylum Actinomycetota; class Thermoleophilia; order Gaiellales; family Gaiellaceae; genus JAIBJP01. The sequence continues at coordinate 781 of DASXRO010000126.1, forward strand.
CAGCGATTCAGGCCTGGCTGGGCCGGGTCGCCGACGAGCCGGGCCACGTCCCCATCGACGCTTAGCCCTTCAGGACAGCTAGCGGCTTCAGCTGCGCCACGCGCGTCGAGAGCCCGGCGCCCTCGCAGACCTCGACCACCTCGGACACGTCCTTGTAGGCCTGCGGCGCTTCCTCGACCAAGAGCGCCAGCTTCCCCACTTTGACGAGCACACCGGCCTCGTCGAGCTGGCGCTTCAGATCTTCCGGCCGGATGCGACGCTTCGCCTCTCGGCGGCCGAGCACCCGTCCGGCGCCGTGACAGGTGGAGCCGAAGGAGCGCTCGAGCGATGTCTCCGTCCCCTGCAGCACCCACGAGGCGCGCTGCATGTCGCCGGGGATGAGCACGGGCTGTCCGGGGAAGGAGCGCGTAGCCCCTTTGCGGTGGACGACGACCTCGCGGCCGTCGTAGCGCTCCACCTTCGCGATGTTGTGCGCCACGTCGTAGACGAGCTCCATGCCCGTGTTCGGCCCGAGCACCTGCTCGAACGCCTTGCGTACGCGCTCGGTGATCACCTGGCGGTTTGCGCGCGCGAAGTTCGAGGCCGCCACCATCGCGCCGTAGTAGCGGCGGCCGGCCGGCCCTGAGAACGACGCGCAGGCAAGCTGGCGATCCGGAAGCTCGATCCGCTCGCGGCTCGCCGCCCGCTCCATCTCCCGCAGGAAGTCGGTGCAGACCTGATGGCCCATGCCGCGGCTCCCGCAGTGGACCATCACGCAGAGGTTGCCGCGCTCGAGGCCGAGCCCGCTCGCGGCATCGGGATCGACGATCTCTTCCACCGCCTGCACCTCGAGAAAATGGTTCCCCGCCCCCAGCGAGCCGATCGTGTTCAGCCCACGCGCGTACGCGCGGTCCGAGACCTCGCCCGGCTCGGCCCCTTCGAGAGCGCCCCCGTCCTCGGTGCGCTCGAGATCCTGCGGGCGGCCGAAGCCCCGCTCGACCGCCCAACGTGAGCCCTCGACGAGCACGCGCTCGAGCTCGGCTCGGTCGAGATCGATCCCTCCCCCGCGCCCGGTCCCCGTCGGCACTGCCCGCGACAGCTCGTGCAGAAGCGCCGGAAGCCGCGTCCGCGCCTCCTCGACGGGCACATCGCTGCGGATCAGCCGCACGCCGCAGGCGATGTCGTAGCCCACACCGCCCGGCGAGATGACTCCCTCGTCGACGTCGAAAGCGGCCACGCCCCCGATCGGGAATCCATAGCCCCAGTGGATGTCCGGCATGGCGTAAGACGCGCCCACGATCCCCGGCAGGGTGGCGACGTTCTTGACCTGCTGGAGCGCGTTCTCGAGCTCGCCGGACTCGACCATGCGCCGGCTCGCGAACACGCGACCGGGGACGCGCATCGGCGGCTCCTGCTCGATCTCCCATTCGAAGGAAGCGATCTCGCGCACGTCAGGCGATGGGCAGGCGGAACGTGAAGGTCGCCCCGGAACCCGGCTCGGAGCGCACGTTCAGGGTCCCGCCGTGCGCCTCCGCGATCGAGCGCGCGATGAAGAGCCCCAACCCGGCGCCCGGCTTCGAGCGCCCGCCCGAGTTGACGCGCCCGAACTTCTCGAAGACGAGGTGCTGCTGCTCCGCGGCGATCCCCGGCCCGTGGTCGGCCACGCTGACGACGACCGCGCCGTCCTCGGCGGCGGCCCGCACCTCGATCTCGTCTCCCGAGACGGTGTACTTGGCCGCATTCGCCAGCAAGTTGACGATGAGCTGGCGCAGCCGCTCGCGGTCGCCGCGAACGACCGGGAGGGCCTCGGCCACCTCCGCTGACACCGTCACCTCGTCGTTGCCGAGCGCGACCATCGCGGCCGTCTCGCGGACGAGCTCCCCCAGATCGACGTCGGCGAAGGCGAACGTGAACGTTCCCGCCTCGATCCTGGACGTGTCGAGCACGTCGCCGACGAGCGTCGACAGTCGTCCGGTCTCCTGCTCGATCAGGGCGAGGAACGACTCGCGCTGATCGGCCCTCAGCTCGCGCCAGCGCTCGCGCAGCGTCGTGGCGCAGCCGATCACGGACGCCATCGGCGCGCGCAGCTCGTGCGAGACGAGCGAGACGAAGTCCGCCCGGAGCGCCGACAGGCGGCGAAGCTCCTCGGCCGCATTCCGTTCGGCCGTGTACATCCGGATGTTCTGAACGGCCGCCGCCACCTGCGTGGCGAGGAGGGTGATGACCTCGACCTCGTCCGCGGTGAACGCGTTCTCCTGCTCGCGCGAGACAGAGAGCATCCCGAGCGGCCGGGCGCCGAGGGCCAGCGGCGCAACGACCCGGGACTGCAGTCCGACCTTGGCGAGCTCCCGCTCTTCGGGATAGCGCGGGCTCGCGTCCATGTCGCCGCGGACGATCGTCTGCCCACCGGTGAGCACGCGCTCGAGGATGGATCCGGCTATCGGCCTGGACGTCCCCTTGGGATAGAGGGTGCGCTCCTTGCGGCCCGAGTTGGCCATGACGACCGCATCACCGCTCTCCGCGAGGACAATGGCGAGCCGGTCGAACTCGAAGACGGTTCTGACCTCCCGCAGGAAGGCGTCGAAAGCCTCCTCTTGTTCGAGCGAGGAGCCGAGCGCCCGCGCGACTCGGTTCACGGCCTCGAGCTGGTCGGCGCGGCGGCCGAGCCGGTCGCGCAGCTCCTCCGCTTCGGCGGCGCGGGCCTCTGCGCGCGCCGCCTCACGCCGGAGGCGGCTTGCGAGCCAGCCGACGATGAGGCCCATGAGCACCTGGAGGCCGATGGGAAGCGTGACGGCGTCGACGTTGAACTTCGCGCCGAAGCGGTCCGCGCGGAGGTCCTCGCCCCAGGCGAGGAACGGAGCGAGCAGGAACGGAAGCACGACGCCGCCCGCGATCCCGAAGCGGACAGCAGCCTCGGCGACGGGGAGGAAGAGCACCTGCCGCACCGGCGTGTCGACCTCGTACGAGTAGTAGAGGAAGACGTAGCCGGCGACGATCGCCGCGTCGAAGGCGAGGGCCGAGAACCCGAGGACGCGCTGGGCCTGGGCCTCGAGGTCACGGCGCGCAAGGACCCAGAAGAGGATGCCTCCGACGCCGAAGACGGCGGTGATCGTCCAGGCCCTCGCCTCGTAACCGGGCGGATACCCGGTCGAGACAAGGCCCACTTCGATGACGGCAAAGGGAACCGCGATGAGGCGCACCCAGGCGATCCACCGCTCGGTCTGGCGGAGGCGCTCGAGCGTGTGCGTCATGCGCGCAGGCGCTCGGACGCCCAGCGGGCGTGCTCGCTCAGCATCGCGTCAGGGTCGTCGCGATACGCACCGACGACATCGGCAAGCGCGGGGTCGGCCGAGTTGCCGGCGGCCACGAGCGCGTTGCGCCTCAGGTAGCGCGCATCGTTCCGGGGGAAGTAGAGCCGGTCGTAACGCTCGCGCAGCGTCTCGTCGGAAGCCTCGAGCCACTCGAGCAGTGAAACCACCGGCTCGGCATCCTCCGGCATTGCCTCGCCGGAACGGCGCTTCTCCACGCCGCGGTTCCAGGGGCAGACGTCCTGGCAGATGTCGCAGCCGTAGACCTGCACGCCGAGCTCCTCGCGATACGCAGCGGGAATCGACCCGGGCGCCTGCGTCCAGTAGGAGAGACAGCAGGTCGAGTCGAGCACCCCGGGGTCGTCCAGCGCGCCGGTCGGACACGCGTCGATGCAGCGCGTGCAGGACCCGCAGTCGAGGTCGAGGGGAGCGCTCGGCTCGATCTCGGCGTCGGTGAC
>DASXRO010000127.1:0-29361 GCA_036506555.1 Gaiellaceae bacterium
CGGCACGGAAGCTTGCGGAGCGGACGTACGTCGACCTCCACCTGGCGATGGATCTCCTGCGGCGCGGCTGTCCCACGGACACGGCCGTTCGCATCCTCGTTTAGCTGAGGGCTTGACGAAACATCAGCTGTGCCGCCGGAGACGCGCTGACTCGCCCCAACGCATCCGCGTTCAGAATGACGAGTCGCCCCCAACGCATCCGCGTTCAGAATGACGGGGCTCCCTGCGTCCTTGCCTCGGAACGACCAGCGCGTCCCGGCGACGAGCGACGTTCCGCCAATCCCTCAGCTAGCTCGCGTACATCAGGGATCCGGGCGTCGTGAGAAGCTCGCCGGTCTCGAGCAGCGTCTTCAGGCCGGAGAGGATCATCGGCCAACCGCCGTAGAGCTCGTCGTTCGCGCCCTCGCGCAGCTCGCTATGGGTGACGGTCAGGCGGCAGGAATCGTCGCCGATCGGCTGAATCTCCCAGGTCACCTTCGAGGTTCCCTCGTTCTTCACCTCGTCGCTCCAGAGCGCGTTGAAGCTCTGCACGAGCCGGTTCGGTGGATCGACCTCGAGGTTCTCGCCTTCTGAGATCGGGCCGGGTGCGCCCGGGTGGACGGCGGTGTAGTGCGAGCCGTCCGTCCAGTCGGACTCGATGCCCACGCCGAACGAGTACTTGCTCCGCAGCTCGGGGTCGGTGATCGCCTCCCAGAGGCGCTCCGGCGTCGTCTTGATGTAGATCTCGAAAACCTTCTCCATCGGTTCCTCCATTCGGGTCTTGAGCTCGCTGAGCGCTGCGGCCCACGGCTCCGCGTACTTGCTCACCCAGCGGTCGTGGACGAGCCGGATCGGGACGGGGTTCAGGAAGTGGAGCTTTTCTCGCCCTCGCCGCTTGGTCACGACCAGGCCTGCCTCCTCGAGCTGCCTCAGGTGCCTCATGACGCCGAAACGCGTCATCGAGAAGCGCGCCTCGAGGGCACTCAAGGTTTGCCCGTCCTCGCGGAAGAGCTCGTCGAGCAGGCTTCTCCTGGTCGGGCCGGCGAGGGCTTTGAACACCGCGTCCATGACCCGGACTATATGTGACTTTTTCGTCACATGTCAAGTCACTCCGGCTCTTCCTTCAAACTTGAGGCCGTGCTCCTGCTCGCCTCGATCCCGAGCCCCTCGAGCGGCGAGGTCCACGTCGGGCGGCTCGCGCTCCATGCCTACGGCGTCATGCTCCTGCTCGGCATCCTGGGCGCGGTCTGGCTCACGGGTAGGCGCTGGACGCGCCGCGGCGGGGACTGGGATCTCGTCTTCCGCGTGGCCATGTGGGGAGTCGCCGGCGGCGTCGTCGGCGCCCGGCTCTACCACGTCGTCACGAGCTGGAGCGAGGTGCCCGATCCCAAGTGGCAGGGCGTCTTCGAGATCTGGAGGGGCGGTCTCGGCATCTGGGGCGGCATCGCGGGAGGAGTCCTCGCCGGCGCGATCGTCGTCAGGCGCTCGGGGAACTCCATCTACGGCTTCATGGACGCCTGCGCGCCCGGCCTCCTGCTCGCGCAGGCGATCGGCCGCTGGGGCAACTACTTCAACCAGGAGCTCTTCGGCAAGCCGACCAATCTGCCCTGGGGACTCGAGATCGACATCCAGAACCGCCCTGCGCAGTACGTCGGCAGCGACACGTTCCACCCGACCTTCCTCTACGAGTCGCTCTGGAACCTCCTCGGGATGGGCGTTCTCCTGCTCATAGACCGGCGCTTTCGCATCCGGCCGCCCGGCCTCTTCGCGCTCTACGTCGCCTGGTACACAGCCTTCCGCATGTACGAGGAGACCCTCCGCATCGACCCCTCGCACGAGTACTTCGGCCTGCGACTCAACTTCTACGTCTCGGCGGTGCTCTTCGCCCTCTCGATCGTCGCCTTCATCTGGTCGCAGCGGAGAAGCGAGGAGCCGCGGCGGCCGCGCAAGGCCAACGAGGTGCCGAAGGGCCCGACGATGGCGCTTCCGAAAGGCCGCGTCCGCCGCTAGGGCTAGGGTTCGCGCGATGAGCGCCGTCGCGGTTCGCGAGCTCGATCTCGACCTGGACGCGTTCGAGGGGCCGTTCGACCTCCTGCTCACGATCGTCCTCAAGGACGAGCTCGAGCTGGCGGACGTCGACGTCGCGGACGTCGTCGTGGCCTTCGTGGAACGGCTGGCCGAGCGCGAAGCGCCCGATCTCGAGGCCTGCGGCGAGTTCCTCGTCCTCGTCGCTGCCCTGCTCGAGCTGAAGGCGCGCGGTCTGCTCACCGACGAGGAGGAATCGCCCTTCGACGAGCTCGATCCGGAGGAGGCGGCCGGCGAGTTGGCTGAACGGCTTGCCTTGTACCGGCGCTTCAAGGCGGCCGCGGAGTGGCTCGAGGACCGGCTGGCGGCCGAGTCCGACCGCTACTTCCGCCTCGGGCCGGCGCCGCTGGCGCCAATGCCCGAGCGCCCGCTCGCTCTCCAGGATCCGGCCTTGCTCGTGAGCGCGTTGCGCGCGCTCGCCGCCGACCCGCCTGAGCCCTCGCTCGGACACCTCGCGCTCCGCTTGCCCCCTGTCTCGCTCTTCCTGGAGCGCTTTCGCGCCGTCTTGCGAAACCGGCGGCGCTTCGTCTTCGATCACGAGGTGAAGTCGCTCGCGCGCATCGAGCAGGCGGTCGCCTTTCTCGCGCTGCTCGAGCTGCGCAAGGCGGGCGAGGCGGAGCTCGGCCAGTCCGCGCCCTTCGAGCCGATCACGGTATGGACAGTCACCTCCGCCTAGTCGAGAACCCGGTCGACCGGCTCGCGCGCACGCTCGAGGCGCTGCTCGTTATCGCGCCGAGCCCGCTCTCCGTCGAGGAGCTGGCGCTCGCCGTCGAGGACGAGACGGAGCGCGTCGAGACGGCGCTCGGGCTCCTGGCCTCGCGCTACCGCGAGGGGCGGAGCGGCATCGTCCTCGAGCGCGTCGCCGGCGGCTACGCGCTGCGCGCCGCCCGCGAGGCGGCGGAGGCCTGCGCCCGGCTCATCGAGCGCCCCGTACAGCGAGGACTCTCGCCGGCGGCGCTCGAGACGCTCGCGGTCGTGGCCTACCTGGGGCCGGTCTCGCGGCCCGAGATCGCCCGCATTCGCGGCGTGGCGGCGGACTCGGCTGTCGCCGGGCTCGTCGAGCGGGGGCTGATCGCGGAGGCGGGGCGCGAGAAGGAGGGAGGGGCCGTTCGCTACAAGACGACGCCGCTCTTCGAGCGGGTCTTCGGCCTCGCGGGCCTCGCCGAGCTCCCGCGCCTCGACGACCTCGCGGAGGGCGCAGAAGACCTGCGTGCCCGCCTCGAGGACGTCGCCGCCCGCCGCGGCGCGTAGAGCGCGGTTGGCGGCCTAGGACTCCCGGACGATCTTCTCCGCTTCGTCCCGCGTGAAGGCGCGGAGCGTCTCGGTGCGGACGTTTCCGTGCCGCGCAAGGTCGAGCAGGATTCCGTAGGCCGTCTCGTCGTCCGGGGCCTCGAAGACCTCGACGAGGTCGAAGCGCCCCAGCGTGACGTAGATATCGATCAGGCGGCCGCCGCGCGCAGCGATCACGCGCTCGCTCTCCTCGACCCGGTCGCGCCAGGCGGGGAGCCCGCCGATGCCCTGCGACGTCCAGTTCATGAGCGAGATGTACGTGGGCACGGCGTGATGATGACGGAGATCGAGGGGGCCGGGCGAGCCCGGCCCCTCTCGCTCAGCCGATGACGTGGAAGATGAAGTCGAACTCCGTGCCGCCGTTGCGCGATTTGAGCTCCAGCTGCCCGCGGGCGTTGCGGTAGGCGCCGGTTCCTCCGGTGATCGCGAACGTGCTGTCGGCCGCGTCGTAGAACGGGCCCTCGACGACGATTTGACCGCGCGACAGGAAGGTCGTGTAGTTGCATTCCCACGAGACTCCGGCCTCGGTGCGGATGCAGTACCCCTGGTCGGTTCCCACCTTGGTCGTGTCGCTCGCGTCGAAGACCTCGTTCGCGAACGTGAGGATGTCGCCGGCGGAGTCGCCGGCCGGCCCGGTGTCCGTCACCGTGTCGCTCGTCGCGTGCTCGATGACGTGAATGACCTTCCCCCCCGATCCGCTGGTGCCCGCGCCTCCGTTCACGACCGCGAATGTGAGGATGCCGGCCGCGGCAAGGGCGGGGATAACGAGTAGACCCTTCATCGCCTCTCTCCTCTCCTTGGGGACGGGCCGACCCTACGCCCTCGTCGCGCACGGCACAATCGCGGAATGCGCCTCAATGCTTACCTGGCGAGGGCGGGAGTCGCTTCCCGCCGCGGCGCCGAGGAGCTCATTCGCGCCGGACGCGTGCGTGTGAACGGCGAGGTCGCGGGACTCGCGACCTTCGTCGGCCCGCGCGACCGGGTCGAGCTCGACGGGCAGCTGCTCGAGCGCGAGCCGCTCACCTACGTCCTCCTGCACAAGCCGGCGGGCGTCGTCACGACCGCTCGCGACCCGCAGGGCCGTCCGACGGTTCTCGGGCTCGTGGAGCACGAACGGCGGGTCGTCCCGGTCGGCCGCCTCGACGCCGACACGACCGGCGCTCTCCTGCTCACCAACGACGGCGCCTTGGCGCACAGGCTCATGCACCCGCGTTACATGGTGGACAAGGTCTACGAGGTCGAAGTCGAAGGCGAGCCCTCCGACGAGGGGCTGAGGCAGCTCACCGAGGGCGTCGACCTCGACGACGGGCGCACGGCTCCGGCGGCCGTTCGGCGGCTCGGGCCCTCACGCCTCGAGCTCACGATCCACGAGGGCAAGAAGCATCAGGTGAAGCGGATGCTGGCGGCGGTCGGCCATCCGGTGCGCCGCCTGCACAGAAGCAGCTACGCGGGGCTCACGCTCGCCGGGCTCGAGCCCGGCGAGTGGCGCGAGCTGACGCGCGACGAGACCGAAGGTCTACGTTCCCCAGGGGCTCCATAGTCGGTCGGGCATCGAGGCGGGGACGACCTCCTCGACGACGACGAGCCCGCACAGGCGGTCCCAGAGCGTCCGGCCATGCGGATCGACCACCTTCCATAGCTCTCCGGCGACAATCAGCCCGACACCGGCAACGGCGGCTGCTCGCCAATGCGCCTGAGCATCGGTGAGGCCGCCCTCTCGATAGCCGCCTGACGAGAGCCCGTATGCATCGATCGTGGCGAGGAAGAAGCCAATGGAGAGGAGGCTGCGAGCTCCGGCGCGGAGCGGATGCGGCTCCTTACCGCTTCCGTTTGAGAACACGTGGATGTCGAGCGCGCGCATGCCGAGCGTGTGTCCGCTGGCCAGAAACCACGTGAAGTAGGCGAAGACGACGCCGAGGCCCAGCGCCTGTGTGAGCGCGGTGATGGCGGTGGCGGCAGTACCTCCCAGCGCGTCGCCGACCGTCTGGATCATCCCGAGCGGGTAGCTCGCGAGGATGAAGAGGACGAAGACGAGTCCCCAGTCGAGCGCGGAGGCGACCCCGCGCCTCCAGAGCGGGGCGGCCAAGGCTCGGTAGGCACCGTCCTCGGGCGCGTAGGCGTGCGCCGGTCTACGGAGCGACGAAACCGACACGGTCATAGGCGGTCGCAAGAGTCTCGGAGGCAATCAGGTCGGCCTTGGAGGCGCCCTCGGCGAGCAGGGCGCGAAGCAGGGTCGAGTTCCCGCGCAGCTCGCCGTAGCGCAGGCGGATCGGGTCGAGCAGCTCCACGACCTTCTCGGCGACGTCCTCCTTGAAGGCGCCGTACCCCTCGCCGTCGTAGCGCGCCTCGATCTCCTCCGGAGACGACCCGGTCGCCACCGACATGATCTCGATCAGGTTGGTGATACCCGGCTTGTCCTCGGCGCGGACGACGCCCTTTCCGGAATCCGTGACGGCCGAGCGCACCTTGCGCCGGATCGTGTCCGGCGGGTCGAGGAGCCCGATGGTGCCCTGGGGCGTGCCGCCGGTCGTCGACATCTTCCGGTCCGGCTCCTGGAGATCCATGATCCGCGAGCCGACGGACGGGTAGATGCCCTCGGGCAGCTTGAACGTCTCGCCGTAGCGGTTGTTGAAGCGCTCCGCGACGTCGCGCGTGAGCTCCAGGTGCTGGCGCTGGTCGTCGCCGATCGGAACCTTGTCGGTGTGGTAGAGGAGGATGTCCGCGGCCATGAGCGCGGGATAGGTGAAGAGGCCCGCCGAGACCGACTCCTGCCCCTGTCCCTTCTCCTTGAACTGCGTCATGCGCCGCAGCTCGCCGTAGGTGGCGGTGCAACTGAGGAGCCACGCGCATTCGGCGTGAGCAGGGACGTGGCTCTGGACGAAGATCGTCGAGCGGTCGGGATCGAGCCCGGTGGCGAGAAGGATCGCTGCGAGGTCGAGGGTCGACTCGCGCAGCGCCTCGGGATCCTGCGGCGTCGTGATCGAGTGCAGGTCGACGATGCAGAAGAAGGCCTCGCCGAGATCCTGCGTGGCCGCGTACTGGCGGAAGCCGCCGCTGTAGTTGCCGAAGTGCTTCGCCCCGGTGGGCTGGATGCCGGAAAAGATCCGCATGGTTCGAGGCCTGATTATCCCTCACTACACTGGGGGCCTATGGCTGTCACGGGATCGGTCTGGTCGCCCTCGTCGTGGCGCTCGTTCCCCGCCCTCCATCAGCCCGAGTGGCCGAGCGAGGAGCGCGCCGAGGCGGCGCGGGAGCGGCTGGCCAGCGTGCCGCCGCTCGTCTTCGCGGGCGAGGCACGCAATCTCAGGGCTGCGCTCGCCGAGGTGGCCGCCGGCCGGGCGTTCCTCCTGCAGGCCGGGGACTGCGCCGAGTCCTTCCACGACGTCTCAGCCATCCACATCCGCGAGAAGCTCAAGATCCTCCTCCAGATGGCGGCCGTGCTCACGTACGGCGCCACGCTCCCGGTCGCCAAGGTCGGGCGCATCGCCGGTCAGTTCGCCAAGGCGCGCACGTCGCCGACCGAGGGCTCGCCGAACGGGGAGATCCCCAGCTTCCGCGGGCACATGATCCACGACGACGCTCCGTCGGAGGCCGCGCGCATCCCCGATCCCGAGCGGATGGTGCAGGCCTACTACCACGCCACCTCGACGCTCAACCTCATGCGCGCGTTCACGAAAGGCGGCTTCGCCGACCTCATGCGCGTGCACGAGTGGAACCAGGAGTTCGTGGCCAGCTCGCCGGAGGGACGCCGCTACGAGCAATTGGCCGCCGAGATCGAGCGGGCGCTCCGCTTCATGGCGGCGTGCGGCATCGACGTCGTCGCCGAGCAGAAGCTCCACCAGGTCGACGTCTGGACGAGTCACGAGGGCCTCGTCCTCGACTACGAGGAGTCTCTCACCCGGCGGGACTCGCTCACCGGCGACTGGTACGACTGCTCCGGCCACATGCTCTGGATCGGGGAGCGCACGCGCGACCCGCGCGGAGCTCACGTGGAGTTCTTCTCCGGCGTCCACAACCCGCTCGGCGTCAAGCTCGGGCCGACGGCGACTGCGGATGATGTCCTCGAGCTCTGCGAGCGGCTCAACCCCGGCCGCGTGCCCGGGCGTTTGACGCTCGTCGCCCGCATGGGCTCCGAGCAGGTCTTCGAGCTCCTGCCGCCGCTCCTCCGCGCGGTGCGCGAGTCCGAGCATCCCGTCGTCTGGGCCTGCGACCCGATGCACGCGAACGTCTTCAAGACGGAGTCCGGTGTGAAGACGCGGCGCTTCGACGCGATCATGGCCGAGATCGAGGGCTTCTTCGCGGCCTGCAGGCGCGAGCGCGTGTGGCCGGGCGGCGTCCACATCGAGTTCACCGGCGAGGACGTGACGGAGTGCCTCGGCGGCTCCGAGGAAGTGGTCGAGGAGCAGCTCTCCGCGCGCTACATGTCTCTCTGCGACCCGCGCCTGAACGCGCGGCAGTCGCTCGACCTCGCCTTCCGCGTGGCGGAGCTCATGCGCCAGCGCGGCGCGGGGCCCGACGCCGTCGACGCGTGACGTGGCCCTGCGCCGGCTCGCGATCGTCGGCACCGGCCTGATCGGCGCGTCCGTCGGGCTCGCTGCGAGGCGAGTGGGGGTGGAGGAGGTAGTGGGCTACGACGCCGATCCCGAGGCGCTCGCCGTCGCCGCCGAGCGGGGGGCGCTCTTAATCGCGGACAGCCTCGATGAGGCTGTTCGCGACGCAGACCTGGTGGTCGTAGCGACACCGGTTGCTGATTTGGGCGATCAAATTGCCGCTGTGCTACGTGCGAGCGGAAAACCCACGGTCACGGACGTGGGGTCGACCAAGGCTCGCCTGTGCGACGGCGTCGACAACCGCGCTCGCTACATCGGCGGCCATCCCGTCTGCGGCTCGGAGGCGCGCGGGCCGGCACACGCTTCGGCCGATCTCTTCGAAGGCGCGACCTGGTTTCTGACCCCCGTGGCCGAGACGGAGCCCGAGCGCTACGCGGCCTTGCACGCCTTCGTCGCCTCCCTCGGCGCCGTTCCGATCGCGATCGACCCCGCCGCGCACGACCGGCTCCTCGCGCTGACAAGCCACCTGCCGCACGCCCTTGCCAACGTCGTCCTGAACCACGCCGGCTCGCTGCGCGTCCACGGGCACGAGCCGCTCGCCGCGGCCGGCGGATCGCTCCGCGACATGACGCGCGTGGCGGGCGCGAACCCGCGCATCTGGATCGACATCTTCCTGGACAACGCGGGGGAGCTGCGCGAGGCGCTGGCGGAGCACCGCCGGCGCGTCGAGGAGCTCGAACGCGCGCTGGAGGCCGGGGATGCGGGCTGGCTCGCGCGCTGGATCGGCGAGGCAGGTGGGAACCGCCGGCGCCTGCTCGAGGAGGCCTTCGCCGACGTCGGCGAGCTGCAGCGCGTCCGCGTCCACGTTCCCGACCGGCCGGGCGTCCTCTCCGGGATCACCCAGGCCCTCGGCGCCGAGCAGATCAACATCGAGGACTTCGAGCTCCAGCATCTGTCGCCCGAGCGCGGCGGGACCCTTTCCGTCCTCGTCGCGGGCGAGCGGGAGGCGCGGCGGGCGGCCGAGCTGCTCGAGGCGCAGGGCTACGCGGTCATCGTCTCGCCCGTGCTCGAAGACTCGTGAGCGCCGTCGAGGTCTCGCCGGCGGGGCTCGTCCGCGGCGACCTCGCCGTGCCAGGGGACAAGTCCATCTCGCACCGCGCCCTCCTGCTCGGTGCGATCGCCGACGGGGAGAGCGGTCTGGCCGGGCTCGGCGTGTCCGCCGACGTCCTCTCCACGGTGGGGGCCGTGCGGGCGCTCGGAGCGGAGGTCGAGCTCGACGGCGACGAGGCGCGTGTCGGAGGGGTGGGGCTGCGCGGGTTGCGCCCTCCGGAAGCGCCCATCGACTGCGGGAACGCTGGCACGCTCATGCGGTTGCTGGCGGGCATCCTCGCCGGCCAGGAAGGACGGTTCGAGCTCGTCGGCGACGAGTCGCTGAGCGGACGTCCCCTCGAGCGCATCGCGGAGCCGCTCGAACGAATGGGGGCGGCCGTCGAGACGACGGATGGGCACGCGCCGCTCGTCGTCCAAGGTGGGCGCCTGGAGCCGATTCGTTACGAGCTGCCGGTGGCGAGCGCGCAGGTGAAATCGTGCGTGCTGCTGGCAGGGCTGTACGCGTCCGAGGGGCCGACCGTCGTGGTCGAGCCGGTGCAGACGCGCGACCACACCGAGCGGTTGTTGGAGGGAGCGGGGGTGAGGGTGCGGCGGAAGCCGGGCGAGCCGGGCGTGTGGCCGGCGGAGCGGCTACGCCCGCTCGCCCTCGAGATCCCGGGCGACGTCTCCTCGGCGGCGCCGTTCATGGCTGTCGCGACGCTGCTGTCGGGGTCGGAGCTGCGCCTGCACGGGGTGGGGATCAACCCGACGCGCACGGGCTTCCTCGCCGTGCTGGAGCGGATGGGCGCGCGCGTATCGGTGTTCAACCGGCGGGTTGCGGGAGGGGAGCCGGTGGCGGATCTCGAGGTGGCGGCGGCCGAGCTCGTGGCGACGAGGGTGCGGCCGGAGGAGGTCCCGACTCTGGTCGACGAGCTGCCGCTCTTCGCACTCGTGGCGGGAATGGCGCGGGGAGAGAGCGTCGTACGAGGCGCCGCGGAACTGCGCGTGAAGGAGTCGGACCGTATCGAGACTGTGAAAAACGTTCTCCGGCCCCTTGGAATCCGGATCGAGGCCACTCATGATGGCTTCCGGGTGCGTGGGGTTCCCTCCCGCCCTAAGGGTGGGGGTGTGGTTGATGCCGCTGGAGATCACCGCATCGCGATGCTCGCCGCCGTCGCCGGGCTCGTCTCGCGCGAGGGCGTACGCATCGAAGGAGCCGAAAGCGTGGGGGTAAGCTTCCCCGACTTCTTCGCGATGCTCGAGTCCATCGCGGTCAGGTAGCGGCAGGAGGATCGATGATCGTGGCTATAGACGGCCCGGCCGGAGCCGGCAAGAGCACGGTTGCCCGCAGCCTTGCCGACCGGCTCGGCTTCCGCTACCTCGACACCGGCGCGATGTACCGCGCTCTCACGTGGCTCGCCCTCGAGGAGGGCGTCGACCTGGAGGACGGGCAGGCGCTGGGCGCGATCGCCGAGGCTGCGCCCATCTCCTTCGAGGGTGAGCGCGTGCTCATTCGCGGCGAGGATGTGACCGAGGCGATCCGCCTGCCGGCGATCGACCGCGTCGTCTCGGAGGTCGCCCGCCACCCCGAGGTGCGCAGAGTCATGCGCGAGCGCCAGCGAGAGCTCTCCGAGCAGGGCGATGCTGTGATCGAGGGACGGGACATCGGCACCGTCGTCTGTCCCAACGCCGAGGTGAAGGTCTACCTCGTCGCGGACGCAGCCGAGCGAGCGCGGCGGCGGGTGGCCGAGCGCCCCGAGATCGGAGCCGAGGCGCTCGCCACCGACCTGCGCCTCCGCGACGAGCGCGACGCCGCGCAGATGCAGCCCGCGCCGGACGCGGTGACGATCGACACCACCGAGCTGGCGGTCGAGCAGGTCGTCGACCGCATCGCGCGCTTGATCACGGAGCGAACGGGCGCTGGCCTATGAGCGGCGCTCGCCTCCGGCTCGCTCCCGTGGGGGAAACTATGTTTCCCCCACGGGCCCCCTTCTTTGATCCAGTGGAGGAACCTCCCGGTTCCCTCACACCCCCTCCACACGCTCATAGGCCAGAGGCTTGCCTATGAGCGGCTACCAGTCCTTCGTCTACTGGACGATCGGCAAGGGGCTGATCGGCACGTTCACGCGCTCGATGGTGCGCCTGAAGGGCTACGGCAAGGAGCGCGTCCCGCGGGAGGGCGGCGCCGTCCTCGCCGTCAACCACTTCTCCTACGCCGACCCGCCCTCGGTGGGAGTCCTCTGCCCGCGCCGGATCGTCTTCGTCGCCAAGGTCGAGCTCCACGGGATGCCCGGCTTCGGAGAGCTCATGCGCGCCCACGGCACCCTCGCCGTCCGCCGCGGCGAGTCGGACCGCGAGGCGCTCCGGCGCATGCGCGAGACGGTCCGCAACAACGATCTCCTCGGGCTCTTCGTCGAGGGGACGCGCCAGCGGAGCGGGGTGCCCGGGGAGGCGAAGCCGGGCGCGGCGATGATCGCGATCCAGGAGGGAGTACCGGTCGTCCCGGCTGCCATCCACGGGTCCCAGCACTGGAAGTGGGGGAACTGGGCGCCGGTGTCCGTTGCCTTCGGCGAGCCGATGCGCTTCGACGAGCATCCGCGCAACTCGCGCGGCTATCGCGACGCAACCGAGGAGATCCAGGCCGAGATCCGGCGCCTCTGGGAATTCCTCGTGCACATGCACGAGCTCGGCCGTCCGCGCGCGACGCCGCCGCGGCGCGCGACCGTTCCGTCCAAAGTCGGATGAGCGTCGCTCGCCTTCGGCTCGCTCCCGCGGGGGAAACCATGTTTCCCCCGCGGGGCCCCTTCTTTGATGCAGTGGAGGAACCTCCCGGTTCCCCCACACCCTCTCCACACGCTCATCGGCCAGTGTCTGGCCGATGAGCGCACCGCTCCTCGGCACGGTGGCCGTCGTCGGCTTCCCGAACGTCGGCAAGTCGACGCTCGTCAACCGGCTCTCGGCGACGCGCGAGGCGGTCGTCTTCGAGACGCCTGGCGTGACCCGCGATCGCAAGGAGGTCGTGTGCGAGTGGACGGGAAAGCGCTTCATCCTCGTCGACACCGGCGGGGTGGACGTCGCCGACCCCTCGCCGCTCACGCGCGATGTCGCCGAGCAGGCGCGGCGGGCCGTCGAGGAGGCCGACCTGGTGCTCTTTCTGACAGACGCGCGCGCGGGCATCACCCCTGGGGACGAGGAGATCGCCGCCATCCTGCGACGCGCGCACAAGCCGGTCGTCCTCGTGGCGAACAAGATCGACGATCCGGCCCGCGAGGTGGACGCCCTCGAGTTCCACCGGCTCGGCCTCGGCGATCCCGTCGCGGTCTCCGCCCTCCACGGGATCGGGACGGGCGACCTGCTCGACCGGATCGTGGCCGAGCTCCCGGGCGAGGGCCGTGCCGAGATCGGTGAGGAGGCAATCCGGGTCGCGATCCTCGGGCGACCGAACGTCGGCAAGTCGAGCCTCCTGAACGCGTTCGTCGGCGAGGAGCGCGTCATCGTGTCGGATGTCCCGGGGACGACGCGCGACTCGATCGACACCGTGCTCCAGCGGGGGGATCGCACCTTCGTCCTCGTCGATACGGCCGGGCTCAGGCGCAAGCGGCGCCAGCGGCAAGGCGTCGAGTACTACTCGGAGCTCCGGGCGATCCGCGCGGCCGAGCGCGCCGACGTGGCGCTCGTCCTCGTCGACGCGAGTGAGGGCCTGGTGGACCAGGACCTCGCGGTCGCCGACGTCGCGCGCACGGCCGGCTGCTCGACGCTCCTCGTCCTCTCGAAATGGGACGTCGCCACGGTCGGCATCGAGGACGTCCGCGACCGCCTCCGGGAGCGGCTGCGCCAGCGCCCGCCGATCGTCGCTGTCTCGGCCAAGACCGGGCGAGGCGTCGGCAGGTTGCTCGACAGGGTGGAGGAGCTCTACGAAAAGCACACGAGCAGAATCTCGACCGGTGAGCTCAACCGCTTCTTCGGCGAGTTGCGCGCACAGCGGCCGGGCCCAACCCGGAACGGGCGGCGCCTCAACCTCCTCTACGGGACGCAGGTCAGCGCCCGACCGCCGCGCTTCCGCCTCTTCGTCAACGATCCGGCGCTTGTGACGCGGGATTACGGCTACTGGGTCGAGAATCGCCTGCGCGAGCACTTCGAGCTCAAGGGCGTGCCCGTCATCATCGACTTCGTGCGGCGCTCATGAAAGTTGTGGTGGTGGGAGCGGGGTCGTGGGGGACGACCTTCGGGGCGCTCCTCGATGAGCGCGGCCATGACGCGGTCGTTGCAGGGCGGCGCCCCCCGTACGTGCCCATCGCCGAGGCTCCGGTGGCCAAAGCGGACCTCGTCTGCATCGCGGTGCCCAGCCGGGCCTTCAGGGAAGTCGTCGAGGCGCTCCCCGGCACGGCTCCCCGGCTGATTCTGACGAAGGGCCTCGACCCGGCGAGCGGAGGACGCCTCTCGCAGGTCGTCACGAACGCGCCGGTGGCCGTTCTCTCGGGGCCGAACCACGCCGAGGAGATCGCCCAGGGCCTGCCCGCAGCCGCCGTCCTCGCAAGCGAGGACGAGGAGCTCGCCGAGGAGCTCCAGCACGCGATCATCTCGCCGCGCTTCCGCGTCTACGTAAACACGGACGTCGTCGGCGTCGAGCTCTGCGCGGCCTCCAAGAACGTGATCGCGCTTGCCGCCGGCGCCGTCGACGGGCTCGAAGCGGGCGATAACGGCAAGGCGGCGCTAATCACGCGCGGGCAGGCCGAGATGACCCGCCTCGGGGACGCCTGCGGGGCGCGGACGGAGACGTTCGCCGGCCTCGCCGGCATGGGCGACCTGATCGTGACCTGCTGGAGCCGCCACAGCCGCAATCGCCGGGCGGGTGAATTGATCGCTCGCGGCTCCTCGCCCGATGAGGCGGCCGCGGAGATCGGGCAGGTGGTGGAAGGCCTCACGACCGCTCCGGTGCTGCGTGACCTCGCACGCCGGCTCGGGATCGAGCTACCGATCACGGAGGCGGTCTGCTCCGTGCTCGGCGGCGCTAGCCTTCAGGATCTAGCCTCAGGTTTGATGGGGAGACGTCCGACAGATGAGTAGCGTGCGCTTCCGCCCTCTCATCGCCATCCTTCTCGCGGTTCTGCCTCTGGTGGCCGGCTGCGGCGACGAGGCGGGCTCCGGCCCCGAGGGCGCTTCGGTGGCTCCGGCGAGCGCCGAGCTCTTCCTGAGCGTCGACACGAGCTTCGACTCGTCGCGGTGGAAGACGGCGGGCGACCTGGTCGCGAAGTTCCCGGACGGCGACAAGACCCTCGACCTCCTGTTCGGACAGCTTGCCGGCAGGGGCCTCGACTTCAGCCGCGACATCAAGCCCGCGCTCGGGCCGGAGACCGACGTCGTCGGTCTCGACCTCGCCGGCAAAGGCGAGTTCGTGGGTCTGACGCAACCGAAGGACGTAGGCAAGCTGAAGGCGCTCCTCGCCAGGTCGGACGAGCAGTTCGTGACGCGCGAGGTCGACGGCTGGACCGCGTTCTCCGACAGCCCGGCCGTGCTCGACAAGTTCGAGAGCGCCCGCGCCGACGGCTCGCTGGCGGACTCGTCGGAGTTTCAGGACGCGATGAGCGCGGTCGAAGGAGACGCGATCGGCCGCCTCTACCTCAACGGCGCTGCCCTCCAGCAGACGATCCAACGAGACCCGAACGTTCCTCCGGACGCGCTCGGAGCGCTCGTCCCATCCGGCAAGCTCCCGTCGGTTGCGCTTTCCCTCAGGGCCGAAGAAGGCGGTGTCCGGCTCGAGGGCGCTGCGAAGCTCGCCGGCGACGAGGGCGGTGTCTTCACGGAGCCGTTCAAGGCCGAGCTGCCCGAGGAGGTGCCGGCGGGCGCGCTCCTCTACCTCGACTTCAACGACCTCGGCAGCCGGCTGAAGGCGCTGCGCGACGTGATCGCCGAGGCTGCGCCCGATGTCGACCGAGACCTCGCGCGGATCGAGCACGAGGTCGGAGTCTCGCTCGACGAGGACGTCTTCCCGCTCTTCTCGGGCGAGAGCGCCGTCTACGTCCGGCCCGGCCTCCTCATTCCGGAGGTGACGCTCATCACCCACGTTGACGACGAGCAGGCGGCCATGGCGACGGTCGGCAAGCTCGTGAAGGCGCTGCGCGAGTACTACCCCGCGCTCGGGAGCGAGACCGACGTGCAGATCGACGGCGTCACGGCGAAGGAGGTGCCGCTCGGCGTTCCACTGGCGCTCTACTACGCGGCGTTCGACGGGCATCTCGTCGTGACGACGTCGCGGGAGGGCATCGCCGCGCTCCGCGAGCACGACAACCGTCTCGCCGACGACTCCGGCTTCAAGAGCGCGCTGGACGAAGCCGGCGTCCCCGGCGAGACGACCGGGTTCGGCTACGTCGACCTGAAGGCCGCAATCCCCTACGTGCTCGGTTTCATGGGAGGCGGGTCCCCGGCCCAGGCGGGCGCGAACCTCGAGCCGCTCGACCACCTCGTCTTCTACGGGACGAAGGACGGGCGCACGGTTCGGTTCACCGGCTTCCTCGCCGTCCACTAGCCTTCGCGATCACATGTCGGCGCGAAGCTTTCTCTTCACGTCGGAATCGGTTACCGAAGGGCACCCCGACAAGGTCGCGGACCAGGTCTCCGACGCCGTCCTCGACGCAGTCCTGACCGACGATTCCAACGGCCGCGTCGCCTGCGAGACGCTGGTCACGACCGGCGTCGTGATCGTCGCCGGCGAGATCACGACCGAGACCTACGTCGACATCCCCCGCCTCGTCCGCACCCGCATTCGCGAGATCGGCTACGACCGGGCCAAGTACGGTTTCGACGCCGAGACCTGCGGCGTCATAGTCGCCATCGACGAGCAGTCGCCCGACATCGCACAGGGGGTCGAGCGCTCGTACGAAGTGCAGCACGACCCCGGCGACGACGACCCGCTCGACCGCCTCGGCGCCGGCGACCAGGGGATGATGTTCGGCTTCGCCTGCATCGAGACCGAGGAGCTGATGCCGCTCCCGATCATGCTCGCGCACCTGATCTGCAAGCGGCTCTCCGAAGTGCGCAAGGCGCAGATCCTCCCGTACCTCCGTCCCGACGGGAAGGCGCAGGTGACCGTCCGCTACGAGATCGACGAGCACGGCCACCAGCGCCCGGTCGAGATCGCCCGCGTGCTCGTCTCCACCCAGCACCGCGACGGGCTCGACCCCGACACGCTCATCAAGCCGGACGTCATCGAGCACGTTCTCCATCCGATCCTGCCGCGGGAGCTCTACGACGAGCACCGCTTCGAAGAGCGCGACTTCGTGCTCGTCAACCCCACGGGGAAGTTCGTGCTCGGCGGGCCGATGGGCGACACCGGCCTGACGGGGCGCAAGATCATCGTGGACACCTACGGGGGCATGGCTCGCCACGGCGGCGGCTCGTTCTCGGGCAAAGACCCCACGAAGGTCGACCGCTCCGCCGCCTACGCGGCGCGTTACGTGGCCAAGAACGTCGTGGCCGGCGGGCTCGCCGACCGGTGCGAGCTGCAGGTCGCCTACGCGATCGGCGTCGCGCATCCGGTCTCCATCGAGGTGGACTGCTTCGGCACCGAGCGCATTCCCGTGGCGCGGATCGAGGAGCTCGTCCGCGAGCACTTCGACCTCCGTCCGGGAGCGATCTTGCGCGACCTCGACCTGATGCGGCCCATCTACGGGAAGACGGCCGCATATGGCCATTTCGGGCGCTCCGACCACGACTTCACGTGGGAGCGCACCGACAAGGCCGACGCTTTGCGCGCTGCTGCAGGGCTTGCGGCAGAAGTTCCAGCGGCCCCTTAAGCGGGTAAATAGCAGGCGTTATGGGGGTTGTGACTCCCGAGCGCAGGCGTGCGGAACCACCTCCGCCTGCACCACCTCCCTACGAACCGCCCCGACCGCGGCGTGAGGTCCCCTGGGGCCTGATCACGCTCGGAATCCTCATCATCGCGATCTTCGGGGGCGTGAGCTGGGTGAAGGGCGTGATTCCCGACTTCCACAACCCGTTCGTCTCTCGCACTGTCGATCGCAGCGGTCCGGCGGTGCTCAAGTCGATCCGAAACCTGCACTCCTACCACGCTGCGACCGGCAACTTCCAGCAGGTCGTCGATCTGCAGAAGGACACCGCACTGCCGGACTCGATCCTTGGCTCGCGCACGCTCTTCATCGCCTACGGAACCGTCGACGCCACCGTCGACTTCTCGAACATCGGCAGCGGCGCCGTCCAGGTGTCCGACGACCGCCGCAGCGCGACCATCACCTTGCCGCGCCCGCGCCTGTCGGACGCTCGCATCGATCCCGCGCGGAGCTACGTCTACGACCGCAACGAGGGCGTCTTCAACAAGATCGGCGACATCTTCTCTTCGAACGACAACTACCAGCAGGAGCTTTACCTCGTCGCCGAGCAGAAGATCACCGCGGCCGCCCAGCAGGGATCCGGACTCGTGGCTCGAGCGCGCGAGAACACGCGTGCGATGCTGCAGAGCCTGCTGCGCGCCCTCGGCTTCACCACCGTCGCGGTGAACTTCGAGACCGGTTAGCTCGGCCGGACGAAGAGGCCGGCGGCAGCCTTCTCGCCGATGGCGCGCTCGTCCCCGTTCACCTTGAGGGTGAACTGGCCGGCGGCCGGCTCGGCGGCGCGCAGCTCGATCTTCGCCCCCGGGACGAGGCCCTCAGCGTAGTACCAGTGGAGAAGCGCGCCGTCGTGTTCCGCGAGGCGGACGATCTCCGCCTTCGAACCGGGTTCGAGGTCTGCGAGTGGCTGGAGCTCGCGGTTCTCGGCCTGCTCGAAGGCGGTGTCGACAGGCCACCCGTGGGGGCAGCGGTCCGGCTCGCCGAGCTGCTTGGCGATTCGATCCACCATCTCGTCCGTGAAGGTATTGCCGAGAAGGTCGGCCTGCTCATGCGCCTCGGCGGCCGTGTAACCCATGAAGTCGGTCAGGAGGCGCTCGATGATCCGGTGCCGGCGGACGACCCGCTCGGCCTGCCGGCGTCCCTCTGCGGTCAGGATCGCCTCCTTGTGCTCGCCGCGCTCGACGAGCCCGTCGCCCTCGAGGCGCTTCAGCATCTCCCCTGCAGAGGCTCGTGAGACGCCCAGCATGTCCGCGACGCGCACGGCCAGAGTGGGCGAGCCTTTTGTGTCAGGGCGGTATTCGCCGATGGGGAAGGCGAGGAAATAGATCGTCTCGAGGTAGTCGTCGACCGAGTGTCCCGCCGCCATCTCGGTGATGATCTTACCCGTGCCTCGGTTCGCCTCCGTCTACCCGCTCGTGACCGCGCGCGCCGTCGCGCGGCCGTTCACGTACCTCGCTG
Source organism: Gaiellaceae bacterium (assembly GCA_036506555.1). Classification (GTDB taxonomy): domain Bacteria; phylum Actinomycetota; class Thermoleophilia; order Gaiellales; family Gaiellaceae; genus JAIBJP01. Next base: position 18,296 of record DASXRO010000127.1, read on the forward strand.
AAGGGCTCGAGAAGGGGTCGGTAGTGAGCGTTCCGTTTGGACGCGCCCGGCGCCGCGGCGTCGTCGTGGAGCTCGGCGACGAGCTGCCGCCCGAAATCGACCCGGTCGCGGTCGAGCGCGTGCTCGGGTCGGTTCCGCCGGCGCTCGTCGACCTCGCCCTCTGGCTCTCGGACTACTACGGCTCCACGCCGGCGCGGACGCTCGCCCTGGTGGCGCCGGACGCTCCGGCGAAGCGCAAGGGCGCGGCCCGGCGCGAGGCGCCCGTTGAGCTCGCCGCCGAGGAGGCGCCGACGAACCTGACTGCGGAGCAAGAGCAGGCGCTAACCCGCATCACAGACGCCATGGACGAGGGAGGCGGCGCGTTCCTCCTCTACGGCGCCACCGGGAGCGGCAAGACCGAGGTCTATCTGAGGGCGTGCGCCGAGGCGCTCGAACGCGGCCGGGGCGCGATCGTTCTCGTTCCGGAGATCGCGTTGACGCCGCAGGCTCTTGGACGCTTCAGGGCGCGTTTTGGAGAGCGCGTCGCCCTCCTCCACTCACAGCGCAGCGAGGCCGAGCGCCGCGACGAGCGGGAGCGCATCGCGTCGGGGGAAGCCCGGATCGTGGTCGGCGCGCGCTCGGCCATCTTCGCGCCGGTGGCCGACCTCGGCCTCATCTGCGTGGACGAGGAGCACGATGCTTCCTACAAGCAGGAGTCGGATCCGCGCTACGACGCTCGCACGGTGGCCGCGAAGCGCGCCGCCCTCGAGGGCGCTGTGGCCGTCTTCGGAAGCGCGACGCCGCGGCCGGAAAGCTGGCAGGCGCTCGAGCGGTTGGAGCTCGGCGGCCGCCTCGGCCGGCGGCTTCCCTCAGTCGGGATCGTCGACCTGCGCCGCGAGCCCGGCTATCCGCTCTCGACGCCGCTCCTCGAAGAGCTCGGCGCGCTCGCCGACGGCGGCGGCAAGGCGATCCTGCTCCTGAACCGCCGCGGCGTAGCCCCCGCGATCCACTGCCGAGCCTGCGGCGCGACCCGCCGCTGCCCCAGTTGCGACGTCGCCCTGACCCTGCATCGAGACGGGCTCTTGCATTGCCACCACTGTGGGCGCCGCGAGCCGTCGCCCCCGCTCTGCCCGGAGTGCGGCTCGCCGGAGCTCGCCCGGCTGGGGGCCGGGACGGAACGCCTCGAGGCCGAACTGGCGGCGCGCATTCCGGAGCTGGAGCGCTTCCGGCTCGACGCGGACGCCGTAGCGCGCCCGGGAGCGCTCACCGAGACGTTGCGCCGCTTCGCGGCGGCCGACCGGGCCGTTCTCCTCGGCACGCAGATGGTGGCCAAGGGCCACCACTTCGAAGGCGTTGCGCTCGCGGCCGTGATCGACGCGGACACGGGCATGGCGCTGCCGGACTTCCGCGCCGAGGAGCGCACCTTCCAGCTCGTGACGCAGCTCGCCGGGCGCAGCGGGCGGGATGCGCCGGGCCGCGTCCTCGTCCAGACCTACCAGCCCGACTCCCGGCCCATCGCACTGGCAGCTCGGCACGACGTGGAGGAATTCCTCGCCGGGGAGCTGGAGCGCCGGCGAGAGCTCGGCTACCCGCCCTTTCGTCACCTCATCCGGGTCGTCGTCTCCGGGCCCGGCTCCGACGAGCCGGCCGCGCTCCTCGGCGAGCTTCGCGCCGTGCTCGAGAGGGCGGGCGGGGACGCGGAGCTGCTCGGCCCCGCGCCGCTCCTGCGCCTCCGCGGGCGTCACCGCGCCCAACTCCTGGTCAAGACGGGGTCGCCGCGTCCACTTGCGGCCCTCGCCGGTCGCCTGCTCAGCGCCGCTTCGCCGGCCATGCGCCGCAACGGCCTGGCCGTCTCCGTCGACGTCGATCCACAGGGCCTCGCGTGAGTTTCCGGCCGGGTTGAGCCGGGAACTAGGCGCACATGACCATTGGGGAGATCATCGGACTGATCATCGTCGGCCTCGTCGTCGGGGCGCTCGGGCGGCTCATCCACCCGGGCCCCGATCCGCTTGGGATCCTCATGACGATCGTGATCGGCATCGCATCCACGCTGCTCGTGTTCTGGCTCATCGGCGGCGGGATCCTCGGTTGGATCCTCGCGATCGTCGTCGCGATCGTGCTCGTCGGGATCTGGAGCCGCTTCGTCGGTCCACGGCGTACAACCGCCATTGGACCCGTCTAGAACACGGTCTAGAACACGGGTTCGCCCCGGCTAAACTTCCCCTGGAATGGGCGAAGTCGAGGGGCAAACCCGCAGCGAAGAGCTCGACGTCGAGCGCGAAGCCCGGCGTCGGGCCGCGCTTGCCCTCGTGCGCCAGTATCCCGACCCCGTGTTGCGCCTCAAGGCGAGGGAGGTCGAGGATCTCGACGAGTCCGTGGCGGCGCTCGTCGAGCGCATGACCATGCTCATGGACGAGGCTCGGGGGGTGGGCCTGGCGGCCCCTCAGGTCGGCATCCTGCGGCGCGTGCTCGTCTATCGCACTGACGAGGAGGAGCCGCCGGTCGCGCTCGTGAACCCTCGTCTCGTGTCGGCCTCGGACGAGGTCGAGACGAGTGACGAGGGGTGCCTGTCGCTCGGTGCAGCGACCGTTGTCGTCCCCGTGGAGCGCCCTACGGGCGTGACGGTGGAAGCGGTCTCGCCCACGGGCGAGGAGGTCCGCATGGAGGCCGAAGGGCTCACGGCGCGCGTGCTCCAGCACGAGCTCGACCACCTGGACGGCATCCTCACAATCGACCGGACGACGCCCGAAGATCGGCGTGCCGCACTCGGCCAGCTCCGCCCCCAGCCCGTCCTCGGCCCCATAGCCTAAGTGCCCCGCCCGGTAATGCGCGCCATCGCCTCTGGCGGCTGCAAAGCGGCGCGAGGCGTCGTCCTCGGTCGCCCGCACGCGTCCGCGTTCAGAATGACACGGGCTGGTGCGTGTAGCTCAACGCGAATGCGTATTGCTTTTCGCGCGCCAGAAGCGGGGCCGCACCACCGGGCGGGACACTAGCCATGAGAATCGCCGTTGCGGCGACGGCGCCCTTCGGGGCTGCCATCCTCGAAGGGCTAGCCGCCAGAGGCTACGACATCGAGCTGCTGCTCACGCGCCCCGACAAGCCGCAAGGCCGTGGGCGTAAGAAGGCCGCCCCGCCTGCGAAGGAGACGGCCGTCCAGCTCGAGATCCCGGTCGCGCAGCCCGAGCGCCTGACTGCGTTTCCCGGTGACGCGCGCGTCGTGGTCATCGCCGGCTACGGCGTCCTCATCCCCGAGAAGCTCCTCAACGAGCGGCTCTGGCTGAACGTCCACCCGAGCCTGCTCCCCCGCTGGCGTGGCGCCGCCCCGGTCGAGCGGGCGATCATGGCCGGCGACCGGGAGACGGGCGTCACCATCCACAAGACCACCGCCGAGCTCGACGCAGGCCCGATTGCCGCCCAGCGCCGCTTTCCAATCGGCCCCGAGGACGATGCCGCTATCGTCTTCGAGCGCGCGGCTCAGCTGGGAGTCGAGCTCCTGAGCGAGGTGTTCTCGGAGCCGACCTTCGTGCCCCAGCCTGAAGGCGCGACCTATGCGGAGAAGATCACGAACGCCGACCGCGAGCTCGACTGGTCTCGTCCTCCGGAGGAGACCATCAACCAAATTCGGGCACTCTCACCGAATATCGGCGCCCGCGGGCTCGTCGAGGGACGCCGCCTGATCGTGTGGAAGGCGCGCCCGGCGCGCGAGGATTCGACGCTCGTCGCCGACGGGGTCGAGGTGCTCGAGGTTCAGCGCGAGGGCGGCAAGCGCATGACAGCGGAGGAGTACCTACGCGGACGGCGCTGAAAGGCGTCCACAGCGCCCGCGGCGTCGCCTACGGGGTCGTCCGCCGCGTCTTCGAGGAGGATGCGTACGCTGACCGGGCCTTCAGAGCCGCGTCGGCAGGCCTCGACGCGCGCGACCGCGCGTTCGCTATGCAGCTCGCCTACGGGACCGTCCAGCGGGCGCGGACGCTCGACCACGCGATCGAGACGCTCGGCCGCCGGCCAGTGCGCAAGCTCGACCCGCCGGTGCTGGCCGCCTTGCGCTTGGGCGCCTACCAGCTCGCGTTCATGGATTCGGTGCCCGTGCACGCGGCGGTGAACGAGACCGTCGAGCTCGTGCGCGCGGCCGGCCTTGAGCGGGCGGTCTCCTTCACGAACGCGGTGATGCGGAGGCTCGCCGAGGGAATCGAGGCGCTGCTCGCGGACCTTGGCGAAGCGACGCCTGCGGAGGCGGCGCTCAGGCACTCGTATCCCGACTGGATCGCCGAGGCCTGGTGGGGGGAGTGGGGGCCTGAGGAGGCGCTCGCGCTCATGCGGGCCCAGAACGAGCCACCCGAGACGGCTGTGCGAACGCCGGAGGGCCCGCGCGTCGTCGACGAAATTCCGCCAGGCTGGATCGAGGAAGGCCGCGTTTGGCCGCAGAGCCGCGGCTCACAGCTCGCCGGGAGGGCCGTCGGGGCGGAGCCGGGCGAGCGCATCCTCGACCTCTGCGCCGCCCCGGGAGGCAAGGCCACGCAGCTGGCCGAGATCGCCGCAGAGGTGCTGGCCGTCGAGAAGCACCCGGGACGGGCCCGTGAGCTCGAGGAGAACGCCGCGCGCCTCGGCGCTTCCAACCTCCGCGTCCTCTGCGCCGATGCACTTCAGCTTCCTCCGGATCTCACCGGCTTCGACCGCGTTCTCGTCGACGCGCCGTGCTCGGGCCTCGGCGTCCTGAATTCGCGGCCGGACCTGCGCTGGCGCGCCCAGGCCTTGCCCGAGCTCCAGGCGGCGCTCCTGCGGACGGCGCTCGAGCGCGTCAAGCCGGGCGGCTCGGTGACCTACTCGGTCTGCACGATGTACCGGCCCGAGACCGAGGATGTCGTGGCCGAGATCGGCGCCGAGGTCGACGACCTGGGGGCCGAGTTCCCTGATTACCGCCATCCGCGAGACCCCCGTTTTCTCCTGACCTTGCCGCACGTGCACCGGACGGCCGGGTTCTTCGTGGCCAGGCTTCGCCCGTAGAGTTCTCGCCATGGAATGGAGGGACTGGGTGCGGACGGTCGAGATCGAGCCGTCGCTGTACGCGGCCGACTTCGCCCACCTCGGCGAGCAAATCGAGTACCTCCTGCACGCCGGGGCGCGTGTCTTCCATTTCGACGTCGGCGACGGCCATTTCGTCGAGCCCGTGACCATGGGCCCGATCGTTCTCAAGTCGATCGCGCCGATCATCCACGCCGCCGGCGGGGTGATCGACTGCCACTTGATGGTGGACAACCCGGAGCATCACTTCCCGCAGATCAAGGAGGCCGGCGGCGACAGCGTCACCTTCCACGTCGAGGTGTCCGAGGAGCCCTGGAACACGATCAAGGCGGCCCGGGATCTCGAGCTCGGCGTCGGCGTCGCCTTCAACCCCGAGACCGAGGTCGAGGCGGCCGTCGAAGCCTCGCTCGGGGCCGATCTCGCCCTCTGCATGAGCATCCACCCGGGCTACTCCGGCCAGGAGTTCCTGCCCGAGAGCCTGTGGAGGATCGGCCGCCTGCGAAAGCAGCTGCCGAGCTCGCTCTTCGTTCAAGTGGACGGCGGCATCACCGCGGAGAACGCGCCCGACGTGCGCAAGGTCGGGGCGGACCTGATCGTGGCCGGGAGCGCGATCTTCGGGATGGAGGACCTGCCGCGCGCCTACCGGCGCCTCGTCAAGGCGCTGGAATGACCCTTCAGCGGGCGCTGGAGCTCGCCGAGCGGGGACGAGGGACGACTCGGCCGAACCCTGTCGTCGGCGCCGTGGTCGTCAAGGACGGCGAGGTGGTGGGGGAGGGCTGGCATGAGCGGCGGGGCGGACCACACGCAGAGGTCGTCGCCCTGGAAGCCGCGGGCAAGCGGGCCCAGGGCGGGACCCTGTACGTCACGCTCGAGCCCTGCCGGAGCTTTGGCGAAACGCCTCCGTGCACGCGCGCCATCGTCGATTCGGGGGTCGCAAAGGTCGTTGCGGCCGCGCTCGACCCGAATCCGGCGGCGGGCGGCGGGCTCGAAGAGCTGCGAGCGGCCGGGATCGACGTCGAGCTCGCCGACGGCGACCTCGCCGAGCGCGCGCGCCGGCAAAACGAGGCCTGGCGGACGTGGATCGCGCACGGCCGTCCGTTCGTCACCTACAAGGCCGCCATCACACTCGATGGGCGCGTGAGCGTGCCCGGTTCGCGGTGGGTGAGCGGGGAGGAGAGCCGCCGGCGCGTGCACGAGCTTCGCGCGGCCTCCCACACGGTGGCAGTCGGCATGGGCACGGTGCGCGCCGACAACCCCGCGCTCGACGCGCGCGACGTCGGGGCGGAGCGGCAGCCGCGGCGCATCGCATTTGGCCGCGGCCCACTGCCGGACGCCTCCGAGCTCGAGCTCTGCGACGGCCCGCTCGAGGAGGAGCTTGCGCGCCTGGCGGAGGAAGGTGTCCAGTCGCTCCTGCTCGAGGGCGGCCCCACGCTCGCGACCGCGTTCATGCAGGCGGACGTCGTCGACAAGCTCCTTCTTTTCGTGGCGCCGCGCCTCTCCGGCAGCGGGCCGCGCTTCCTCGCCGACCTGGAGCGACCAGTCGAGCTCAGCGGCCTCGCAGTAGAGCGGATCGGCGAAGATCTGCTCGTGAGCGCCTACATCCATGAGCCCTGATGTTCACTGGCATCGTTCGCGAGCTAGGGGAGATCGAGGCTGTCGAGGAATCCGCCAACGGCGTGCGCCTGCGCGTGCGGGCGCCGGAGACCGCCGCGGGCGTCTCGGTGGGCGATTCCGTCGCCGTCAGCGGCGTTTGCCTAACCGTCACCGAAGACGCAGACGGCGTGATCGCCTTCGACGCGGTGCCGGAGACGCTGCGCCGCTCGACCCTCGGAGCGCTCCGCGACGGGGCACAGGTGAACATCGAGCCGGCGCTCCGGACGGGGGATTCTGTCGGCGGCCACTTCGTGCAGGGACACGTCGACGGTGTCGGCCGCGTTCGCCGCGTCACCGAGGAGGGCCTCGAGATCGAGGCCCCCGCGGACATCCTCCGCTACTGCGTCGAGAAGGGCTCCATTGCAGTCGAAGGGGTGAGCCTCACGATCGCGCAACTCGACGACGATGCCTTCGCGGTCGCGCTCGTCCCGCACACCAAGGACGTCACGACGCTCGGCCGCGTCAAAGAGGGCGACGAGGTCAATCTCGAGGTGGACATGCTCGCCAAGTACGTCGAGAAGCTGGCCGCGGGCGAGTGAGCGTTACGATTCCTTCGTGACGCAGATCGCCACCCATACGCCCTTCGCCACGATCGAGGAGGCGCTCGAGGACGTTCGCCAGGGAAAGTTCGTGGTCGTCGTCGACGCGGCCGACCGCGAGAACGAAGGCGACCTCACGATTGCGGCCCAGTTCGCGACCCCGGAGGCGGTCAATTTCATGGCCACGCATGCCCGCGGCCTCATCTGCCTTTGCCTCACGGAGGAGCGCTGCGACGAGCTCGACCTGCGTCAGATGACGGAACACAACGAGACGCCCTTCGGCACCGCGTTCACCGTCTCGATCGAGGCTCGCGAGGGCGTTTCGACGGGAATCTCCGCACATGACCGCGCACGGACGATCCAGGTGGCCGTCGATCCGAGCAAGGGGCCGGGCGACCTCGTCCAGCCGGGGCATGTCTTCCCGCTGCGCGCCCGCCCCGGGGGCGTCCTGCAGCGCGCGGGGCAGACCGAGGCGGCCGTCGACCTCGCCCGCCTTGCGGGCCTCAACCCCGCCGGCGTCGTCTGCGAGGTGATGAGGGAGGACGGGACGATGGCGCGCGTGCCCGATCTCGTCGGTTACTGCGCCCGGCACGACCTCAAGATGATCACCGTCGAAGATCTGATCGAGTACCGGCGCCGCACGGAGAAGCTCGTCGAGCGCGCCACCTCGGTACGGCTCCCGACCGCATACGGCGACTTCACGACGATCGCCTTCCGGGAGAAGCTGACCGGGAAGCACCACGTCGCGCTCGTCAAGGGGGACGTCGAGGGAGAGGAGAACGTGCTCGTCCGCGTCCACTCCGAGTGCCTCACCGGGGACGTCTTCCACTCGCTTCGGTGTGACTGCGGCGAGCAGCTCGAGCAGGCGCTCGCGCGCATCGGCTCCGAGGAGCGCGGCGTGCTTCTCTACATGGCGCAGGAGGGGCGCGGCATCGGGCTTCTGAACAAGCTCAAAGCCTACGAGCTGCAGGAGAACGGGCTCGACACCGTCGAGGCGAACCTCGAACTCGGATTCCCGCCCGACATGCGCGAGTATGGGATCGGAAATCAGATCCTCGCCGACCTCGGCCTCTCGACGATCCGCATCCTCACCAACAACCCCAAGAAGATCACGGGCATCGAAGGATTCGGTCTCACGGTCGTCGAGCAGGTGCCGATCGAGACCACGCCGAACGCGGAGAACCGTCGCTATCTCGAGACGAAGCGCGAGAAGCTCGGCCATCGCCTACACCACCAGGATCTGCGCTTCGAAGAGCCGGAGCCCGAGTGAGCGTCGCTCGCCTTCAGCTCGCTCCCGTGGGGGAAACCATGTTTCCCCCACGGACCCCCTTCTTCCGTGCGGGGGAACCTCCTGGTTCCCCCGCGCCCCCTCCACACGCTCATGGGCCGGAGCCCGTCCCATGAGCGAGAAAGCCGTCGAGCACGCGCAGGGCGAGCTCAAGATCCCGCAGGGAGTCGGGGTCTTCATGGGCTCGCTGAACGGGGCCCGCCGCTCGGTCGGCGTCGTCGTCGGCCGCTTCAACGGTGACATCACCTCCCGCCTTCTGGACGGCGCACTCGAGGCCCTCGGCGAGGCGGGCGTCGTTCGCGAGCGCATCGACGTGATGCCGGTGCCGGGCGCGTTCGAGCTCCCGCTGGGCGCCATGGCGCTCGCCAAGACGAGGCGGTACGCGTGCATCGTCGCGCTCGCCTGCATCATCCGCGGGGACACCCCGCACTTCGAGTACATCGCCGCCGAGGCGGCCAGCGGCCTGCAGCTCGCCGGGCTCGACACCGGAGTCCCAATCGCCTTCGGCGTCCTCACCGTCGACAGCCGCCGCCAGGCAGAGGAGCGCTCGGGCGGAGAGAAGGGAAACAAGGGCGCCGAAGCCGCCCGCACTGCGCTCGAGATGGCCGACGCGATGGCCCGGCTGCGGGCGTCGGTGGCCACATAACTGCTGGCTATACTGGGCCGCTGACCATGTCGAAAGTCTGCGCAGTCTGCGGGAAAGCACCCGCGTTCGGCAATAACCGGAGCCACTCGATGGTGGCGACGAAGCGACGGTTCAATCCGAACCTCCAGCGCGTCCGCATCCTCGTCGACGGGGTTCCGCGCCGGAGCTACGTCTGCGCGCGGTGTCTCAAGTCGGGCAAGGTTCAGAAGGCGCTCTAGCGCTTGCCCGCGCCGCGTTGGCGGCGCTCGAGGCGAGCAGGCAGCGAATCGACGATCTCAACGTCTACCCGGTCCCGGACGGGGACACGGGGACGAACATGGCCGAGACGGCCCGCGCCGTCGTCTCCGCGCTCGAGCGCGGCGAGACAGACATCGTCCGCGCCTCGCTCATGGGGGCGCGCGGCAACTCGGGCGTCATCCTGTCGCAGATCGTCCGCGGCGCGGTCGAGGCGCTGCCGGAAGGGGAGCCCGGCACCGAGGTGCTGGCCAAGGCCTTGCGCGGGGCGAGCGACGCCGCCTACGCGGCCGTCCGCAACCCCCAGGAGGGGACGATGCTGACTGTCATGCGGGAGCTCGCGGACAGGGGCGAGGAGCTCGCCGCCGCCGGCGCCCCGCTGGAGGACGCACTGGAGCCGCTGCTCGCGCACGGCGAGGCCGCACTCGCCCGCACCCAGGAGCAGCTGGACGTCCTTACGCGCGCGGGCGTCGTCGATGCAGGCGGCGCGGGGCTGGTCGAGATTCTGCGGGGAATCGCCGCTCACGTCCGCGGGGAGCCCTTGCCCGAGAGGGTCCCTACCACCGGGCCGCTGCCGCTCGACGCCGTCCACCTGGAGCTCTCCCGCTTCCGCTACTGCACGTCCTTCTTCGTGGAGGGCGACGCCGTCGATCCGGAGGAGCTGGAGGCGAAGTTCTCCGAGCTGGGCGACTCGCTACTCGTGGTCGGCGCTCCTGGGGCCGTAAAGGTGCACGTACACACGGACGAGCCCGGGCAGGCGCTCTCGCTCGCATCTGAGGTCGGGGTCCTCGAGGAGATCGACATCAAGAACATGCACGTACAGACCGCCGGGCGAACCGAGCGGCTCGAGCGTCAGGCGGCTGTGACGGGAGCCGTGGCGGTCTGCCTGGGCGCGGGCAATCGCCGTCTCTTCGAGAGCCTGGGCGCAGCTTGTGTCGAGGGCGGCGAGACGATGAACCCGTCGACCGCGGACATCGTCGCTGCAATCGAGTCCCTGCCGGAGAAGGACGTTGTCGTCCTCCCGAACTCGAAGAATGTCGTCATGGCGGCCGAGCAGGCGGCGCAGGCGGCGGACAAGAACGTCCGGGTCGTGCCGACGCACACGCTGCAGGCCGGCCTCGGCGCCCTGGTGGCGTACGATCCGCACCGCTCGGCCGCCGACAACGGGGCCGAGATGGACGCGGCAGCCGCCGCAGTGAGGAGCGGTGCGGTCGCGCGAGCCTCGCGGAGCGCAACGATCGGGGCGATCGAGGTGGAACAGGGGCAGTTCCTCGGCCTGGTCGACGGCGAGCCCGTCGCTGCGGGCCCGACGCTCGATCGGGTCGCGCAGGAGGTCGTCGAACGGCTTCTGGGCGAGTCCTCCGAGGTGCTCACCATCCTGCTCGGCGACGGCGCGAACGGCGCGGACGAGCTCGTCGAGGGCCTCCGCACGGCGCATCCCGAGCTCGAGGTCGAGGTGCACGAGGGCGGTCAGCCCCACTATCCGCTTCTGTTCGGCGTCGAATAACCCGATACTTCGTTCGATGGCAGGCGGAGAGCCCATCGACGTCGTCCTCGTGGAGGACAACGACGTCTTCCGCGAGGCGCTCGAGCTCATGCTGGACGTGACTCCCGATGTTCGCGTCGTCGCGGCGGTCGGTGACGGAGAGGCGGCACTGGACGTTTGTCCGCGTGTCGAGCCGGACGTCGTCGTCGTCGACTACCG
>DASXRO010000128.1:0-4962 GCA_036506555.1 Gaiellaceae bacterium
GGCGACCGTCCGGCAGTTCGTCGACGACCGCATCCTGCCGAACGCGATCGAGAACGACATCAACCACCACCTCGACATGGGGATCATCGAGGGGATGGCCGAGCTCGGGCTCCTCGGCATCACGATTCCGGAGGAGAACGGCGGCGCGGGCCTGGATTTCGTCTCGGAGGCGCTCGCCTGCGAGGAGATCGAGCGCGGCGAGGCGGCCTTCCGCACGCTCATCTCCGTGCACGTCGGCCTCAACTCGCTGGCGCTGCTCCGGTACGCGGACGAGGAGCAGAAGGAGCGCTACCTGGCCCCCCAGGCGCGGGGCGAGAAGCTCGCCTGCTTCGGCCTCACGGAGCCGGCGGCGGGCTCGGACGTGGCCGCGATGCTCACGAACGCGCGCCGCGAGGGCGACGGCTACGTCCTCAACGGCCAGAAGAACTGGATCTCGTACGCCGCCGTGGCCAACCACGCGCTCGTGTTCGCGAAGACGGATCCGCAGGCGAAGCACAAGGGCATTTCCGCGTTCATCGTCGAGCGCGAGTGGCCGGGAGTCTCCACGCAGGAGACCGAGCACAAGCTGGGAATCTGGGCGGGCTCGACCGGCGAGCTCTTCTTCGAGAACGTCGAGGTGCCGGCCGAAAACCTCGTCGGCGAGGAGGGTCAGGGCTTCGAGATCGCGATGTACGGGCTCGACCAGGGCCGCTTCACCGTGGCCGCCGGGGCCTGTGGAGTCATCCGGGCCTGCCTGGAGCGGTCCGTCGAATACGCGCGCGAGCGCGAGACGTTCGGGAAGCCGATCGGCAAGAACCAGTTCGTCCAGGACATGGTCGCCGAGATGGTGCTTGGATACGAAACCTCCAAGCTGCTGGTCATGCAGGCCGCCTGGCTCAAGGACAAGGGAGTACGCAACACCCGCGAGACGAGCCTGGCCAAATGGCACGCGACGGAGTCAGCGTTCCGCGCCGCGCACCTCGCCATCCAGATCCACGGCGCGTACGGCTACTCGGGCGAGTACGGAATCGAGCGCTACTTCCGCAACGCGCGCGCGCCGATCATCTACGAGGGCACGACACAGATCCACAAGATGCTGCAGGCCGAACATGCGCTCGGATATCGCAACCTCAACGGGCGCGACGGCGACATCTCTCCCCTGGCCTCGTGGGGCCCCGCACTGCTGGCGCGCTAGCGCTCGTCGCAGCGCTCGTTCTCGCGCTCCCAGCTGCTGGCGCGCCGCCGAAACGAGGTGAGTTCGTCCTCGGGGAGAGCCTGGCTGGGATCCACCTGGGGATGACGAAAGAGCAGGTGCGCTCCCTCTGGGGCACCCGCCACGGGGTGTGCACCTCCTGCCCCAGGGAGACCTGGTACTTCAACTACACGCCCTTCGCACCCGAGGGCGCAGGAGTCCTCTTTCGCCGCGACCGCGTCGTCCACGTCTTCACCGTCTGGCGCCCGGCCGGCTGGAAAACGCCCGAAGGACTCACCCTCGGTGCCGCGGCCTCCGACGTCGCGCGCCTGTACGGATCGCTCGACAGACGGCAGTGCACCCTCTACTACGCGCTGCTGAAGCCGACGCGGCAGGCGCAGAGCGTCTTCTACGTCTTCCGGAACAAGGTCTGGGGCTTCGGCCTCATCCCGCCGAACGCGTCCCCCTGCCGTTAGATCTAGCCTCCGCTCCCGCAAGGGTCTTGACCAGCGGGATCACGGCCAGAACCGGTATGGCGACGGTCGGCCACACCGCCGCGTAGCCTTCTGTCGCCGAGAGATATGGGCGCAGGATGTCGATCGCGGCACCGGCGCTCAGCGGCCCGATCAGGAGTCCGAGCCCCCTCGTCGTCACGGCAAGCCCGCTGATCGTCCCGCGGTCTCGAGCGGGGATGACCTTGAACAGAAGGCCCCAAGCGAGCGTCATCACGGTTCCACCGGCCATCGCCACCGGGAAGACGAGGCCGTAGAACCACCAGTGCCAGGTGGTGGCGAAACCTGCGCTCAAGAGACCGAGGCCGTAGACGACCGACGCGCCCACGATCACGTTTCCGAGCCCCCAGTGGTCGCCCCACCGGCTCGCGAGCGCCGCCGCGCACACGTAACCCGCCGCGACGACGGCGAGCACGGTCGAGGAGATGTAGAGAGGCTGGTCGAGCCCGTCGATGATGTAGAGGACGACGAACGTTCGCATGCCCGCAAACGTTGCTTCCCAGGCCGTGTTGGCCACGAGGAAGCCGCGGACGTTCCGCTCCCGCCGGACGACGCGCCACGGCGCGGCGAGGTATGTCCGCAGGCGCTCGTACTCGGGCGGGCCGACCCGCTCCTCCTTCACCAGGACCACGACCGCGCCGCAGGCGAGGAGCGTGATGCCCGCCGAGAGCACGAAGGGGAAGGGCTGCCAGACGTCGAGCAGGAAGCCGCCGCCGACAAGCGCGCCGCCGAGCGCGAGCCCTCTGTAGAGGTGCTGTACGCCCTGCGCGCGACCGAAGTAGCTGTCCGGCAGCGTGTCGGGGTAGAGGCCCCGGTAGGGGGGCTCGTAGATGTAGTAGGCAAAGAAGAAGGCGAAGAGGGCGAGCGCCGTTCCGCCGAAGCTGTGCATGAAGGCGACGAGCGCCAGGGTTCCTGCCATCGGTACGAGCGCCAGGAGCATGAAGGGGCGGCGGCGGCCGAACGGCATCTGCGTCGCGTCGCTGAGCGGGCCGACGAGCAGCGGCACGAAGAAGGCGAAGAAGCCTTCGGAGGCGAGCACAAGGCCGATGAGGGTGCTCGAGTCGGTGAACTGGCCCAGGAGAGGCGGCAGGTAGGCGGCGACGGTCGTGATCGACCAGGCAAGCCCGAAGGCGCCCAGCCCGAGCGACCAGATCAGTCCCCTGAGCGGCCGCCCCAGGGAGCCCTCGAGCTCCGGACGCTCGACGAGATGGAGTTCAGTCGGGCGAGGAGGCATCGTCCAAGAGGCCGAGTGCGGCGGGCAGGGCGAGGAGGGTGGGGAGCGCGTCCTCGCGCCCGTGCTTGCCCTCACGGTCGAGCAGGAGAGCCCTGATTCCGATCGCCTCGGCTCCCGCCACGTCGTCGTCGGGCGAATCGCCCACCATGACCGCCGCGCCCGGCTCGACGTCCAGGAGCGCGAGGACCGCCTTGAAGATGGTCGGGCTCGGCTTCACCTTCCCGTGCTTGCCTGAGGAGACCCATGCGTCGACATCGAGGCGGTGGTGGAGGACAAAGACGTCGAGGTCGCGGCTCGTGTTCGACACGAGCCCGATCTTCAGGCCCTTCTCACGCAGGAGCGCGAGCACGGGCAAAGCATCCTCGTAGAGCTCGAAGTTCTCCGAGTGCAGCCAGCCCTCGGTGATCGCCTCGGCGACGGCGCGGCACTCGGGGCCCTCACCGCCCATCCCCCGGACGATGTCCTCCGTGAAGCGCACCCAGACCTGCTCGTCGTGATCGAGCTCGGGGTGATGCTGGAGGTCGATGAGGGCCGCGGCGCGGGCTTCCGCGTACCGCTCGGGATCGAGCTCGAGACCGAAGCGCCGGCCCGCATCGCGATACCCCTCGGGGCCGAGCAGCGGCCCCGGCTTCGCGATCGTGAAGTCGACGTCGAAGAGAACTGCTTCGAGCGTCAAACCTCCGTTGGCCACTGGTAGGCGTCGGGTTGTCGGTTTGCCAGCGAAGGCAGGCGGCGGCGGACGTCCTCCAGCCGGGCCCGGTCGAGCTCCGCGGCGATGACCCCGTCCTCGTCGGGCGCCTGGGCGAGGACCACGCCCCACGGGTCGACGATCATCGAGCGCCCGTACGCGGCCTTCCCGTCCTCATACGAGCCCCACTGGTTCGCGGCCACGACGTAGCACTGGTTCTCGACCGCGCGGGCGCGCAGGAGCACCTCCCAGTGGTCCTTGCCGGTGTAGAGCGTGAACGCGGCGGGGACGGTGACCGCCTCGCACCCTGCGAGGGCGAGGATGCGGTAGAGCTCGGGGAAACGCAGGTCGTAACAGATCGTGAGGCCGAGCGTCCAGCTCTCGACCTCGGTTGTTGCGGGCCCTTCGCCGGGTTCCTCGGTCTCCGACTCGCGGTAGACATGGCCGCCGACTTCCACGTCGAACATGTGGATCTTCCGGTAGACGGCCGCGACCTCGCCTTCCGGGTCGAAGACGACACTCGTGTTGGAGAACTTCTCGCGACCCTCGCGCCGCTCGACGATCGAGCCGCCGACGAGCGTGATGCCGTGCGCGCGGGCCCATCCGCTCATCGCCTCCACGCTCTCGCCGTCGTCGAGGCTCTCGGCGATCGAGCGCATCACGTCTGCGGGCCCGATGCCGTTCCACTTCTCGGGCAAAAGGACGAGATCCGCGCCCGTCGAGGCAGCCCGGGCGACGAGGCGCTCGGCCCGCTCGATGTTCTCCGCCTTCGATTGCGTCGCGTTCACCTGAACGCACGCGACGCGCAAACGGTCGGCCATGCCTCGAAGGATAGCCTTGCCGTCGTGTCGCGAATTCCG
This sequence comes from Gaiellaceae bacterium, assembly GCA_036506555.1. GTDB lineage: Bacteria > Actinomycetota > Thermoleophilia > Gaiellales > Gaiellaceae > JAIBJP01. The sequence goes on from DASXRO010000128.1 coordinate 4,466, forward strand.
GCCGAGATCCTGTCCGAAGCGCACACAATTGCGCTCGTCGGCGCCTCGCCGAAACCCTGGCGGCCGAGTCACGAGGTGATGGAGTATCTGCTCGGCCAGGGCTACCGGGTAATCCCCGTGCGGCCGCACGTGCCCGAGGTGCTTGGCGTGCCCTGCGTCGCCTCGCTCGCGGAGATCGAGGAGCCGATCGACCTCGTCGACGTCTTCCGGCGGGCGGAGTTTTGCCCGGCGGTCGCCGAGGAAGCGGTTGCTGCGGGCGCGAAGGCGCTCTGGCTGCAGCTCGGGATCGTCTCGCCAGAGGCGCGGGCGATCGCCGAGGGCGCCGGCCTCGACTACGCCGAGGACGAGTGCACCGCAATCGTCCACCTGGCGACGGCGCGGGCTATGTAAGGATCGCACATGCCTGCGGGAGGACGGCTTCGGCCGCCCTCTCCTCATGCCTGGCTCGAGGTGTGCTCCTCCTCAGGGATCAGCCGCAGCACGAAGTAGAGGATGGC
>DASXRO010000129.1:0-24868 GCA_036506555.1 Gaiellaceae bacterium
CCGCGAGCTCGTCCGCAACGCCCTCCGCATGCGCCCCGACCGGATCATCGTCGGCGAGGTCCGCGGCCCGGAGACCCTGGACATGCTCCAGGCGATGAACACGGGCCACGAGGGCTCGCTGACCACGATCCACGCGAACTCCCCTCGCGACGCGCTCGCCAGGCTCGAGACCCTCGTCCTCACGGCCGGGGTCGATCTGCCCCTGCGGGCGATCCGCGAGCAGGTGGCGAGCGCCTTCGACGTGCTCGTCCAGATCACGAGGCTCGTGGACGGAACGCGCCGGATCAGTCACGTGACAGAGGTGCTCCGCATGGAGTCCGACGTCATCACGCTGCAGGACATCTTCCTCGCCCGGCCTCCGGACGAGGAGAGCGCGGCCGCGCAGGTCACGAGGCTTCTGTCCCCACTCAGCTGCACGGGCCTGAAGCCGCACTTCCTCGAGAAGATGGCCGCAAACGGGGTCGCCCTGCCGGCGACGTTCTTCCAGCAGGAGGATCCGACGTTCCGGCCGAGCTTCACCGCGGCGAGCTACGGCGGGTTCAAGTGAGACGGGGTGTCCTCGCAGCCCTCGCCGTCGCGCTCATCGTCCCGGCCGCCGCGCTGGCGGCGGGCAGCGGCGAGATCAAGCACGTCGGCCTAGGCGGCTTTCCGCGCATCGGACTGACGGTCGTTGCGCCGTCGTCCTCGCGAACGCCGCCGACGCTGACCGAGAACGGCCGTCAGGTCGCCGGGCTGAACGCGAGAAACCTCGGGGCGTCGAAGAGCATGGTCGTCGCCATCGACAACTCGCGCTCGATGATCGGCCAGGCGATCGCCGACGCGGCGAACGGCGCTCGTACCTTCGTTGCCGCGAAGGCGCCCAGCGACCGCGTCGCCGTCGTCACCTTCGGGCACGAGCCCGCCGCGCTGACCGGGTTCTCGACGTCGACGATCGACGCCGACACCGTCCTGCGCCAGCTCGACGTCGACCCCACTGCGGGCACCGCCCTCTACGACGCGGTCGTCCAGGCCGCGAGCATGCTCTCGTCCGACACGAATCCGGCACGCGTGCTGGTGCTCCTCACCGACGGCAGCAACCGAGCCGAGGGCGGGGCGACGCTCGACGACGCCATTCACGCAGCACAGGACGCCGGCGTGGTCGTCTACACGATCGGGATCGAGAGCAACTCGTTCGCACCCGAGCCGCTGCAGCGCCTGGCGGATGCCACGCACGGCGGCTACTACGGGACGGCTTCCACCGCGGCTCTCGCCGATGTCTACAACTCGATCGCCGAAGACCTGCAGCGCACCTGGCAGCTCGACTACGTCACGGCGGCGCGGCCGGGCGATCGCCTCAACCTCACGCTCAAGTTCCCGGGTGGAGACGAGCTCACGACGAAGCTGACCGCGCCCGGCGAGGCGCCACCCGCCGCGTCCAAGCCTTCGCCGCTCCTGCCCGATTTCTTCTACACGAGCGACTGGGGCCTGCCCGTCCTTGCGGGCGTGGTCGGGCTCCTTGCCCTCATCGCGGCCGCGTTCGCGCTCGCCGCGCCGAAGGGTACGTGGCTGCGCAGCCGGCTCGACCCGCACGTTGCGTCGGCCAAGCACTCGGCCCTGAAGCGTCAGCGCGAGGAGCGGAGGTTCAACGCCTTCGCGGGTCTCTTCAAGGCGACCGAAGGCGTCTTCGGCAACCTCAGCCAGTGGAAGAAGCTCGACACCGTTCTCCAGCGGGCCGACTTTCCGCTGAGGACCGCCGAGTACGCCTACATCATGTTCGGGTTCGGCCTGCTCTTCGCGTTCTTCGCCGCCGCGATCTCCCCGCAGCTCTGGTTCATGGCGGCCGGCTTCGCGGTGGGCGCCTGCCTCCCCTACGCCTTCGCGTCCTACAAGGCTCGGAAGCGGCTGAAGGCCTTCGACGAGCAGCTCCCCGACATGCTCGTCACGATGGCCGCCTCGCTCAAGGCGGGGCACAGCTTCCGCCAGGGGATCCAGAGCGTCGTCGACGAGGGCGTCGACCCGGCAGCGAAAGAGTTCAAGCGCGTTCTCAACGAGACGCGCCTCGGCCGCCCCATGGACGACGCGCTCACCGACATGGCCGAGCGCGTGGGCTCGAACAACTTCGAGTTCGTCATGAGCGCCGTGACGATTCAGCGCCAGGTGGGCGGTAGCCTCGCCGGCCTCTTCGACATGGTCGCCGACACTGTCCGCCAGCGCCAGCAGTTCCACCGCAAGATCCGCGGCCTCACGGCTATGGGCCGCATGTCGGCCTACGTTCTCATCGGCCTCCCGTTCGTCGTCGGTCTGGCGATCTACGGGATCAACCGCGAATACATGCAGCCCCTGCTCACTACATCGACGGGCCACAAGTTGATCATCCTCATGTGCGTGATGATGACCATCGGCTCGCTGTTGCTAAAAAAGATCGTGTCTTTCAAAGGCTAGGAGCCCATGTTCTTCCTACTCGTCTTCGGTCTCGCGTCGCTCGGTCTCGCCGCCTTCCTCATCGGCGAGGTGGCGACCCTGCCGGCTCGCCAGCGTGAGGGAAACCTCCGTCGCGCTTCCACGTACGGCCACTCGCGGCGCCAGGCCTCGGGCGCGCAGGAGAGCTTCCGCGAGCGCGCCGTCGAGCCCATGAAGATGGGGCTCGCCCACGCCGTTCTCAAACTGAGCCCGCGCATGACCGCGGACAAGGTCAGCCGCCGCCTCATGGGCGCCGGCGTGGGCCGGACACTCACTCCGACGAGCTTCCTTGCCAGCAAGGCGCTCCTTGCCGTCGCCGGCTTCGTCGGCGGCACCTTCCTCGGAGGCATCGCAGGGACGGGCTCGCTCGGCGTCATGCTCGCCATCGTGTTCGCGCTGATCGGCTTCATGCTCCCGGACATCTTCGTCTCCTTCAAAGGACGCGGGCGCCGGGAGGAGATCCGCGCAGAGCTCCCGGATGCGCTTGACCTGCTCGCGGTGAGCGTCGAGGCCGGGCTGGGCTTCGACGCGGCGATCGCGAAGCTGACCGAGCACATGGACGGCCCGCTGGTGGAGGAGTTCGCTCTTACCCTCGGCGAGATGCGCATCGGCGAGACGCGCCAGCACGCTCTCGAGAAGATGGTGCAGCGCGTGCAGGCTCCCGAGCTCGCATCGTTCGTCCGCGCGATCATCCAGGCCGATCAGCTCGGCATCTCGCTGGGCCGCATCCTGCGCGTGCAGGCCACCGACACGCGCAACAAGCGCCAGGCTGCGGCGGAGGAAAAGGCCATGAAGGCTCCGATCAAGATGCTCTTCCCGACGGCACTCTTCATTTTCCCGTCGATGTTCCTGATCATCCTCGGGCCGGCCTTCCTCAACTTCCAGGGTGTCTTTTTCGGCACCTAGGCCGAGTGGCGCACTGCGATGCCTGACGAGAAGAAGGTCAAGAGCGAGATCGAGACGGGCTTCGGCACCGGACTCAGGGCGAAGCTCGGGCGTCAGGAGGAGCAGGGTGAGCCGGCAGCTCCTGCGGCGACCGCACCGGTCCCCGAGGGCGCCTTCGAAGCGCCGGCTTCGAACGGAGAGCTCACGGGAGACCTCGAAGGACTGCGGGCCGAGCTCGCGTCCGCACTTGCGCGCGAGCGTGACCTGCGCGCCGAACTCGCGCTTCAGGCCGCTCAGCCCGTCAATCACTCCGCAGACTTCAGCGTCGCCGAGTCGGACATGCGCACGCGGTCTGCAGACCTGGATGCCCGGGCGGCGCGGCTCGCCGCCTCCGAGACCGAGCTCGAGGAACGTGAGCGCCGGATTTCGGACCAGGTGGCGATGGTGCGCGCGGAGAAGGAGCGCCTCTCGGAGATCGAGACGCGGATCGTCGGCCAGGACGCGCTCAGCTCGGAGCGGGAGGCGCAGGCCGAGGCGAAGCTCCGCGAGCTGAAGGACGCCGACCGCGACCGGGATCGCCTCCAGGCTCAGATCCAGAAGCAGGCGTCGGCGCTCGCGGCACAGGAGGCCAAGATCGCCAAGCGCGAAGCGGCCCTCGAGGCCCGCGAGGCCGAGATCAGCGCCCGCCATGATTCCCGCGAGCGGTCGCTCGCCGCTCGCGAGGCGGCGGTGCGCGAGCAGGAGAAGGGCTACTCCAGCGCGGAGGACAAGATTGCCCATAGAGAGCGCGAGCTCGCCAAGCAGGTCGCTGCCCTGACGGCCAAGCAGGAAGCGCTCGAGGAGCGCGAGGCGGATCTCTTCCGGAAGCAGGAGCGTCTGCGCGGAGACGCGCAGCGGCTCGAGGCCGAGCTGACCGGCAAGGGCAAGGCTGCACAGGACGCGGTGGCCCGGCTCAAGGAGATGGAGGCTCGCGAGCTCGAGCTTGCGGCGCGCGAAGCCGAGGTCGGTCGCCGCGAGGCGCACGTCGGCCGCGTCGAGAAGGACACCGAGCGCGGCCGCGACCTGCAGGAGTACGAAGAGCGCCTGAAGGAGCGGGAGCGCGAGCTCGCCGAGCAGGAAGCCGACCTCACGAACACCGAGCAGCTGACCGATTCCCAGAAGAGCCGGCTCGAGCGCAAGGAGAAGCGTCTCGCCGAGATGGAGGAGACGATCCGGGAGCGTCTGCGCGAGCTCGACGAGCGCGAGGCGGGCGTCGAGCAGCGCGAGGCCGGGCTCGAGGCCGACACCGATATTCGCGAAGACAAGCTGGAGCGGCGCGAGAAGGAGCTCGCCGAGCTAGAGGAGCGGCTGGCGAATAAGGAAAGCGAGCTGGCGACGTACGTCCAGCAGATTCAGAGCCAGCTGAAGGACCGCGAGTCGACCTGGTGGAACAAGGTCACAGGCGACGACAACGCGCCTGAAGAAGCCGCCTAGGCTGCGGCGCCTTCCCGCGTGGTCTCTCTCCAGCGCTCGAGCGCTTCCCAACAGGCCACCGTATCGCCGGAGACCTGAGCGCCGAGCTCGCGCGGATCGGCGGCCCAGTGGAGCTCCGCGACCTTGGTCTCGTCCGGCTCCGGCTCCGCGCCCGGCGAGAGGCGCGCGTGATAGACGACGAGGGCCGAACCCGAATCGTCGTTGAGGCAGACGGCGACCGGGCGTAAGCCGTGGAGCGCCTCGTCGCCGAGACCGATCTCCTCGGCGGCATCCGCCAGGATCGCCGCTCGGGGCTCCTCGTTCGGTGTCAGCCCGCCTGACGCCGAGGCGGTCCAGAGCAATGGATCTCGCCCGATCGAGCGACCGCGCAGCTGGAAGAGCACCGGCCCCTCGGGCCGCTCGACGAAGAGCTGGACGCCGAGCGCGAAGCCCAGCCGATACGCGAGCGTCGGCTCCTCGAAGACGACCATCGCCTCGGCGTAGCGGCCGGCCCGCCGCAGGATCGCTCCTTCTGCCGAGACTCCGTGGCAGAAGGCGATGGGGCCGTCGAAGCGTCCGGGCGTCCGCGAGAGGAGGCGCTCCGCGTCACGAAGCGCCTGCCCCAGGGCGAGATACTCCGGCAGCGCGAACGGAAAGGGCCGAAAAGTAGGCTCGCCGTCGAGTAGCACGATTGCGCGCATGCCCTAAGTCTGAGCCACGACCTGGACGCCGAGCGCTTGGAACCTCCGGCCCAAGGGAAAGAGCGGCGCGATGCCGAGGCTGCGAGTCGAGGACGTCGAGGTGCTCGAGCGTATCCGTGAGCTCGTCATTCAGCCGGGCTGGGAGAACGTGTGGATCTGCCCCTACCTGCTCGGCCACATCCAGGCCGTCGGCACGGATGCAGCCGGGCGTCGTCAATACATCTACCACCAGCTCTGCGGTGAGCGCGCCGATCAGGGGAAGTTCGACGAGCTCCCGGACTCGATTGTGAATTCTCGGCGGCTAAAGTCCCGGCTATGGCCAATCTGACGCTCGAGGAAATGTGGGAGCAGATGCTGACGGGCAGCTATCCGCGCCTCCACCGCATGCGGCGAATGTGGGGTGCGCTGCCCTCACCGCCGCGCTGCAAGCTCTGCAACGCGCCGTTCGGTGGGCCCGGCGGCGTTCTGATGCGGGCGATCGCCTACGGCCCGTCGCCGCTGAACCGACGGCTCTGTAAGTGGTGCATTCGGGCGGTCGGGAAGCACGTCGGAGGCGCGGAGGTCGAGATCTCGGTGCTGTTTGCGGACGTGCGCGGGTCGACGGCCATCGCCGAGCGCATGCCGCCCGACGAGTTCTCGCGCCTGATGTCGCGCTTCTACGGCGCGGCGGCGGAGATCATCGACGAGCGGGACGGCATCGTCGACAAGTTCCTCGGGGACGGCGTAGTGGCGCTCTTCATCCCGGGCTTCGTCGGGAGCGACCATGCGGCAGCCGCGATAGCAACTGCACGAAGCCTGCTCGAGCAGACGGGCAACGACGGGCCGGAGCCATGGATCCCCGTCGGCGCCGGCGTGCACACTGGCCGATGCTTCGTGGGCGCCGTCGGGGAAGGCGATGCCCGGGACTTCACGGCGCTCGGCGACACGGTCAATACGGCCGCGCGCCTCACGGGCCTCGCCGGGGCCGGTGAGATCCTCATCAGCGCGGAGGCAGCCACCGCGGCCGGCCTCGACACGACTGAGCTCGAACGACGGACGCTCGAGTTACGCGGAAGGGATCAGAGCGTCGACGCGTGGGTTGCAACGCCATCGCAGGCTGCACCGTCCCCCGCGTCAGTGCCCGACGGGGCCGAGCTCAGCCAGTCGCCGCTCCAGTAGGCGCCGCTCGGCGTCGTCGTGGACGAGCGCCAGCGCTCGGCGGTAGGCATCGCGGGCTTCTTCGGTGCGGCCGAGGCGCCGCAGCAGCTCGCCCCGCGTTGAGTGCAGATAACGGTAGTCCTCGAGGGGGAGCCGATCGACGATTTCGAGTCCCGCCTCGGGGCCCTCCTCTTCGCCGATCGCGACGGCCCTGTTCAGCTCGACGACGGGTGAGTCGGTGAGACGGGAAAGCTCGCCGTAGAGCGCTGCGATCTGAGGCCAGTCGCGTGGCTCGTCGGCGTGCAGCGACGCGATCGCCGCCTGCACGACGTAAGGACCGCGGCCGTGCAGCGCGAGGGCGCGGTCGAGCACGGAACGCCCCTCGGCGATCTGCTCGGTGTCCCAGAGCGAGGGGTCCTGGTCGGCGAGCAACACCAGCTCGCCGTCGCGAAACCGCGCCTCGCGGCGGGCGTCGAGCAGCAGCGTCAGCGCCAGCAGACCGTGCACTTCCGGTTCGTCGGGCATCAGCTCGACGAGCGCTCGCCCGAGCCGGAGCGCCTCGGCCGCCAACTCGCCCCGACCGCCGTAGCCCTCGTTGAAGATGAGGTAGACGACCGCGAGCACGGCGGCGAGCCGATCGGGCAAGAGGTGGTCGGGAGGGACCCGAAACGGGATCCCGGCGGCTTTGATCTTGCGCTTCGCCCGCACCAGCCGCTGGGCCATCGTCGGCTCGGGAACGAGAAAGGCGCGGGCGATCTCGTCGGTGGTCAGGCCGCCGAGCGCCCGCAGGGTGAGAGCGACCTGCCCTTCGGTGACGAGCGCCGGATGACAGCAGGTGAAGATGAGCTCGAGTCGTTCGTCGGGAAATGTCGTCTCGTCCACGCTGTCCTCCTCTGCCGCCGGCGCCGCGAGCAGGTGGGCCTTCGCGACCAGCGTGCGATCGCGCCGTATGCGGTCGATCGCCCGGTTGCGCGCCGTCGTGACGAGCCACGCGCCCGGGTTGGCGGGCGCTCCTTCACGGGGCCAGCGCTCCGCGGCCACCGCGAAGGCCTCCTGCGTGGCCTCCTCGGCGAGGTCGAAATCGCCGAGGAAGCCGATCAGTGCAGCGAGGACTCGGCCCCACTGGTCGCGGAAGGCCTGCTCGAGAATCGCTAGTACTCCACGATGGGACGCACCTCCACCGCGCCACCCAGCCGTGCCGCCGGAATGCGCGAGGCCAGGTCGATCGCGGCGTCAAGGTCCTCGGCCTCGAACAGGAGGTAGCCGCCGATCGCCTCCTTGGTCTCGACGAACGGGCCATCGGTGGTCAGCGTCTTGCCGTCCTGCACCCGTACTGTGGTCGCCGTCTCGGGAGCGTCCAGCCCGAGGCCGGGGGTGACCCCGGGGGTCTGGTTGATCGCCTGGTAGTCGGCGTATACGGCCTTTTGCTCGTCCTCCGAAAGCGTTGCCCACGCCTCCGGCGACCGCGGCGTCGGAGAGTCGCCTTGATGGATCAGCAGCATGTATTTCATCGCTTCCTCCCTGTTCGGAATGGTCGCGTATAAGACGAACGAGGGACGGCGAAATCGACAGCTCCCCGCCGAGAGCAGCGCAGCGCGCCGGGCGGCCGGGTTCAGCTGATGCGCTCGTACAGAACGTCGTCCAGGATGTCGGCGCGGCCACCGCAGGGGTCTTCGCCGATCGACTCCAAATGAAGCCTTTCGCCCTCGATCGTCCAACGATACTTGCCGACACCTTCGGGAAGCGTCAGGCCGCAGATGGCTGCGTTGAAGAAGGCGACCTCGTCGCCGTTGACGGCAAGATCGCCGTGCGCGAGTCGCGTCGGCACGCGGTAGTGACGGTCGGTGATGACGAACTGGAGTCCCTTTTCGAGGTCATTCCCGGAAACCAGCTTCCAGGTCCCTTGCAGCTCCGCGGGCGCGGGGCCTCCGGACGGCGACTGCGCCTGAGCGGTGGACGTGGCCGGCCGGTTCGGCGAAGTCACCGAGGACCCCGAGCCTCCGCAGGCAGCCAACGATCCCGCGACGAGCCGGCGCCGAACACGCCTAAGGCTCCCAGGTCCTCAACCGGCTTCAATGATCGGGGCGATCGGCGTTTTGGGCGATACGACGTTCGTCGTATCCTCTCGTCGTGCCCCGCCTCTCCGAATCCGACTATCGGAGCGCGCTCGAGGTGCTTCGGGAGGCGGTGGCTGTCGACGGCCCCTGTCCCTTTCCCGAGCCAGTGCTCGTAGCGCTCCATCGCCTCGTTCCGTGTGACGTCGTCGCCTACCACGAGGGGCGGCCCATCGCCGAACCAGCCCTCGTCTTCACGGGCGAGCCGCGAGGCGAGATGACCCCGGAAACGCGCGCTGCTCACCAGCGTCATCTGGATCAAGACCCGCTGACGCCGGTCGAGGGCGCACGGAAGTACTCGGACTTCCTCTCGCGGCGCGAACTGCATCGGCTCGAGCTCTACCAGGAGGTCTCGCGGCCGACGGGGGTCGAAGACATGATCCGCCTCTGGCTCGACCCCGACGGCGCGGGGAACGCTCGCCTGGAGTTCGACCGCCCGGATTGGGGTTTTCGCGAGCGCGATCGCACCGTCCTCGACTTCCTGCTCCCGCACCTGAGGCAGTTCCGCCGCAATGCGGCGGCCCGTCGGCGGCTGTCCGCCGGGCCGCCTGGCGCGGCCGGGCGGCTTACTCCGCGGGAGCGCGAGATCCTCGAGCTTGTCGCCGAGGGAAGGACGAACGCCGAGGTGGCCAGGCTGCTCTGGATCTCCCCCGGCACCGTCCGCAAGCACCTCGAGAACGCCTACGAGAGCCTCGGCGTTCACACGCGCACCGCGGCCGTGGCCGCGCTTGCCGCGCCCGACGGCCAGACCGTGTAGACAAAGGTCTCGTACGCGGAGCTATGCCTCCGTGGGGATGCCCTCCCGCTCGAGAAGGAGACTTGCCACTTCTCGAGCCTGCTGCGCCCCGTCGAGGTCGCCGTAGACGGCGGCGACCGTGGCTCCGAGCAGCAGCATCTGGATCTGGAGCGCGACGACGGCTGGGTTGTGAACACCCGCATCCTCCGCTAGCCGGCGTATCAGGGCTCTGACGTTCGTTCGCTCCTCACCGTAGACCGGGCAGCCGGTCATTCTCACGGTCTCCGGCCGGACGACGGCGACAAGCACGCCGGTCACCTCGCGATGCGATAGCTGATGTGCGTCGCGTAAGGCGAGTCGAGGACGGAGGCGCGTCGCCAGCCGCTCAGCGAGCCGGGCTCTCACCGCGACTGTTTTGCCGCTGCACGTCCGCCTCGAAGATCCCCGTCTGGTAGGCGAGCACGACTGCCTGAACGCGGTCCCGGAGGTTGAGCTTCTGGAGGATGTGCGTGATATGTGTCTTGACCGTCGTTTCGCTGATGTAAAGCTCCTGCGCGATCTCCCCGTTCGAAAGGCCGCGGGCGATCAAGCGAAAGACCTCTCGCTCGCGCTCACTGAGATCGTCGAGCTCCTTCGGAGGCGCGGGACGGGGCATACGGGCGAACTTTTGGATCACCCGTTTGGTGATCGTGGGTGAGAGAAGCGCCTCGCCGGCGTCAACAGTGCGGATAGCGGCGATCAGCTGTTCGGGAGAGTCGTCTTTGAGGACGAAGCCGCTGGCACCGGCTCGCAGCGCCTCGTAGACGTATTCGTCGAGGTCGAACGTCGTGAGGATCAGAATCCGCGCGGAGTTGTCCGCCGCGAGAATGCGCCGAGTCGCCTGCAGCCCGTCGAGCTCGGGCATGCGGATGTCCATCAAGACGACGGCTGGATGAAACCGGGCCGTCTTGTCCACCGCCTCGAGCCCGTTGCTCGCTTCGGCCACGACTTCGATGTCCTCCTCGCCTGCGAGCAGCATGCGAAAACCGGCGCGCACCATCGACTGGTCGTCGGCTACGAGCACCCGGATCGTCATCGTTCGTCCCGGCCGAGCGGGAGACGCGTGCTGAGGACGAAACCGCCTCCGCTTGCCGCTCCTGCGGTCATCTCTCCGTCGTAGATCTTGACGCGTTCGCGGACCCCGACGAGCCCGTGCCCGAGGCCGTCACTCGGCGCGCTGCCCTGGCCGTTGTCGCGTACCTCGATCTCTAGCTCGTCTGGCCAATAGCGGACTGTGACGTCGGCGTCGGTGGCGCGCGCGTGTTTGAGAGCGTTGGTCAGGCCTTCTTGAACGATGCGATAGGCAGAGAGTTCGACCCCTCGTGGGAGCGGGACCGGCTCCCCGTCGACATGCAGCTCGACGGGCAGGCCGGCGCGGCCGATCTGTTCCAGCAGTGAGTCGAGGCCGTCGAGGCCGGGCTGGGGCACGAGCTCGGCCTCGTCCCCGTCCGGGCGGATGGCGGCCAGGAGACGGCGCATCTCGGCCAGCGCTGTGCGGCCGGCGCGCTCGACGTCCTTAAGGGCATCGCGATCCTCGGCGAGCCCATCGGGGAGCTTGTGCCTGACGGCGCCGACCTGGAGCACCATCACGCTGACGGCGTGCGCGACGATGTCGTGAAGCTCGCGAGCGATCCGCGCCCGCTCCTCGGCCACCGCGATGCGCGCGGCCGCCTCGCGCTCTCGTTCCGCCTGAGCCGCACGGATCTCTGCCGCTTCGGCCTTCTCGGCACGTTCCCGCAGGGCGAAGCCCGCCGCCCAGCTGATCCCGAAGTCAACTGGGATGAAGAGCAGCTCGGGCGTCGCGTGGCCGGGGATGTTGAAGACGACGGTCGTGATGCTTCCGAGCACGATTGCCAACCCGGTCCACGCCTGTCGGTTGCTGCGCAGGTTCCCGAGCAGGAAGGCGGACGCCATTCCGATGGGGAACAGGGCGACCATGAACGGGACCAGCACGCCGTCGACGAACGAGAGCGCTGCGGCGCCGAGCCAGTACGCCGCCGGACCAGCGAACGGGAAGGGCCGGCGGGCGAAGAGCGGAAGCACCATGACCGCCACCGCGGGCACCGAGAACCACAGCGTCGTGTCGGGTGCGCCGGGCGAGTTTCGTCCGATGACGAGCTCGAGCATCGCTGCGACGGCGAGTACACCGATCAGCAGCTCGAACCAGTACTCGCGCGCGACGTAGCTGATCCTGCTCCGGCTCACGCGCTGAACGTACCGCACTGTCTGACGGGGCGCCTCCTACCTGAGTAGGACTCGAGATCGTCGGCCGGTTCGAGGGCGAATCCAGCCTTCCGACGATGTCATGGCGCCGCCGCAGCCGTAACGTCGATCCCGGAGTTCTCGAACTCGAAGGAGGAAGCTCATGTCCGTAACGAAGCCAAAGAATCTCGCGGCCCGGATGGGCGGCTGGAGTGCCCAGCATCGGAAAACCGCAATCCTCGGCTGGTTCGCGTTCGTCATTGTCGCCTTCGCTCTCGGCAACGCCACGGGCACGACCGAGATCGACCAGGACACCTCGGGCGTGGGCGAGTCCGGACGCGCAGACAGGATTCTCGACGCGGGCTTCAAGCTGCCCGCCGCGGAGAGCGTCCTCGTCCAGAGCGACACGCTCGTGGCGACCGATCCTGCGTTCCGGGCCGCGGTCCAGCATGTCGTCGCAAGGGTCTCGAAGCTCGACGCGGTGAAGAACGTTCGCTCGCCGCTCGACTCCGAGAACGCCGGCCAGATCGCGGAAGACGGACGCGCCGCGCTCGTCGAGTTCGACATTCGCGGCGACGCTGACGATGCCGCGGACAAGATCGATCCCGTCGTTGCTGCGGTGGGTGGCGTCCAGAAGGCTCACCCCCAGCTCTTCATCGGCGAGTTCGGCGATGCGAGTATCGAGAAGGAGATCGAAGGGGCGTTCGGGGACGATCTCAAGAAGGCTGGAATCCTGTCCCTCCCCGTCACGCTCATCATCCTCGCGCTCGCGTTCGGGGCGCTGGTAGCGGCCGGTATTCCGCTCCTGCTCGCACTCACAGCGATCTTCGCGACGTTCGGGCTGGTCGCTCTGCCGAGCTCGATTGTGCCGATAGACCAGTCGGTCTACGAGGTCATCCTCCTGATCGGGCTCGCGGTGGGCGTCGACTACTCGATGTTCTACTTGAAGCGGGAACGCGAGGAACGGGCGGCGGGGCGGAGCGCATCCGCCGCGGTCGCAGCTGCCGCAGCCACCTCCGGTCGCTCGGTGCTCATCTCGGGCCTGACGGTGATCATCGCCATGGGCGGGATGTTCTTCGCCGGCGTCCAGGGCATGTCGGCCTTCGCCATGGGCACGATCATCGTGGTAGCGGTCGCGGTGGTCGGCTCGCTGACCGTACTGCCCGCCCTCCTCTGCTCCCTCGGGGAGCGGGTCGAGCGAGGCCGTGTGCCGCTGATTCGTCGGCTCCGCAGCGCAAACAGGGAGCCGCGGCTCTGGGGCGCGATCATCGACGGCGTGCTGCGCCGGCCGCTCCTCTCGGTCGCGATCGCGGGCGGACTGCTCGTCGCCCTCGGGCTACCCGCCCTTCAACTCCGCACGGTGAACCCGAGCCCGGAGACGTTCCCGAAGTCCCTGGCCGTCATCCAGGTGTACGACCACATGCAGGAGGCGTTTCCCGGAAAGGCCATTCCGGCGAACGTCGTCGTCAAAGCGCCGGACATCAACGCACCCGCCGTGCAGGCGGCCATCGGCGATCTCCAGAAGCGCGCTTTGGCAAGCGACCGGCTCCAGGGGCCGATCACGATCGACGTGAATGACGCCGGAACGGTGGCCAACATCGCGATTGCGATCGAGGGCAACGGCTCCAACGCAGCCTCGAACGCGTCGCTGGCGAGCCTGCGGGACCATGTCGTCCCCGCCACCGTCGGCGCGCTGCCGGATGTCGAGGTCGGCGTGACCGGGTTCACGGCGGAGTCGAAGGACTTCGGCGACAAGATCAAGTCCGTCGCCCCGCTCGTCTTCGGCTTCGTGCTCCTGCTCGCGTTCGCTCTTCTCCTCGTCGCCTTCCGATCGCTCGTCATTGCGATCAAGGCGATCATCCTCAACCTGCTCTCGGTCGCGGCCGCGTACGGCGTTCTCGTGCTCGTCTTCCAGCACGGCTGGGGCAAGGGCTTCCTCGACTTCGAGTCGACGGCGGGCATCGATTCCTTCTTGCCGATCTTCTTGTTCGTGATCCTCTTCGGGCTCTCGATGGACTACCACGTCTTCATCCTGAGTCGGATTCGGGAGGCCTACGACCGCGGCATGAACACTGAGCAAGCCGTTGCACACGGCATCAAGACGACCGCGGGCGTCGTCACGAGCGCTGCGTTCGTGATGGTCTGCGTCTTCTCCGTCTTCGCCACGCTCCAGATCCTGATCCTCAAGCAGTTCGGCGTCGGGCTTGCGGCGGCGATCCTGATCGACGCAACGATCGTCCGCGCGGTGCTTCTGCCGGCGACGATGAAGCTGCTCGGAGACTGGAACTGGTACCTGCCGAGCTGGCTCCAGTGGCTGCCTCGTTTCGACCCGTCCGAATCCGAGGCTCCGCCCGAGACGAAGCCGACCCCCGCCTCGGCCTAGACCAATGGTCAACCCCCGGGCCTTGACGGCCCGGGGGTGACCGCGAAAGGAATCCCATGGCCGGCGTCACACCGACACGAATCGTCGCCCTCGCTCTCATCGGGCTGGCGGTGCTCGGCCTCGCGTACCTCCGGTTCGGGCCTGACTCCGATCCGGTCTCCTTGCCCAAGGCTGCACAAGCAGGCGACCTGATCCTCGAGCGGTGCAGCTACGACACCGAGAACGGCGGCTACGCCGCCGACTGCGGCACGCTTGTCGCACCCGAGAATCGGGCCGATCCGCATTCGCGGCTGATCGCGCTCCCGGTGACTCGTATCCACGCTCGCTCGGACCATCCGGGAGAACCGATCTTCCGCCTCGAAGGAGGGCCCGGGCTCACGAACATGGAGTTCAAGAGGGCAAATCGGTACGCCGACGACCACGACGTCGTCCTCGTCGGCTACCGGGGCGTGGACGGCGCCGTCCGGCTCGACTGTCCGGAGGTCGAGTCGGCGCTGAAGCACTCGACGGACTATCTCGCCGAGAAGTCGTTCCACGCGTACGCCGACGGCTTCCGGGCTTGCGCGGGTCGACTGGCGAACGACGGCGTCGATCTCGACGGCTACGGCCTCGCGCAGCAGGTCGACGATCTCGAGGCGGTTCGCAAGGCGCTCGGCTACCGTCGCATCAACCTCTTGAGCGAGAGCGCCGGAACGCGCACGGCGATGATCTACTCCTGGCGCTACCCCGAGAGCATCCATCGCTCGGTGATGATCGGGGTGAATCCGCCCGGCAACTTCCTCTGGGACGCGAAGACGACCGACGAGCTGATCGGGCGCTACTCCGACCTCTGCTCGAAGGACGCCACCTGCAGTAATCGGACCGACGACCTCGCGGCGTTGATGAAGCGGACCGAGATCCCTGACCGCTGGTTCTTCCTGCCTATCGGGGAGGGCAACGTGCGCGTCGCCTCGTTCTTCGGACTCATGGAGTCGACCTCGGAGCTCGATGCGCCGATCTACGCTCCGACGACGCTGGGCTCGTGGCTCTCCGCGGCCGAGGGCGATGCAAGCGGGTTCTGGTTCCAGTCGTTCGCCGCCGAGTTCGCCTTCCCGGAGGTATTCGTCTGGGGCCAGTACGCCGCCGCCGCGAGACCCGATGCTCAAGCGGCAAAGGACTACTTCTCCTCCGGCGAGCACAGGCTCGATTCGAACCTCGGCTCTGCGGCAACGGCGTTCGTCTGGGGTGGCGGCCGGTTGGCCAATGGCTGGCCGGCAGCACCGGACGAGGACGAGTACAGCCGTGTGCGGACGTCGGAGGTCGAGACGCTCCTCGTCAGCGGTGAGCTCGACTTCGCGACGCCGCCGCAGGTCGCGAGGAAGGAGCTCCTCCCCTACCTGCCGAACGGCCACCAGATCGTGCTAGCCGGATTCGGGCACTCGACCGACTTCTGGACGTACCAGCCCGAAGCCAGCAGCCGGCTGATCAACACCTTCTTCGCGAGCGGCCGGGTCGACGACTCGCTCTACCGGTCTCAACGCGTCGACTTCACGCCTGAGCTCCCGCAGACGGCGCTTGCGAAGGGCATCGCCGGCTCGATGGTCGGCCTCGCGCTCCTCACTGTGCTCTCGCTCTTGTGGATGTCTCGCCGGGTGCATTGGCAAGGGCGCTTCGGGCGCAAGGCGAGCGCGACGCTGCGGACGGTCTACCCGGTTGTGCTCGGCCTGGGCGGATGGTTCCTCGGCGTCCTGGTCGTCATGACGACCATGCCCGGCACGCCTCTCGACGACGAGCTGCTCGCAGGCCTCTCGGTGGGCTTGCCGATCGGCCTCGGCGTCTGCTTCGCCTGGGTAAACCGCGACTGGACGGCCCGGACGAAGACCACGGGCCTCGCGGCGGCGGTCGCAGCCGGGCTCCTCGGCGCCTGGCTCGGTTTCCACGCAGCGGACGACCTGTTGGCCCTCGTCACCGCGATCGTCGGAGCGTCGGTGGGCGCGAACCTCGCCCTCGTCCTCCTCGACATCGCCTGGGACCGGCAGGCTCGTGATCGAGTCGAAACCACCGCGAAAGAGACGCTGGAGGCGCGCCCCTCAACCGGTTGACAGGCAGGGGGCAAGCCGGCCGGCGTCGCCCGCCGACTCCGGCAGGATCGCCTCGTCAAGTCCTGCGGACCTTCGGGTTCGCAGGACTTGGCGTTTAAGAGGCGGGAGCCACGGGACTCGAACCGCGACCTCCGGCGTCACAGGCCGGACACAGCTCTCCGGGGCTGGCCCGAGCTAGGCGGGGATTCGATGCGACACCAGGGCTTTTTCTCCCGTCGTCGTCCGGCGGGGGCGGGCGCCGCCGGGAGGCTACCGGCAACCTCGTGCGGGATCTGCGCGGGATGGTGTTCGGGCGCGTGAACGTCCTCGGGGCCGTCAGCGTTTTGTGCTCCTTTCGCTTTGCCGCGACCTGAGGATGTCGGGTGGTAGGGCGGCCGGGAAGCCGATCGCGATGAAGGCGAGGAGGGAGGCGATTCCGATCGCGTGCGCCCAGCCTGCGTTCGCGATGGTGGTGAGTCCGATCCCGGCGAGGAGACAGGCGCCGGCGAGTCGGGCGAGCAGTCCCGGCGTTGAGGCGGAGAGGAGCATTCGCCCGGCGGGGGCTGGCGGGCTGGTGGTCTGCGCGGGGTCGAGGGTGCCGCGGAGGACGAGGCTGAAGAGCAGCGCGAGGGAGGGGAAGAGGATCGCGGCGCCGGCCACGACTGCGACGATGATGGCGACGAGGGTGTCGTGGGAGGCAGCCGCCTGCTCGATCGTCAGACCGCGGAGAAAGACAGGCGCCTGCGCGAGCGCCCAGCCGGCGACGATCGCGGCGACGGCAAGGGCGGCGCTGTAACGCGCGGGCTCGTAGCGCCTCCGCCACACGAGAGCGAGTGTGACGAGCCCGGCGACGATCGAAACGGCGAGACCCGCCAATCCTCTTCCGTCGACGAGACGGTGGTATAGGGGATGCGCGTCGGAACGCAGCACCGCCACGCCTGCGAGTGCGATCGCGCCGGCGATCACCCCGGCGCCGAGCGCGCGTTTCCGAAACTGCGCTTCGAGGTCGCGCTCGCCGAGGCGGGCGGCGTCGCCGCAGAGGAAGATGGCGGCCATGTAGGCGGCGGTAGCAACGGCGAGAACGCCGATCAGGAGGGAGGTGGGGTTGAGCCAGCTCGAGAACTCGTCGCCGGCGGCGTTGCCGACCGGTACCCGCCGCGAGGCGATGCCTCCGACGGCGGTGCCGAGCGCGAACGGCGTCAGGATCGACGAGAGCGAGAAGACAGTGTCGATCAGGCGCAGCTCGCCGGGAGCCGATGTTCCGGCGCGGAGGGCGTACGTCGCCCCGCGCAGGATGATCCCGAGGGCGGCGATGAAGAGCGGGATCGAGAGCGTCGAGGCGATCGAGCCGAACGCGGTCGGGTAGGCGGTCCAGACGACGGTGAGGAGGAAGACGAGCCAGACGTGGTTGGCCTCCCAAACGGGCGCCATCGCGTGGTGGGCGTGGTCCCTGATCGAGGCGGCGTGCGGGCCTTTGCCGGCGGTGAGCTGCCAGAAGCCGGCGCCGAAGTCGGCCCCGCCGAGCACGGTGTAGAAGGCGAGCCCGATCAGCGCGAAGATCAGCGGAAAGTCGTGGAGGTGCACGTCAGGCCTCCGAGAGCGGCGCTCGCGCCAGCCGCACGAGGATCCACGCGATCGCGAGCGCCAGCCCGAGGTAGACGAGCGCGAGCGCGCCGTACCCGACGGGGATGCCGCCGGCGCCGGTGACGGCCTGCGAGGTGCGCATCACCCGGTAGACGACCCAGGGTTGGCGGCCGACCTCCGTGGTGACCCAGCCGGCGATGAGGGCGACGAGCGAGAGCGGCCCCGCGGCGACCAGCGCCCGGTAAAACCATCGCGACTCTGGCAGCCGTTTCCGCCTCAGCCGAACGGCGAGGTAGGCGAGGCCAAGGAGGGCGAGCAGGGTGCCGATCCCGACCATGGTCTGGAAGGCGAGACGGACGACGTTGACCGGCGGACGCTGATCGGGCGGGACGGCGTCGAGGCCGCGGACGGTTGCGTCCGGGTCGTGCTTGGCGAGCAGGGAGAGCAGCTTCGGGATTCGGATTCCGTACTTGACCTGCCCGTCGCTGTACCAGCCGAGCAGATGCACGGGTGCGCCATTCGTGGTGTCGCCGAGCCCTTCGAGCGCGGCCAGCTTGGTCGGCTGGGCCTTCGCGACGACGCGCCCGTTCCAGTCTCCGACCAGCACCTGGACGGGCGCGGCCAGCGCAGCCACCGTCAGCGCGATCGCGAGCGCGGTGCGCTCATAGCGGCCCCAGCGCCCGCGCAGGCGCGCGACGGCGTAGGCGCTCCCGAGCAGGAAGCCGGTGACGATGTAGGCGGCCACGTACATGTGCACGAGCTCGTGCCAGAAGTAGCTGTTCGCGAACAGCGCCTCGAACGGGTGCACGTCGACCGCCTTGCCGTCGCGCAGACGAAAACCGCTCGGGTGGTTCATCCAGCCGTTGACCGAGATCACCATCAGCGAGCCGGTGAAACCTGCGATTGCGATCGGGATCCCGCTCGCGAAGTGGGCGCGCGGAGAAAGGCGGTCCCAGCCGTAGACGTAGATGCCGATGAAGATCGCCTCCATGAAGAAGGAGAAGCCCTCGATCGCGAAGCCGAGGCCGAACACGCTCCCGAATGTGGCGGTGAAGTTCGGCCACAAAAGCCCCAGCTCGAAGCTGAGGATGGTGCCGGTCACCACCCCGACCGCGAACAGCGCGACCATCACCCTCGTCCAGCGCAGCGCCAGCGTCCGGTAGAGCTCGTCGCCGCTGCGCAGGTACAGCCACTCGGCGAACAGCACTAGCGCCGGGAGCGCGATCCCAAAGCAGACGAGCGGGATGTGAACCGCGAACGAGAGAGCTTGCATCTGCCGGGCCTGCAGCAGGTAGTCCTGCTGCACAGACGCCGGCGCCACGGCCGAGGCGAAAGCGAAGCCGATTATGACAGGCACGAGCGGCGGTGACCTTCTACTACATCGCGTAGTTATACGTGGGGTCAACCGGGGAACTGGCCGGCAGTCGCGGAAGGGCTGCGCGAGCGAGGTGGCCCGGCGCGAGTGCGGCCCGTTTGTTGCCCCAAGGCCCTCGGTTAGCGCCTCATCAGGGACATAGATGGGCATTTGCAGGACTTTTACGGGAGCGACGGGACTCGAACCCGCGACCTCCGGTGTGACAGGCTTGTTCGACGGAAGCGACGATTGGTGACGATCGACGCTTAATCGCTCTATTCATGCGGCTCGCCCGCCCTCTAGCGCCTGGTTTGCGCAGGATTGATTAGCCTTGATTTCGAGCGTTTGCTGCCCTTCTGCTGCCCGAGAACCGTCAACACTGGACGTCCGCGAGCAAACGACATTGAGGGTCGCAGGTTCATAGCGTCCTCCCGCTACTCCTCGGTTACGTGCGCACGTACGTACTCGCTTGCAGACCCTTTCGTGACTACCGCGGGTGCGGTCGCCATGTGAGCGACCCGCGACATGCCTGGGCCGAGCGCTTCTGCTATTCGCGCAAAAGCGGCAGCGCGGGGCAAGCGCCCGGCCGGCTGCTGCATTTCGTCCGTTGCGAATGCCTGGAGATCCCGATCGAGATGCCTGCTTCTCGCGCGCAAAGCAGGAGTGAAAGCGCGTCCGGCGGCGGCGTGACCCAGCAGGTCGTCGAGCTTCCTCAGCCGCGCAGCTGGGGATTGCCTTGACCCCGAAGCCGGAGGGACGACCCGCGACCTCCGGCTTGACAGGCCGGTCAAGCGGTGAAGTCTTTCTCTACGGTGGAATCCAGTACGCCTCGACCGGTTCCTGCTTGCCTTTGAGCGTGACCCGCTCTTGCCGAGCATCCGGATATGCGCGAGCAACGTCCGCATAGGTCTCCGCGTCGATGACGATCTGGCCGTTGGCCGCAGAGGAGGTCAGCCGGGCAGCCGTGTTGGTGACGTCGCCGACTGCGGCGAAATCCTTGTAGCCGCCGCCCGCGACGTTGCCGACGAACTCCTGGCCACTCGCGATTCCGATCCCGACCTCGAGCGTTCCTCCCGGAGACTCGCTGTAGCGGACGACTCGCACGAGCGACCGCGCCGCTTCGACTGCCTTCTTTCGGTAGTGCGCGCCAGCCAGCCCCGGCACGAAGAGACCTTCGACCTCATCGCCTGCAATCTGGCCAAGTAGGCCCTCCTGAGCGAGAAGAGCCGACGAGGCGGTTTGGTAGAAGCGGTTCACGAACGTGCCCACCTCAGCCGGCGTCATCCGCTCACAGAGGGACGTGTACCCACGCACGTCCGCGAAGAGGACCGTGACCGGCACGATGGCGCCACCTTCCGGGGCATACTCGATACAGCGCGCGCAGATCTTCGGGTTCTTGCTCGAAGGCGTGTACCCGATCCGCTTCATCGTTCCCGCGCACGGACCGCGGAACGGCGCATTGCAAAACTTGCATCGCCAAGGGCTCGGCATCAGGCCGAAGAGGCGCCTTCCGGCTCGCTGCGGAAAGGCGAGGATGCTCTCCCCGCTCAAGATGCCCACCCAACGGTCGCTCATCGGCGCAAGGCCGGGCGGCAAATCCTCCACCGAGTCGGTCTCTGGGTTGCTCCGCACGCCCTCGAGCGCCTCTCGGCTAAGGGGTCATCTTGGGTGCGTTGTCGGGCTCCATCCGGTTCATCCGCCCGTTCGAGTCGTCGCTCATGACGATCGGCGCCACAATCGCCGCGACCAGGCCGGCAAGGATGAACGTCGCTGCGACAAGCCTGACTGCGCGACGCCTGCTCGCGAAATACACGGCGACAGCGATCGCCACGACGGCGAGGTCGATCAGGGTGCTGACCCACCAGGGCCACCACCAATCGTCTCGCAGCATGCCCAGCGTCACCCGGAAGATTGTTCCTCCAGTCTCTTTCGCAGGATAACTCTACGGAGAAACGAGTTCGACCCTTTGTCGGGCGCCCTGGAAGACGAAGTGCGGTCGCGCAACAATGTCTTCGTGGTGAAAGTCACTTTTGTGCCGGTGGTGATCGGGGCCGCCGCTCTGGCGGCTTGTGGCGGGGGCGAAAGTGGGTCGATGACCCAAGGCTCGACCACGCGGGCGGCGATGACCGAGCCGGCGGCCTCCACGGCCGCGGGAGAAACCTCGTGCCCAGCGGGCCTCACGATGGTCTCGGGGCAGGCGAACATCTTCGGTGCCGGTTCGGATTTCGCGCCGGCTCCCGGCGGAGGGGGCGGAGGAGCCATGCCGCCGAGCGTGCAGCTACCGGGGGGCGTGAGCGTCGTCACGTTTCCGACCGTCAAGGGAAAGGTCACGGCACGGATGGGTTCCCTTCCGTACAAGGGGCCGGGAGGCGACGGAAAAGGTGAGACGGACATCACGTCGTACGGCGGCATCTCGGGGATCGTCGATCGACGACACGGCCAGTTCCTCGTCGGGGTCTTCCTCACCGACGATCCTCCGGCGAACTTCGCGCCAAGACGGCTTGATTTCACCAAGCACGAGCGGTTTCGAACTCTGGCGCCCCGAGTCGGCCAGACATTCTTCGTCGGCGACGGCAGAGACCGGACGTTCCGCGTGCCGCCAGGGGCGACGCGACTCTTCCTCGGCTTCGCAGACGCGTTTTCGCTCGGAGAGTCTGCTACGGAGGGGGACTACCAAGGTCGTCCGGGGTATTACGACAACAACGGCGGGCACCTGTGCGTGAGCGTCAACATGGCGGAGCAGTGAAAGGCCCGGCGTCCGTCGTCTTGATGAGCACGTCGCCGTAATATCCAGGTTCGCCACCGCCGTCACGTCCTGTTCGAGCACTTTCGTTCGTCCAAGGACTGGCCGGCATCCCAGGCCTGATCATCAATCAGGTGCAAGCGCCCCGTTTGCCGGAATCGGACTCCTTCGGCTCTGCCCCCGCTTTTGCACCTCATGCGAGATCCGGTGCGGTGCCGGGCCGTTTCCCGGCTGAGAACGGGCTGCATGGAGCTGGCTCACCAACAGCTGCTCCCTTAACTTCGTCCGCCGCTTGCCCTGTCTGAGCAGGACGCAAGAGAGCGCTCAACGCAGCGGCGGCCACGGCAAAGATCGCACCGACGAGGAACGCCAAGTGGTAGCCGCCTGTGAGCGCGGCTAGACGCACTTCTCCGTCGGCGTCGAGCGCATTCGTTCGAGAGGCCGCGAGAGTTGCCAGGACGGCCAGCCCCAGTGCGCCGCCCATCATGAAAGAGGTGTTGACGACACCGGACGCGAGCCCTGCCTCGCTCGGCTCCACGTCGCTCATCGCGGCAAGCAGAACCGGATTGAAGGCGGTGCCGGCGCCGAGACCCAGCAGGATCATGCTTGGGAGGACGTCAACGACGAACTCGCCATCCACCGGTGCTCCCGCCAGGAGCAAGAGTCCGAGGGCGGCGAGGAGTAATCCGGCACTGAGCGGAGGTCGAATGCCGAAGCGCGTGACCAGCTTCGCGGACAAGCCGATCGACATTGCCCCCATAACCAGATTCCCCGGCAGGAATGCGAGTCCGACCTCGAGCGGGCTGTACCCGAGCACGAGCTGGAGATAGAGAGCCGTGAGAAAGAACCAAGCGAACATGGCGCCGGACCAAAGCACGCCAACCGCGTTTGAGACGGCTATGTTGCGAAAGCGGAAGAGGCGGAGCGGGACCAGTGGCGCGCGAACGCGCCCTTCGATCCCAAGGAAGATCGCGACGAAGGTCGCGGACGCGGCGAGCAGGCCGAGCGTCCGCAGCGTCGTCCAGCCGACTTCGTTGCCGTTCACAATTGCGTAGACGGCGGTCACCAGCGCAGCAGTGACGGCGGCGGCGCCGGCGACGTCGACTCGCCGGGCGCCGACAGCCGCGCGCTCGTCCGGGATCAGCCTGAGCGAGAGCGCCATCACAGCGAGCCCAATGGGGACGTTGACGAGAAAGATCCAGTGCCAGTTGAGCGCGTCCGTGAGGATCCCGCCCAGGAGCACGCCAAGCGAGCCGCCGCCGGAGGCGACGAAGCCGAAGATGCCCATCGCCTTCGCTCGCTCGGCCGGCTCCGTGAAGAGCATGATCATGAGCGAAAGCGCGACCGCGGACACGGTGGCGGCGCCCAGCCCCTGGATCGCCCGTGCGCCGACCAGCACACCCTTCGAGCTTGCGAGTCCGCACCCGAGCGAGGCCACCGTGAAGAGAGCGATCCCGATCAGGAACAACCGCCTGTGCCCGAACAGGTCGCCCAGCCGCCCCGCCAGCAGCAGGAAGCCGCCGAACACGATCAGGTAGGCGTTCACCACCCAAGCGAGCGAGCTCGCGGAGAAGCCCAGATCGCTGCGGATCGTCGGCAGGGCCACGCCGACGATGGTCACGTCGAGGACGATCATCAGGTCTCCCAGGCAGAGGATCACGAGCGCCAGCCACCTCGTCTGCCTCATGACAGCGGAGCGCCGAACCGTGTGCTCGCCGTCATTCACGTCTGGCTGATCTCCATCGGGGTGGGCGCTTGCTCGGTCTTGACCACGTCGACGCTTCGAAGCTCGACGAGTAACCTGGGCGGTTCCAAGAATACGCGTTGTTTACGAGTGGGCGAGAGGGCGTCGTGGCTTCCCTCCCCCGGCGTGGGCCGAGGGTGCGCATGACTCCACTCGCGCCGGCGCGAGCGGCCGCTAAGAGCGACCTGAGGCTGCGCCTTCTCGCTCAGGAATGGGCCGAGCGAGCCGAACATCTCGTGGAACGTCTGGACCGCGTTCGCCGTCGTCCCCGGGATCCCGGCTGCGCTTGACGGCGCGATGCGCAATCGCCGGGGATTTGCAGTATGAGCAGGGCGTTTCTCCGGACTGCTTGCGGCGATTACCCGGGGTCCGCGGGAGCCTCCGGCGACCTCGTGCGGGATGTGCGCGGGATGGGTTCTCGCCCCGCCAGGCGCCTATCGGGGACCGTGGGCTGGCCGGCCCCGTGATTGGCGACTGATAGGCGGTCGCCTCGTGGACGAATGAGGTACCACGCCTCGACCTCGCCCTTCCCCTTGACCACGATCGTCCCTCGCGGCTCGCATTCGAACTCGTCGGCGAGCAGCTCGTATGTCGCGCGAGCGATCTGGATCCGCCCCGGCGTCCCATGGGATTCCATGCGACTGGCGGTGTTTACGGCGTCGCCCCAGAGGTCGTAGAGGAAGCGCTTCCGGCCGATCACGCCGGCCACCACCGGGCCCGAATTGATGCCGACCCGGAGCTCGAGGCCGAGGTGCCCCATTTCGTCGTCCGAGCCCATCGCCTCGAGCATGTCGAGCGCCATGAGCGCGAGCGCGCGAGCATGGTCGGGGCGTGGTGTTGGAACGCCGGCGGCGACCATGTAGCAGTCGCCGATCGTTTTGATCTTCTCGAGCTCGTACCGTTCCGCGAGCTCGTCGAAGTGACTGAACAGGTGATCGAGGTAGCCGACCACCTCGGCCGGTGGAAGCCGCTCCGACCAGGGCGTGAAGTCGACCACGTCGGCGAACAGGATCGAGGCCGACCCGAACTGGTCCGCGATCGGCTGGGTTTGGGCCTTCAGCTTGTCGGCGATCGAGCGCGGCAGGATGTTGAGCAGGAGGTTTTCGGCCTTCACCTGTTCCTGCCTGAGCGCTGCTAACGCATCGCGGCGCTCTCTGGCGAACACAGCGAGCAGCGTGAACACGATGGTGCCGCCGACTGCAATGTTCAGGGCCAGCATCGTGCTCGTGAACCAGCCGGGCGGCAGCGGCCAGACCGGGCCGATGACCTCGCCCACGATCCCCGATCCGAGGAAC
>DASXRO010000130.1:0-3870 GCA_036506555.1 Gaiellaceae bacterium
GCGCTTCATGGGCACCCACAGCGGCCGGAAGATCCAGTCCGCGGCCTTGCTCGTCGACGCGCTGGATCTCAGCCAAGTGCCTCGGCCGCTGGACCGTGTACTTGCTCATGCCTAACGCGTTGCTCCCGAGCCATGGCGCCCTCAAGTCCGGCCTCTAGCCTGGCCACTACGCGTATCCCTCCCTCCCGGCCGCTCCCGCTGCTGGCACTCGTTCTCATCGCCGTCTTCTCGATCGAATTGTCGAGGCAAAGGAGAGCAACGTGACAGAGGTGACTCCGCACATCGTCGTTCGTGACGCCGCCCGCGCAGCGGAGTGGTACGAGCGAGCGCTCGGTGCGCGCGTCGGCGCCCGCGTGCCGGTGCCGGACGGGCGCTTCATGCAGATCGAGCTCGTCTTCGGCGACTCGCGGGTCATGATCGCCGACGAGTTCCCGGAATTCGGCGCCGTCTCGCCGCTGACCCTCGGCGGCACATACGGCGCGCTCACGATCACGACGGACGCGGTCGACGAGCTATGGGAGCGAGCGCTCGCTGAAGGCGCGCAGGTCTACTCTCCGCTGCAGGACGCATTCTGGGGCGAGCGGCACGGACAGATCCTGGATCCGTTCGGACACAGATGGGGGTTGGCGCAACACCTGAAAGGCGTTCCGCAGGAAGAGCTCGTCCGACGCGCAGCGGAGGTGTTCGGGGGCGGCGCGGCCTAAGCAGGACTCGAACCTGCGAGGGGGTTCCGCATCAGAAGCCAAAGGGGTAGTTGCCGTGATGGAAGGCCGGGTACGTGGCCATGGCCAGGAAGACGGCGAGGCTCGCGAGCCCGAGGAACGCTCCGGCCGCGGCGTATGCGCGCCCTCCTTGCCCTTCCTGCGCTTGAGCGAGCCCCGCTCGTCCTAGCAGCACGGCGCCTGGCGCGATCAAGACGGGCGCCCACATGAAGAAGGCGGCATAGGAGGCCACCGAGAGCATTCCGGCAGCGAGCCCCGTAAGCGCGAGGCGGTTCCGCCCTCGCGGCGAGGGCTTGAGGCCCCAGCGGACTAGGAGCCCATATGTCAGCCCGACGAGGACGAGGCCGGTTACGGCGACGAACGCCGTGTTCTCGAAAAAGGTCCGCCACCCTTCCCAGTCGTTGCCAAGCGTCCCGCCCGTGAGATGAACCGTCTCGAAGCCCGCGAAGACGGCGGTCCCCCACCTCAGCCACGAACGCCCATCAGTTCGGGGAATCGCTCGAGTCACCACCTGTTCGACCACGGCTGTCATGACGCAGCTCCTTCCTCGGTTTCGCGATCAAGCTAAAAGCGAGGGGCCGGGAGCGCATCGCCGCCGCGCACGATGTCGCCTCGCTCGTGCGAGCGATCTTTCGGCGCCGCCGAATCGCTCGTCAGGCTGATGTGGATTGTGCGAGCGTGCGTTACCTTCCGCACATGGCTCTGACTCGCTTCGTGCGGAGCCGCTCCGATCTGCTGTTCGCACTCGGTCTAGCCGTCCTCGCGCAGGTCGAGATCTGGACACGGGAGATCGACGGCGAGCACGCCGCCTACGCGGCGCTCGCCCTCTCGATGACGCTCGCACTGGCGTGGCGCGTACGGGCGCCGTTGGCTGTCCTCGCCGTCGTCGCAGGCACCTTCCTCCCCTCGGCGCTTCTGTTCCCGCTCTCCGGCGACGCGGCGTTTGGCGTCTGGGTCGCGCTGCTCGTCGCGCTCTACTCGGTCGGAGCGCACACCGGCAGCTGGCAGGCCGTCGCCGGTGTCCTCGCGATGCTCGGGGTCGTGTTCGGCGTCGTCGCCGCCGACCCGGAGGGAGCGGACCGGGGCACCTACGTCTTCTTCCTCTTCGTAGTGGGCGGGCCGTGGCTGGCCGGTCGTGCGATCCGGCATCGACGGCTCAGCGAGCGGCATCTCGAGGCGCGGGTCCTGGCCGCTGAGCGCGAGCGGGAGGAGAAGGCGCGCGCGGCCGTCGCGGAGGAGAGGGTCCGGATCGCGCGCGAGCTCCACGACGTCGTCGCGCACGCAATCAGCGTGATCGTCGTTCAGGCGCGCGGGGGGCGGCGCTCGCTCACGACGCAGCCGGAAGAGGCTCGGGAAGCGTTCGACTCGATCGAAGCGAGCGGCCGCGAGGCGCTCGCCGAGATGCGCCGTCTTCTTGGCATGTTGCGCCAGGGCGACGAGGAGCTCGCGCTCGTTCCACAGCCCAGCCTCCGCCACCTTGACGCGCTCGTCGCGCAGGTAAAGGAGGCCGGGCTTCCCGTCGAGCTCTCCGTCGAGGGCGAGCCGGCGGCCCTCCCGCCAGGCGTGGACCTATCCGCGTACCGGATCGTCCAGGAGGCGCTGACGAACGCGCTCAAGCACGCCGGCCCAGCCACGGCGCAGGTGGTGGTTCGGTACGGGGCGGAGCACTTGGAGGTGGACGTGACAGACACCGGGCGCCGACCGGCGGGCGACGACGGTGCCGGGCACGGGCTCGTCGGTATGCGTGAGCGGGTGACGCTTTTCGGCGGCGAGCTTGAAGCCGGCCATAGGCGCGAGGGCGGCTTCGCTGTACGTGCGCGACTCCCGCTGGCCTCTGGACGATCGTGACGATCCGAGTCCTCCTCGCAGACGACGAGCGCCTCGTCCGCGCCGGGTTCAGCTTGATTCTGAAGGCGGAGACAGGACTCGAGGTGATTGGAGAGGCGGCGGACGGCCTCGAGCGATCGAGGCAGTCGAGGAGCTGCGGCCGGACGTCGTCCTCATGGACATCCGTATGCCAAAGCTCGATGGGCTCGAGGCAACCAGGCGGATACTCGCCCGAGCGGAGCCACCGCCCCGGGTCGTCGTTCTAACGACGTTCGACCTCGACCAGTACGTCTACGAGGCGCTGCGCGCGGGAGCGAGCGGCTTTCTCCTCAAGGACGCACCCGAGGAGCAGCTCGTGGCCGCGATCCGGATCGCCGCTGACGGCGGGGCGATGTTCTCGCCCGCCATTACCCGCCGCCTGATCGAGGAGTTCTCTCGCCGAGTTTCACCAGAGCCACCGCCGGCACTCGCCGAGCTAACGCAGCGCGAGCGCGAGGTTCTCCAGCTGCTCGCCCGCGGGCCTTCGAATCACGAGATAGCCGCGGACCTCGTCGTCAGCGAGCATACGGCGAAGACGCACGTCGCCCACATCCTCTCCAAGCTCGGACTTCGCGACCGCATCCAAGCCGTCGTCCTCGCTTACGAGAGCGGGCTCGTGCAGCCTGGCGACAGTCACACCCAGACGACTTTGCCGAGGCAGTAGCCGGTCAGAACGCGCCCAAGGGAAGCACGGGTTCGCGCGTTGTCGAGTCTCGGGCCTTTCCCCGCAAAAGGAGCAAAGCCGACGCATGGGCTCGAACCGGGGACCCTCGACCCGGCGCCCCAACAGCATCGCCGGGGCTTACTTGTCGCTTTGCACGGGTCGGCTCGTCTGGACGGCCAGCGCGAGCTGAAGCTCGTGAAGCGTGTCCTTGTCTTCTTCGGGCCACAAGTCAGCGGTCGCCTTCAGCGTGTCGAGGAGCTCCTGCTGCTCCTCCCGATCGAGCTCGAGATCCTGGCCGGGTGGGGCAAAGCGGCCTCGACGGAACTCGATCGCGATCCGCTCCGCGAGGTTGGCAACCGTTTCAGATGCGTGAGGCCGGCCCTGGAGTTGCGCCACGAGGAGGGCCGCTCCAGCCTCGGACACGCTCCGAGTCCGATCGGGAAAGAAGAAGCTGACAGGTGGCACAGCCACCGCGAGGATAGCGCGCTCCCGTCCTGGGATTTGTACTGGATAGCATGGCCCCATGCTCACCCTCTACGACGCGGCCCGCTGCCCGTACTGCGCCCGCGTTCGGATCCTCCTCGCGGAGAAGGAAATCCTCTACGAGACGGTCGAGAT
>DASXRO010000131.1:0-27473 GCA_036506555.1 Gaiellaceae bacterium
GCTGGTTCTCGCTCGACTTGCATGTGTTAAGCGCGCCGCCAGCGTTCGTCCTGAGCCAGGATCAAACTCTCCGTGAAAGATCGTTGCATTCAGCCCGAAGGCTGGTTGCTGACCTTGTGGAATGAGCTTGAGCTCAAAGTCCCCTCGTAGAGAGGAGACGGGTTCATTTAGACCCCGACCACGCCGAAGCGAGTCGAGGATCTCGACGTTCACGCTGTTGAGTTTTCAAAGACCGCGCCCCGCTCGGACTACTCACGAAAAAGGCCTCCGCTCATGGAGGCCCCCGGAAAGAAGTGATACTCGGACGTATCAGGCTTCAGTCGAAGGGCGCTCCAGTTGTCTCGAGGGTGGACCGGTTCGTATGCAGCCTTTTCGGCAGCCGACGCATGATAGCAACGATCGAGGGAGCGTCAAGCGGGCCGAAAGCGCACAAATTGCCGCTTTCCGGCCTGTAGCAACGCTCCCGCAAGCGCCGCCCGCGGCACGTCCAGGTCGCTCACCACCGCCCCGTCGAGCTTGACTCCGCCCTGCGCGATCAGGCGCCGCGCCTCGCTCGTCGACGGGACGTCGAAGAGCCCGACCAGGAGGGCGGGCAGATGGACCGGGTCCTCCGCCGGCAAGTCCGCCTCCGGAACGTCATCCGGAGCCTGGCCTTCCCGGACGACACGGGTGAAGTGCGCCTCCGCGCGCTCCGCGGCCTCGTCCCCGTGCGAGCGCCGCACGACGAAGCGCGCGAGCGCCAGCTTCGCCTCCATCGGCTCCAGCTTCCTCGGATCTTCGTCCGATTCCATGACGAGGCGGTAGTAGTCGGGCAGCTGCTCGTCCGAGATGCGCATCGTCTTTCCGAACTGCTGTTCCGGAGGCTCGGCGAGACCGATGTAGTTGCCGAGCGAGGCGCTCATCTTGCGCCCGTCTGTGCCGAGCAAGAGCGGAGTCGTGAGCGCGACCTGCGGCTCGAGGCCGTACGCCTGCATGACCTCGCGGCCGGCGAGCAGGTTGTAGAGCTGGTCGGTCCCCCCCAGCTCCACGTCCGCCTCGATCGCCACCGAGTCGTAGGCCTGCATGAAGGGATAGAGGAGCTCGGACACCGAGATCGGCGTCTGTGTGGTGAACCGCTTCGCGAAATCGTCGCGCTCGAGCAGACGCGCGACCGTGATCGTTCTCGTCAGGCGAACGACCTGGGCGAAGTCCAGCTTCGCCAGCCACTCGCCGTTGAAGCGCACCTCCGTCTTCTCGGGGTCGATGATCTGAGAGGCCTGCTCGAAATAGCGCTTCGCGTTGGAGTCGATCTCCTCGTCCGAGAGCACGGGACGCTCGGCAGAAAGGCCGGATGGATCGCCGATCCGCCCCGTGTAGTCGCCGACGATGAGGACGCCGACGTGGCCGGCGCGCTGGAAGGCGGCCATCCGCTGGAGCGGAATTGCGTGGCCGACGTGGATATCGGGCGCGGTGGGGTCGATGCCGAGCTTCACCCGAAGCGGGCGCGCCTGGGCGAGCTTGCGCTCGAGCTCCCCCTTCGGGAGCACGTCGACCGCGTTCCGCGTCAGCTCGTCGATGCCGGCCATGGCGGGCCGATTCTAAGCAGGTCTAGAACGGGTACGGAGCGACGCTCCAGGCGGCCGTGGCATACCAGACGCCGAAGGCGAGACTCAGCGCCCCGAGCGCCGGGGCAATCGTCCCGAACGCCGTCCGCACGGGACGCGCCACGAGAGTGAGCCCGATTCCGGTTGAGAGGGCGCTCATCGAGACAGCGGTGAAGACCGCCAAGAGCAGGAGCGAGACGACTGCAAGCGGCTTGGACTGGATCGAGGCGAGCAGCAGCACCCCGACGCCGGCGCTGCCCCCGGTCCCGTGGACGAGGCCGATGGCGAACGCACCTCTCCGAGTCCGTGCGCTGTGAGCCTCAGGGTGGGCATGGAAGCAAAGCTCGCCGCGCCGCCACCGAAGTAGAAGCCGCAGCGCCAAGAAGATGATCACGAGCCCGATGGCCGTCTCGGCTCCCTGCTGCACCAGCTCAGGGAGGAACGCGTGCAGAAGGAGTATGGGGAGGCCGAAGCCGAAGAGCGTGGTCGCGTGGCCGAGGCCCCACGCAAGGCCGAGCTCTCCTGCTCGGCGCACCGCGCGATCCTTGCCGCTCGCGACAAGCGTGGTCACGGCCGTCAAGTGATCTGGGTCCGTTGCATGCCGGAGGCCGAGGAGCACTGCCACCGCCAGGACGATCCAGATAGGAGTTCCGTGTGAGAGCGCGGCGATTCTGTCGTCGAGACCGGGCATCTAGATCACCTCTGGAAGGGCTTTGAGGGTGAGCCCGATCCCGACCGCGAGGATGACGAGGGCGCTCAGGGCAGGCAGGGTTTGGGCGAGCCGGCCCTCGAACGAGAGCCGGCCGAACGCGCGCCGGGCGAGAACCGCCACGAGCCCGATCGACGTGATCGTGATCGCCAGCCCGAGGCTGAAGGCGAGGATAAGCACTAGGCCGAAGCCGATGCGATGGAGTGCGATCGCGCTGAGGAGGACGACGAGCGCTGAGGGACAGGGCAGGAGTCCCGCGGCGACGCCGATTCCAAGAAGTCCACGCAGGTCGTGCGGGTGCCCGTGATCGTGGTCATGGCCGTGCCCGTGAGCACGCCTGTGCCGCCACCGACTCCAGAAAATGGACGCGCCGACTGCGACGACCAGCAGACCCGAGGCGACGGTGAGCCACGGATAGAGGCGCTCGGGAACGATGAAGCGCGACAGGAGGAGCGTGACGAGGCCGAGCGCGAAGACCCCGGCCGTGTGGGTGACGGTGACGATGGCGCCGAGCAGCACCGCATGACGCGGCTTGCCCCGCGAGCCGACGAGATAGCCGGCGACAATCGCCTTTCCGTGCCCGGGCGTCAACGCGTGCGCGGCGCCCCAGAACGCCGCGATCAGAAGCGAGAGCACGATGACGCCGAACCCGACGTTGCCGCGGCCGATCAGTGACTCGAACCCGCCGCGCGGACGCTCCGGCGCCGTCCCGCCGTCGAGCGACGGGAGCGTCCCAGGGCCCGAGCCGGGCGTGAACTCGGCGCTGGCGGAGGTGACGTCCAGCGGCGAGCGGAGCAGGTCCCTCGGGTAGGCCCGCAGCTCGTCGCTTCGGCTCTCGGCCGGGACCGTCGACGAGCGAATGGAGGCCCCGTGATCGGCGCCGACGACGACTTCCTTCCAACCGATGCGGTCTGCGAAGTTGGCGTCGTGAAACACGAGCGTCGTTCCGTGAGCTGGGCGGGCGGTGCGGAAGACGGCCTCGAAACGCAAGGTCGGAAGCCCTCCCGCCCCCGGCCTCGTCGAGAGTTTGTGTTTCGCGGGCACAAGCGCCACGCGCCTGCCGTTCAACTCGAGCACCAGCCCGTGGGCTAACTCCCGTGCGAAGCCTGGAGCCCGAGCGCCGTCGCCCTCCTGGTAGGTCGGAATCTCGGCGAGGTCGAGGACGTAGTGGACGTACACGCCCGTGCCGGAGAGCTCGACCGCACTGAAGCGATTGACGGTGAAGTTACCCAGCGGGTGGGCGGCGGCGCTTGCCGGCAGACCGAGCGCGGCGACCGCGCAGAGGAAGATCAGCAGCTTCCTCATCGCAACGCCTTTCGCGCCACGGGCGCGTAGAGGAGCGAGAAGTACGGGTTGATTGCGAGCGCGTGATTGAGGAAGGCGCGCGCCGCTCGTTCGTCGCCCAGGCAGAGCTCGATCATCCCGCGGTGGAAGGTCTTGAGCGCGTCGCGGGTCCCGAGTCGGAGAGCGCGGGCAGAATGCCGCTGCGCCTCCTGGCAGTCGCCGTTTTTGTAGAGCGCCCAGGCGAGAACGTCCTCCCCTTCAATGCTCCTCCGCGTGCGGTATGCGATGCGGGCACGGCCGAGCGCGTCGGTCAGGCGCCTGTTGTGGTCGAGGTCGAAAAGTGCGGTCTCGAGCTCCGTGCGGACGCCGTTGGCCTGCAGCAGCCGCTCAATCGCGCCGACGGCTCCGTAGGCCTCCCGAGCCTGCGCGTCGCGGCCGCCGAGATACAGGACGTCGCCGAGAGCGCCCTCGTACTGCGGGAGCGGGAGGCGCTCCACCGCACGCCCGTAGAGCCGCGCTGCAACGTCGTGGCGGCCGCGAGCCGCCGCCACGCGCCCGAGAGCGGCCTCGGCATGGACGTAATGCGGAAAGACGACGAGGGCGCGGCGGTACGCCTGCGAGGCCGGCCGCAGCCGGCCGGTGTCGAAGTAGAGATTCCCCAGCTGGACGAGCGTCCATGCGAGCGGCTCCTGCGTTCCGGCACCCGCTTCCACAGCGAGCCGCATGGCGGCGATGGCGCCGCGCGAATCGCCGAGGAGCTCGCGCGCATACGAGACGCGCGAGTAGGAGGCAAGGCTCGGCTTGAGCCCGTTCATCCGGTCGAACGCGGCAAAGGCGTCGCGGTAGCGGCCCAGCTCGACGAGCGCGTCCCCGAGCACGCCGAGCGGGCCGGCGCTGTGGGGAGCAAGGCGGCGGGCCCGCTCGGCGAGTCTGCGCGCGTCCTCGAAGCGGTGGCGCGATGCGGCGAGTGCGGCCAGGCCGGTCGCCGCCAGGGAGTTTCCCGGCTCGAGCCGCAGCGCCTTGCGGAGTGCGGCGCCCGACCGGGGGTAGAAGCTCGAATCGCCCGTCTCACGGGCGCGCTGCTGGTAGGCGAGCCCGAGGAGGGCGAGGCCTTGAGTGTCGCGCGGGTTCGCGGCGACGCGAGCTTCGAGCTGGACCGTGTAGGCGGCCGTGTCGCCCGGCGAGAAACCGGCGAGCAGCTGCGCGGCGATCGCCCGAGGCTCGGACCGCCCGGCCGGCTCGCCGGAAGACGAACCGGCAAGCACGCCGCCGAAGAGAGCGGCGACCGAGGCCACCGCCAGGGCTGCGAGTGTCAGGAAGATCTTCGTGCGCATCGGCTCCCCTCGCAGAGAGGAAAGGGCCTGCGCGGGCAGGCCCCTTCCGGTTGTCTTCCTACGTACCGCTCATGGGCGTGGGCGGAACCGCCTCATAGCCCGAGAACGGGGTGGCCACGTACGGGAAGTGCGGCGAGAACATCCGCTCGTTCTTGTCCACTCCGTCCCCGAGCTGGTTGTTCGGCGTGCGGTTCGCGTTGCCGTCGCAGAAGCCGAAGCTCTCGATGAGCGGGCCCGCGATCGGTCCGTACCCACAGGCGAACGCCCGAAGCTCGATGTCGACGATGTCGTCTGCGAGCCGCCGGCCGTTCGGGAAGCCGGCGAAGTCGCCCTCGAGGACGCCTAGTCGACTCGGCTCCTCCGAAGGCAGGATCGCCATGTTCAGCCGGAGCAGATCGGCCTTCGTCGTGCCGGTGAAGTTGAGCGTCGGCACGCCCGTCAGCAGGATTGCGACCAGGTCACCGCGACCGGTCTCCGGTGCGTTGTCGAGCACCGGGTAGAGCGCGTTCTCCAGGCGCGTCACTTCGGGGTTCTGGTACCGGTTGACGAATTGCGCATCGTCTTCCGGATCGGTCGCGTTCCAGAGGTCCTTCTGCCCGAGGGGGATGACCGCCTCGTTGATGAGTGGCTCACCCAGCCGCGAGACCTGCCTCCAGCTGCTCACCTGCCTGGGCGTCCCGTCGGCCTCGAGGATGCGGATGTGCCTTCGCTCGGCGCTCGCATAGACGCCAATCACCGCCCTGGGATCACTCGGGCCGCTCGGCGTCGCGTGATTCCGAGTCAGCTGGTTGATGGGAATCTGAAGCGCGATCGTGTGGGTGTTGTAGCCCGAAACCCCGTCAACGCCGTCCTCCTTGGGGAGCGGGATCGCGTGGGCCATATTGAACGGCCTGAGTCCCGCGAGGTCGAAGATCGAACCGAGGTCGACGTAGAACGGGTCGTCGCGCTGGCCGGCGAAGACCTTGATCCCGCCGGGCAGCTGCTTGACGGCGTCAGCGGCGAGGTCCTCGTAATGAGGAGTCGAGCGCGGGCCGATGTTGACTGGCGGGGTCGGCAGGTTCGAGCCGAGCACAGTCGCCACGCCGTTCTCGATCCTCGTGACGCTGTACGTCTGCGGGCGATTCCAGTCGACGTCGTCGAGCGAGTCGATCGGGCCCGTGTTGTAGAGGAACGTGTTCGGATTCCGCGTGTCCGTCTTGAAGCGGAACCGGTAGACGATGTCCTCGGCTCCGTCGCCGGTGTTGTCGACGTTGAGCTCATAGCGAACATCGTCGCCAAAGCTCGCGAAATTCGGCCCGCCGGCGGGCTGCTCGAGCGGAACGTAGTTCGCGACGATCGTGACCGTGTCCGAGCGGTCAGGGCTCACGAATGCGTAGATGTCCGTGTTGTCCGCCGTCGGATCCTGGCTGATCAGGGGTGCTTCCCGGTGGCTCGAGGCTTGGCTCGCTTGCGGCGCCGGCCCGCGCGAGAGCGCGACGGTCACCGCTGCGGCCACCCCAAGAACCACCAGGAATGTAAGAGCTAACCTCTTCATTCCCTCTCCCTCCTTGGGGGGTTGTTTGCGGCGTATTCGCAGCCGGCGCCGGTCCGGTTCGACGAACCGCGATGGGACGACACGCGAATGAAGGGGGATGGCCGTGTTAGCTTTGAGCGCGCCTCGACGGCGCAGGCGTTCCCCTATGGCGCGAGACCTCGCTCATCTCTCCGACGAGGCGCTGGTCGCGCTCGTCGCGCGGGCGGACGACGGCGCGCTCGCCGAGCTTTACGACCGCTTCGGGAACGTCGCCTACGGACTCGCGTTGCGCGTCGTGCGCGATCCCGCCCTGGCCGAGGACGCGGTGCAAGAGGCCTTCCTGGCTATTTGGCGGTCAGCGGCCCGCTTCGTCCCCGGCCGCGCCAAGGCGAGCGCCTGGCTCCTCACGCTCGTCCACCGGCGCGCGGTCGACACTGTCCGCCGCGAACAACCGCGCCGGGCCGAGCCGCTCGAGATTGCGCGGGAGCCGAGTGCAAACGTGACCGAGGACGAGGCGTGGCTCCGGCTCCAGCGCGCGCGCGTCCAGGAAGCCCTTCGGCGCCTTCCGGACCAGCAGCGCGAGGCGCTCGAGCTCGCCTACTACGGAGGCTTCACCCAGTCTGAGCTCGCCGATCGGCTCGGGGAGCCCCTCGGTACGATCAAAAGCAGGATGTTCGCCGGATTGGCCCGCCTCAGGGAGCTGCTGGCGGAGCCCGGCCACGAAGAGGAACAATGGAACGCACCGGAATTCACGAGCTGAGCGCCGCCTACGCACTCGACGCGCTCGACGCCGCCGATCGGCGCGAGTTCGAAGAGCACCTCACGCGCTGCGCGGACTGCCAGGACGAAGTTGCCGCCTTCCAGGAGACCGCTGCCTCCCTCGCCTATGACGCCGAGATGCCCGCACCTCCTCCGGCCCTCCGGCAAAGGATCCTCGATGGAGCGCGGCGGGAGCGGCCGAACGTCCTTCCACTCCGCCCGCGCTGGGCATTTCCTGCCGCCGCCTCGGTCGCCGCCGTTGCCGCCTGCGCGGCGATCGGGCTCGGGCTCTGGGCGGCGACGCTCCACAGTCGGCTGGGAGACCGCCCCGAAGCGGTCGATCTCATCGGCGCCAGCGGCTCGCTCATCGTCAAGCCGTCCGGCGAGGGGACGCTCGTCGTGCGACAGGTCGAGCCGGCTCCCCCGGGGAAGACATACGAGATCTGGGTGATCCAGGGAGGAAACCCCGCCCCGGCGGGCACGTTCGCCGGCGGCGAGCGCGTCGCCGTGACTCTCACCCGCAACGTGCCCGACGGCGCCATCGTCGCGGTGACGCTCGAACGGGCCGGAGGTGTCCCCAAGCCGACGACGGCTCCGCTCTTCCGGACGGGCGCCGTCTAGCGGACTAGAATCCGGCGCTTCGTGCTTTTCCGGAAGCGCAGCAAGGCTCCCAAGCGGCGCAGGATCCGCAAGCTCAGGTTCCTCGTCCTTCTCCTTCTCCTTTTCCTCGTTTCGCTGGTCTCGTTCGCCTACGGGCTCGTGAGCGAGGTGTCGAGCGATCTCGCGGCGCTCGAGCCGACGAAGGAGAAACGGGTCGAGCAGCTCGGCTACATCTACGCGTCGGACCGCAAGACGGTGCTCGCGGTCCTACGGGGAGACGAGAGTCGCGTCGTCGTCTCGTCGAACGACATCTCGCCCGTGATGAAGCAGGCGATCGTGGCGGTCGAGGACCGGCGCTTCTGGCAGCACCGTGGCGTCGACTTCAAGGGAATCGTCCGCGCCGTGTGGGCCGACGTCCAAAACAAGAAGGTCGTTCAGGGCGGCTCGACCATCACCCAGCAGTTCGTCAAGAACACGTACACGAAGCGCGAGCGCACGATCAGCCGCAAGCTGAAGGAGGCGGCGCTCGCGTGGCAGCTCGAGCGGCGCTGGTCGAAAGACCGCATCCTCACCGCGTACCTGAACACGATCTACTTCGGCAACGGCGCGTACGGCATCGAGATGGCCGCGCGCGTCTACTTTCACAACCACGCCAAGGACTTGACGCTCGCGCAGGCGGCACTCCTCGCCGGCCTGCCCGCAAGCCCGGGCGCCTTCGACCCGGTCGAGAACCCGCGCCGGGCGCGCCTTCGCCGCGCGACCGTCCTGAACCTGATGGTCCAGCAGGGCCTGATCACGAGACAGGCCGCAATGGCGGCCAACCGCACCGCCCTTCCCGATCCGGACACCGTCCGCATCCCACCCGGGAAGAGCAACCAGCCGTACTTCGCCGAGTACGTGAAGCAGCAACTCGTCCCGTACTACGGCTCCGGCACGGTCTTCGGAGCGGGCCTCAAGGTCTATACGTCGATCGACGTCGGAATCCAGCGTCTCGCTCGGGAGGCCATCGACAAGTGGCTGCCGGATCCGAAGGGGCCGGCCGCCGCGCTCGTGGCGATCGATCCGCGTGACGGGCGCGTGCTCGCGATGGTCGGCGGGCGCAACTTCAAGAAGAGCCAGTTCAACCTCGCCGTCCAGGGCGAGCGTCAGGCGGGGTCGTCCTTCAAGCCGTTCGTCTTGGCCACGGCGCTTGCGCAGGGGATCTCGCCGCAAACGACCTTCACCTCGAAGCCGGTGGTCATCAACCTGGGAGACAAGCTCTGGGCGGTCAACAACTACGAGAACTCGTATCTCGGCACGATCGACCTCAACGATGCCACGACGTTCTCGGACAACGCCGTCTATGCCCAGCTGACCGCCCAGGTCGGGCCGCAGAAGGTTGCCGCGATGGCGAGGAAGCTCGGGATCAACAGCCACCTGAACGACTTTTTCGCCATCGGGCTCGGCGTCAACGCGGTCAACCCGCTCGAGATGGCGCGCGCGTTCGGGACGTTCGCACACGGCGGTGTGCGCGTCGACGGATCGTTGCTCGGAGACGTGCCCCGGGCCGTCCTCCGCGTCGTGGACGGCAAGCGCGTCTACCAGAACGAGCCCGTGAAGCGTCCGGTCTTCGACGCGAACGAGGACGCCGTCCTCACGTCGATGCTCGAGAACGTGGTGCGCTCGGGAACGGGCAAGCGAGCCGCGCTCGACGACCGCGTGGCGGCCGGCAAGACCGGGACGACGGAGAACTACGGAGACGCCTGGTTCGTGGGCTATACGCCTCAGCTCGTCGCGGCCGTCTGGGTCGGCTATCCGAACAAGCTGCGGCCGATGCTGACCGAATACAGCGGCGACCCGGTTGCCGGGGGGACGTTCCCGGCCCTGGTCTGGAAGTCCTTCATGACGAAGGCGCTCCGCGCCCTCAACGAGCCGCCGGAGTACTTCCCCAGCCCGCAGGCCCAGTACGCCGCTCCGCTCGACGTCGTCTACCGCAACAACAAGTGGTATCTGGACAACGGCAATTGCAGCGACGTGCATCGGATCATGTACGTCGCGGGCTTCGGACCGAAGCGGCGCGCTCCATGCAAGCCGAACGAGGTCGACGTCCCGGCGGTCGTCGGCGCGCGTATCGAAGACGCCCGCGCGCGCCTCCTCAGCATGCCGCTGACGCCTGAGATCGTCACCCGCCCGGCAAAGGCCGGTGAGCGCCTCGGCCGCGTCGTCGCGCAGTTCCCGGCTGGTGGGACTCTCTCGTCTTGGAACACCGTCCGGATCGTCGTCCCCAAGACGACGAACGGGCGGATCCCCGACGTCGTCGGCCTCTCGCTCACGCGAGCGCGGAAGCAGCTCGCCTCACACAACATCGCGGGGCTGATCGAGGCCTTCGCCGACGGCAAAGCCGGAGTCGTGCTCGCGCAGTACCCGCACGCCGGCCTCGCGGCGGTGCGCAACATGACCGTGCGGCTGATCATCGGCCGGGCCTGAACGCCCGGCTGACGAAGGGCGAGCCGGCGAGGCCGTAGCGCCACGGGAGGTCCGCCGCGGCCGTGATGCCCACCCGGGGGCCGCGCATGACCTCGACCGGACCGTCGCGCGGGAGCAGCTCGAAGGGCAGTCGATCGAGCGGCAGGCCGTCGTGGCTGCCCGTGACGGCGAGGGCCTGGCAGAGCTTGCCCGGGCCGGAGCAGAGGAAGCGCGCATCCTCTGCCCGGCGCCGTGCGCGCATGCGGTCGAGGCCGTGCAGCGGCTCGAGCGCGCGCACGAGTACCGCCGCAGCCGTTCCGTCCTCCTCGCAGACGAGGTTCAGGCACCAGTGAATGCCGTACGAGCGGTAGACGTACGCGTGTCCCGGCGGGCCGAACATGGCGCGGTTCCGCTTCGTCCGGCCGCGGAAGCCGTGGCTGGCGGGATCCTCGTGGTCGTAGGCCTCGACCTCGACGATCGGACCGCCGACGCCTTCGACGAGCAAGGTGCAGCCGATGAGCTCCGGAGCGACCTCGTGCACGCTGCGCTCGAAGAAGTCGCGCCCGAGTTGCTCGACGCTGGTGGTCGCGGCCACTTGATCAGAAGAGCTGCGCGCCGCCGCCCGGCTTGGATGTTGATTCGAGCAGCCGACGCGCCCGCCGGCCGAGGTCGCCGAGATCGACGCGGCCCTTGTCCGCGTCCTCCACGATGCGCTCGGCAAGCGCGACGGCTTCGTCGATCAGCTGCGGGCGCCCCGAGTCGCGCACGCCCATCTCGGCCAGGATGGAGCGCTCGGTCCGCGAGGCGATGATCGGCTCGGCGATGCCCTCCACCCACACCCGCGTGCGGCGCCCGCCGCCGCGGTCGCCGCCGGTGAGCGGCTCCATCGCGTAGATCTTGTCCGCGCGCGCGAACTTGCCGAAGCCAAGGAAGACCATGGTGGGGGGATCAGCCATCGGGGCAATTATCGCAAGCGGAGAGGGAACCTCCGCGGCCTCGCGGACGTATTAGGGGCGCCATGCTCTCTCCGCTCCTCTCCAGCGTCGTCTCCGGCCTCGCCGGCGCCGTGCTCGTCGCCTACGTGCTCAGGCGACAGCCCGGGCTAGCGCGTCTGCGACGCGCTTTTGCTCGCCGGCCGTAAGCCTCGTATGGAAGGGGAGCGCGAGCGTGCTCGCGCTGGCTCCTTCCGCGACCGGGTACATGCCCTCTTGGGTCCCGAACCGCTCGCGCCAGTACGGCTGCAGGTGGATCGAGGGGAGATAGGGCTTGCTCGCGATCCCCTCCGCGCCCAGGCGGGCCATGACGCCGTTGCGGTCGATTCCCTCCGCAAGGCGGACGACGTAGACGAACCAGGAGCGGCGGTGGTCGTCGTCGTCGGGGAGTGGCGTATCGACTCCTTCGATCGGCTCGAGGAGCTCGGCGTATCGCGCAGCCACCTCCGCCCGTAGCTGCAGGATGGAGTCGAGGCGCTCGAGCTGCGCGAGCCCGATCGCCGAGGAGACGTCGTCGAGCCGGTAGTTGTAGCCGAGGTGGGAATGGGTGAGCCACTCGCCCGAATCGCTTCGCCCCTGGTTCGAGAGGCTCTTGAGGAGCGTCCACTCGTCCTCTGAGGCGACCGCCACGGCTCCCCCCTCTCCCGTCGTCACCTGCTTGTTCGGATAGAAGGCGAAGACGGCCGGATGGCCGAAGGAGCCGACCGGATGCCCCTTGTACTCCGCCCCGAGCGCCTCGCACGCGTCCTCGAGCAGGGCGAGACCGTGCCGCTCCGCGATCTCCCCGAGCTCGGCCAGCTCGGCCGGGTAGCCGAAGATGTCCACCGCGAGGATCGCCTTCGTCCGCTCGGTGACCGCGGCCTCGACCGCGGCTGGATCGAGATTGAGCGTGGCCGGGTCGACATCGACGAAGACAGGCACGGCGCATTCGTAGAGGACGCAGTTCGCGGAGGCGACGAATGAGAACGGCGTCGTGATGACCTCGTCCCCGGGGCCGACACCGGCGAGCCGGACAGCGAGATGCAGGCCCGCGGTGCCGCTCGAGACCGCGGCCACGTAAGAGGCGCCGACCCGCTCGGCGAGCGCGTGCTCGAAGCGATCGACCATGGGCCCGAGCGACAGCCGCCCGGAGCGCAGCACCTCGGAGACGAGCTCCTCCTCCCGCTCCTCGATCCAGGGAGCCGAGAGCGAAATCTCTCCCGTCAAGAGCCGGGCGCTGCCGGCGTCTTCTCCGCGTACTCCAACCAGCGTGACCAGCGCTCGTCGCGCCCGCGGACAACCTCGAAGAAGGTCGACTGGATCGCCTTCGTCACGGGGCCCGGCGGTCCGATCTCGTGATCGTCGACGGCGCGGACCGGCGTCACCTCGGCGGCCGTCCCGCACATGAAGACCTCGTCGGCGAGATGGAGATCGGAGCGGATGAGCTTGCGCTCGTGCACGGCGTAGCCGAGCGCGCCGGCGATCTCGATCACCGTCTGGCGCGTGATCCCGGGGAGGATCGAGGCCGACAGGTCGGGAGTCGAGAGGATCTCGTCCTTGACCACGAAGATGTTCTCGCCCGAGCCATCGGCGATGTAGCCGTCGTCGGTCAGGAGGATCGCTTCCTCGTAGCCGGCACGCGTGGCCTCGATCACGGCCAGCATTGAGTTCAGGTAGATCCCGGTCGCCTTCGAGACGTGCGGGATCGTGTTCGGCCCCACGCGCTTCCAGGAGGACACCTTTGCGCGAATCCCCTGCGTGAGTGCGTCCTCGCCGAGGTACGCGCCCCATGGCCAGCTCATGATGGCGACGTCGATCGGGTTCGTCCCCGGATGGACCCCGAGCTCGCCGTAACCGTAGAACGCGATCGGCCGGAG
Organism: Gaiellaceae bacterium; assembly: GCA_036506555.1. GTDB lineage: Bacteria > Actinomycetota > Thermoleophilia > Gaiellales > Gaiellaceae > JAIBJP01. The sequence goes on from DASXRO010000131.1 coordinate 13,076, forward strand.
GTAGCACTCTGCGAGGCCGTTCGCCCCGATCACCTCGTGGGAGGCGGTGCGCAGCTCCTCGACGGAGTACGGGAGGTCCATGTAGAGGAGCTTCGCCGAGTTCTCGAGCCGCTTGAGATGGTCGGTCAGGCGGAAGACAGCCGGGCCGGCCGCGGTCTCGTAGCAGCGGATGCCCTCGAAGACGCCGGAGCCGTAGTGGAGAGCGTGGCTGCCGATATGGATCTTGGCGTCGGCCCAGTCCACGAGCTCGCCGTTGAACCAGATCTTTTCGGTCTCTTGCATGCGACTCTCTGAAGGTTAGGGGTTCTCGCCAACGGCGTCGATAGCCTTCGCGCGCGTCAGGCGGAGGAGGTCTGCGGGCGCAAGCGCGGCGATGTGCCTCGGTGAGCCTGCCCCGATCCAGACGACTTCGTGCGCCAGGAGCGCGTGGTCGATGAAGGCTCGCTCGACCGAAGACAGAGGGAACGGCGCCACCGCGCCGGGCTCGAAACCGGTCGCTTTCAGGACCTCTTCGGGCCCCGCGACTTTCGCCTTCTCGCAGCCGGCCGCCGCTTTCACCTTCGCCGTGTCGGCCCGCCGGTCGCCCGGGACCATGACGAGGATCGGGCGGCCGTCGCACAGGAAGACGAGCGACTTGACGATCTGGCCCAGCAGGCAGCCGGCCGCGCGGGCTGCATCCTCAGCCGTCGGCGTTCCCTCCTTGAACTCCTCGATCCGCGCCTCGACGGTCGCGTCACGAAGGATGCGCGCCACGCGCTCGACCGGTTCCGGCCAAACGACGGTCACTCTTCCTCCATGACGATGAAGCGGATCTCGACGAAGCCCGGCTCGGCGCGCAGGCGCTCGATTACGGTGGGCTCCGGGGTGCTGTCCAGCGTGAGGACCATCAGCGCCTTCGCGCTGCGGCGGTTTCGCGAGACGGCCATGTGGGCGATGTTCACGCCCGCCTCGCCGAGGAGCGTGCCCAGGCGCCCGATCATGCCGGGCCGGTCGTCGTTGACGGCAAACAGCATGCGCGGCTCGAGCCCGACTTCGATCTCGTAGTCGAGGGCGCGCACGAGACGCGGCTCATGGTCGCGCCCCATCGTCGTTCCCGCCACGCTGGTCTGCTCGTCGCCCGCCACGGCGGTGACCATGATCAGGCTCGTGAAGTCGCGCGACGCGCGCCGGCGCTCCTCGCGCACCTCGATGCCCCGTTCCTGGGCGAGAAGAGGCGCGTTGACGTAGTTGACGGTCTGCTCGGCGCGGCCCTGGAAGGCGCCGTTCAGGGCCGCAACCGTGAGGAGTCGGGTGTCGTGCTCGGCCAGCTCGCCGAGATAGGTGAGATCGAGCCGCGTGGGCGCTCCCCCCACGAGCTCGACGGCGAGCGCGCCGAGCTTCGTGGCCAGCGGCAGGAAGGGGCCCAGATATGCGACGTCCTCGACCGCGACGGCCGGGATGTTCACCGCATTGGTCACGAAGCCGCCCTCGAGGGCGGCGGCGACCTGCTCGGCCACGATGATCCCCGCCCGGTCCTGCGCCTCCTCCGTCGACGCGGCCAGGTGCGGGGTGACGACAACGTTGTCGAGCTCGAGCAGCGGGCCGGAGTACGGCTCCGCGGAGAAGACGTCGAGCGCCGCCCCGGCCACCTTCCCCGAGCGGAGCGCCTCGAGAAGAGCCTCTTCGTCGATGAGCTCGCCGCGAGCGGCGTTCACGATCCTGATCCCGTCCTTCGCAGCGGCGAGCTGCTCCCGCCCGATGAGTCGATAGGTCTCGGGCGCAAGCGTCAGGTGGAGCGACAGGAAGTCGGAGCGCGCAAGCAGATCCTCGAGCGACTCGACACGCTCGACACCCAGTTCACGAAAGCGCGTCGGAGCCACGTACGGGTCGTACGCGAGCACGTTCATCTCGAGTCCGCGCGCCCTTCGCGCGACCTGCTGGCCGATGCGCCCGAAGCCGGCGAGCCCAAGCGTCTTCGCCGCGAGCTCCAGCCCGGCGAAGCGCGAGCGGTCCCAGGTTCCCTGCTTCAGCGCGGCGTGGGCCTGCGGAATCGAGCGGGAGAGGGCGAGCAGGAGCGCGATTGTGTGCTCCGCCGCCGAGATGACGGTGGACTGGGGCGCGTTCGCCACGACGATGCCGCGGCGGGACGCGGTGTCGAGATCGACGTTGTCGACACCCACCCCCGCGCGGCCGATCACCTTCAGCCGCTCGGCGCGCTCGATGAGCTCCTTGGTGAGGTGGGTGCCGCTCCGGATGATGATCGCGTCGTAGTCGGCGATCTTGTCCGCGAGATCCGAATCGGGATCCACGTCGACGTCGAACTTCTGCTTCAGGAGCTCGAGGCCGGCTTCGCCGATCTGCTCCCGAACTAAGACCCTCACGGCTCTCGCCGCCTAGAACCGTGAGGAGGGGTCACGCATGGACCGGCTCGTTGTAAGCCTCGAGCGCGGCCGTCACCGCGACGGCTCGCTCGATATCCGCTCCCGTGCCTGCCATGGCAACCTCGAGCGCGGCGAGGGCCGTCGTGACATCGAAGACGTCCATGTAGCCGATATGGCCGATCCGGACGATCTTGCCCTTGAGCTCGCCCTGGCCGCCGATGATCGTCACACCGGAGCGGTCGCGCATCGAGAGGACGATCGCCTCGCCGTCGACGTCGGACGGCATGCGGATCGCAGTCACGACGGCCGCGCGGTCCTCGTCCGGCGAGAAGAGCTCGAGGCCCATCGCCTTCACGCCGGCGCGGCACGCGCGGCCCAGGCGGACGTGGCGCTCGTAGGCCGCCTCGAGGCCCTCGGCGAGAATCATCTCGAGCGCGACGTCGAGCCCGAGGACAAGCGAGATCGCGGGCGAGAAGGGGTTCTCCGGCGGCGATTTCGCCTGGTACGCGCGCGTCGTCTCCCAGTCGAAGTAGAACCGCGGCGAGGTCGCCGCCTTCGTTGCCTCCAGCGCGGCCTCGGACACGGAGACGAGCGCAAGCCCAGGCGGGCACATGAGCGCCTTGTGGGAGCTCGTCACGACGACGTCGAATCCCCAGGCATCGGTCTCGAGCGGCACCGCCGCCAAGCTGGAGATCGCGTCGACGACGGTCAGGGCGCCCGAGCCGTTGAGGCGCTCGCCGATCGCGCGGACATCGGAGACGACGCCGGTGGAGGTCTCCGAGTGAGTGAGGAAGACGGCCTTGACGCCGCCGACCTCCTCCAGCTTCTCCCCCACCTCTTCGGCGCTCGGGGTTTCTCCCCACGCGTAGCGCAGATGCACGAGCTCGGTGTCGTAGGCCTTCGCCATCGCTGCGAAGCGCTCACCGAAGTACCCGTGCGAGACGACGAGGACGCGGTCACCCGGCGAGCAGAGGTTGGAGACGGTCGACTCCATGGCGCCGGTGCCCGCAGATGTGAACAGGAGGATCTCGTTCTCGCTGCGGAAAACCTGGGCGAGGCGCTCGAGGACGCGGGCAAGGGTCATCCGAAAGCCCGGCGCCCGGTGATGGATCATCGGCGCCGCGGTCGCGGCGAGGACCTCAGGAGGCACAGGCGTAGGGCCCGGAGTCACGAGGTAACGCTTCTCGGGCATCCGCGCTGAGGTTAACTGACGCCGTGGAAGCATTGCTGGCCTTTGCGGCCGCCCTGCTCGCATTGCGCCTCGCAGGCGATCTCGCGACACGCTACCGCGCTCGTCGGGCTCCGCAGCTCGCCGCCTGGTCGGCGTCCCTCCTTTCCTATGCAGTCGCCTCTGCCGCGCTTGCCTGGGGAGCCGCCGCAGGCTGGGACGACCGCGCCTTCCGCATCTACTACCTTGCCGGCGGGCTGCTGACCGCGCCGCTCCTGGGAGCGGGCTCCCTGCTCCTCCGCGGTTACCGCTGGGCCGGGCCGGCCGCGTTCGCGTACGTCGGGTTGGCGGTCGGGATCGCGGTCGCCGTGCCGCTCACGCCTCCGGTGACCGGAACCTCCATCCCGGAGGCGCAACAGCATCTCGACTTCTTTCCCGGTCGACTGCTCGCCGTGCTGGGAAACTCGCTCGGCACGCTCGCGGTCGTCGCCGTCGCCCTGTTGACGCTGCGCCAGCGGCCGCTCGGGAACGCTCTCATCATCGCGGGGGTGGCCGTAGCGGCCGCCGGCAGCGCTCTGGCCGGCCTCGGCGAAGCCGAGACAGCCGTGTTCATCGCCCTGGGCGTTGTTCTCCTCTATGCAGGCTTTGTGCTGTCCGGAGCGCCGCGCGCCCAGCCGGTTAGCTAGCTCACCGTCCAGCTAAAGCTGGCCGGCGTCGAATCGACGTTTCCGGCGGGGTCGATCGCGCGGACCGCGAACGTGTGCGCGCCCGAAGCTAGGCCGGTGTAGGCCTGCGGGCTCGTGCATGCGGAGAAGGCACTTCCGTCCAGGCTGCACTCGAACGACGAGCCGCCTTCGCTCGAGCTGAACGTGAAGCTCACGTCGGGACTGCTCGGGTCGGGCGGCGAGGTGTCGATGGCCGTATCCGGGAGAGTGATATCGATGGTCCACGTGTAGCTGGCGGCCGGACCCGTGTTACCCGCCGTGTCCGTCTGGTGCACCTGGAACGTATGCGAGCCTTCGACGAGCCCGCTGTAGCTCTTGGCGCTCGTGCAGCTCGAGAAACCGCCGCCGTCCAGCTGGCAGGCGAACGTCGCGCCAGCCTCGCCGGTGAAGGAGAAGGAGGCGCTCGCCGAGCTCGTGGGGTTGGACGGATGGGCGGTGATCGTGGGCGCCGCCGGGAGCGTCGCGTCCACGGTCCACGTGTAACTGGCCGCCGGACCCGTGTTGCCGGCCGCGTCCGTCTGTCGCACCTGGAACGTGTGCGATCCGTCGGCCAGAGCCGTGTAGCTCTTCGCGCTCGTGCAGGCCGTGAACCCGCCTCCGTCCAGCTGACAGGCGAAGGTGGCGCCACCTTCGCCCGTGAAGGAGAAGGACGCGCTCGTGGAGTTCGTGAGCGCGGGCGGGTTCGCTGTGATCGCCGGCGCCGCCGGCGGGGTCGTGTCGATCGTCCACGTGTAGCCGGTCGCAGGGCCTGTGTTGCCGGCCGTGTCCGTTTGCCGCACCTGGAACGTGTGCGAGCCTGCGGCGAGCCCGCTGTAAGCCTTGGGGCTCGTGCACGCGCCAAAGGCGCCGCCGTCGATTGCGCACCCGAACGTCGCCCCGGCCTCGCCCGTGAACGAGAACGAGGGGGCAGTGGAGTTGCTCGGATTGGGCGGCGAGGCCGTGATCGTCGGCGCTGCCGGAGCGGCGTTGTCGATGGTGACGCTGCGCTTGGCCGAATCCGTGCTGTTGCCGGCGACGTCGGTCGCCCGCGCGAGCAGCTGGTAGGGCCCGTCGGCCGGCTGCGCCGACCACGTAACGGAGTAGCCCGGCCCAGTCGCGCTCGTCCCGATCAAGGTCGTCGGCGTGCACGACGTGCCGGCGCAGTAGTAGTAGGAGACGGAAGCGATCCCTGAGAGCGCGTCCGAGGCCGTCGCAGTCAGCGCCTGACCGTTATGGATGGTCGCCGGGGGCGCAGTCATGGTGACCGTCGGCGCCGTCTTGTCGATGCGGATTTGGGTTCCGGCCGTCTTGACCGTCTCCGCATTGCTGACGTGGTCGACGGAGAAGTACTCGATCGTGTACGTGCCGTCAGAGGTCAGACTGATGGAGGTGCCCGAGGGCGACGTTGACGTCGGCGTCGACCCGTTCGTCGTGTAATGCGTCGCCGCGATGCCGGACCCGGTGCCGTCAGTCGGGGTCAGGATCACCGTCTGGTTCGTGTTCTTCCAAGCGTTCCCGATCGAAGCGGTGTTGTCGGTCGTCGTCGGCGCCGTCGAGTCCGGCACCACGCCGAAGGTCGCAGAGGACGTGTTGCCGATGAAGTCGACGGCGCTCACCGTGTTGGCCGCATTGTTGAACGTCGCCCCGGCGCTCCAGCCGTAGGTGAGGACATAGGGCGAAGTGAAATCGTTCGTCGCCACCGACGGCGTAAACCCGCCGCTCAGCGCCGGGAAGATCACCTTGCTGACGCCGGCGCCGGCATCGGTCGTGACGGCCGTGACCGTGACGCCGCCCGTGCCGGCCGGGCGGTAGAAGAACTTCGTTCCCTGGACGAAACCGTCAGCCGTCGACGATGCGAGCGTAAGCGCGGGCGTCGTCGGAGGAGAGTTGTCGCGAATGAGCTGCACGGTCACCGACCCCGTCGCCGCCCCCACGTAGTCGAGGACCAGCGTGTAGGTGCCGGCAACGGTGAGGCGGGCGTAGATCGAGCCGCTCGTTCCGATCAGCACCGGAGCGACGAGGGTCGTCCCGTCGGGCTTGAGCACGCTCACAGCGACGTTGCAGCAGTTGCCTGGGCCGAGCTTGACGAGCACGCCGTCGTTGGCGGCACCCGTGAACGTAACTCGGGCGTTCTGGCCCGCAGCGACCGTCGTGACCGTCACCGCCGGCCCGTCGAGGGTCGCCGAGGTCGTCACGTCGGGCGGAAGATCGTAAAGCGTGAGGGTGACCGTTCCCGTCGCCGTCTGGTAGGGATCGACGACGATCTTGTAGGTGCCCGTGACGGGCAGGGTCTGGCTGTCGATCAGCCCCTCTCCCGCGGCGACGCCGACGGGCGCCACGAGACGGGTGCCGTCCGGATTGAAGATCGAGACATTGACGGTGCAGCAGGCCGTGGGGGCGAAGGCGATCTTGAGGCTGATGCGCTCTCCTGCCGTGCCGGCAAAGGTGACCCGGCCGTTTTGGTACGGGGCCGAAAAAACGAGTGACACCGGCGGGCCGCCCGGCGAGATCGTCGCCGCCAGCTCGGGTGGCACGTCGTAGAGCTGAAGCGTGATTGATCCGACGGCCGAGGTCTGCGGGTCGACGGCGATCGAGTAGGTGCCGCTGGCGGGAAGCGTCATCGTGTCGATGAAGCCTCCGTTCCTTCCGTAAAGAGTCGGAGCGAGCAGGTTCGTTCCGTCCGGCTTGACGATCGTGAGCTTGAGGCTGCTCGTGGTCGATGTCCCGATCGTCACGCCACTGAGATTGAGCGCGATGCCCCGGCCGGCGACGCCGGTGAAGGTCAGCTTCCCGTTTTGGCCAGGAGTGCCGAGCGTCATCGTGAACGGCGCGCCGCCCGGGATGATCGACCCGGTGACGTCGGCGGGCACGTCGTAAAGGGTCAGCGTCGTCCCGCCCACGGCCGAGGACTGCGGATCGACGACGATCGTGTAGGTGCCCGTCACCGGCAGCGTCTTCCTGTCGATGAAGCCGCCCGTTGACGTGAATGACGTGGCGGCGACGAGCGCCGTCCCGTCCGGATTGAGGATCGTGATCTTGACGCTGCAGCAGGTGGGTCCCACCTTGAGGCTGATCCGCCGCGCCGCCGTGCCCGCGAAGGTGAGCTTGGCGTTCTGGCCCGGGACCGTCGTCGTCACCGTGACCGCGGCGCCGCCCGGGGTGATCGAGCCCGTCACGTCAGCCGGCACGCTGTAGAGCGTGAGCGTCGTCGCGCCCACGGCCGAGGACTGGGGATCGACGACGATCGTGTAGGTGCCCGTCACGGACAGCGTCTTCCTGTCGATGAAGCCGCCTAAGCTCGTGAACGAGGTCGCCGCCACGAGCGCCGTCCCGTCCGGATTGAGGATGGAGACCTTGAGGCTGCAGCAGGTGGGACCGACCTTCAGGCTCACGCGTCCGCCGGCCGTGCCGGCGAAGGTGAGCCTGGCGTTCTGGCCCGGAACCGTCGTCGTCACCGTGACCGCCGCGCCGCCCGGGGTGATCGAGGCGACGACGTCCGCGGGCACGTTGTAGAGCGTCAGGGTCGCGCTCCCGACGGCGGTGCTTTGCGGATCGACGAGGATCGTGTACGTCCCCGAGACAGGCAACTTCGTACGGTCGATGAACTTTCCGGCTGCTCCGAACGAGGTTGCGGCGACGAGGTTGGTGCCGTCGGGCTTCCGGATCGAGACGAGCGCGCTGCTGATGGTGACGCTCGAGATCTTGAGGCTGATGCTCTGACCCGCCGTGCCCGAGAAGGTCGCGGTCGCGTTCTCATAGGCCGCCGTCGTGGTGACGGTCACCGGCGGCCCGCCCGGCACGATCGTGTAAGAGGAGGCGAGCGCTGTCCGATCCGCTGCGACAACTGCGGCCACGACGAGAGCCAGCGTTGCCGCTCGAACGACCCAGCGACTCAACTCCCCTCTCAGCACGCACCTCCCAAATGCCGCAGGCGCATCGCGCAGCCGCTTGAGCCGCGCACTGCGGTCTCAAGGAAAAGGCTCGCACGGCGCCGCGCGAAGGGGAACGCCCCTTTCGTCTAGTCCTCGCGCGTCGAGGGTCTGGAGCTACTCGAAGCCCGAAAAGAGCTGCTCGAACAGCGCCTCGAGTGGCTTGAAATCGTCGGGCGCCTTCACCTCGACCGGTTTGCCGAAGTCGGAGAGCTCGAGGGTCGCCTGGAAGTTCGCGGCACCGTCGTTCGAAAGCGCCTTCAAATCCTCGGGCGAAAGCTTTACGGTGAACTCGGCCCGCCGCGGAAGGTGATCGTCTCTTCCGACGACGAGCAGGAAGCGGCTCGCCTTGCTCATCTTCTCGTTGAGCTCGGGTAGCGTCGCCTCCCCGTAGCGACGGCCGAGGCGGGCGAGCCCCTCGGCGTTCAGATGCCCCTCGAACTGCCAGGTCTCGACTCCGTCGACGACCGGCCCGGCCGAGACGGTGCCGATGAAGAGCTCGCCGAAGTTCTTGCGCAGCTCGTCCGACGTGGCCCAGTCCTGCCAGGGTGACGAGCCGTTGCGCTTCTTCTGCGCCTCGGCGAGAGCGTCGGCGATCCCCTGGTGCTCGCCGTACCACGTGTTCATGAACTGGATGAAGAGGTTGTGGTCGGCCGCGAGCACGTGCCCGCTCACGGAGAAGCCGCCGACGCCGACGCTGCCCTCGACGTCGAGCGCATCCCCAGAGGCGTCCCCCTCGGCATGTACCGAGAACGGAGCCTCCTCGGAGTAGCCGTCCAGAGTCGTCTTCACGTCCGCGACGAAGTGAGCGCTCCCTTCGGCTTCAAGCGCCGCGAGTGCATCCGCGGCGAGGTCTCCCGGAGCCGGCGCCTCCCCCGCACCACGCTCGAAGCGCGCCCCGCAGCCGGCCGCGCCCAGCACCACGACCAGCGCGGCGAGAAACGCGATTGCGGAGAGGAAGCGGCGCACGGCCTCCCCGTTATCGGCAGCGTCCTCCTTGCCATGATCCCCTTCGTGGAGATCCAGGATCGCGTCGCGCTCGTCACCGGCGGCGGCGGCGCGGGCACCGGACGCGCGATCGCCCTGAGGTTGGCGAGCGCGGGCGCCGCCGTTGTGGCGGCGGACATTGACGAGAACGGCGGCGCGGAGACCGTTCGCCGTCTCGAGGACGCAGGAGGTCGCGCCGCATTCGTCCGGACCGACGTCACGAGCGAGGAGGACGTCCGCGGCATGATCGCGTTCAGCGAGGCCACCTTTGGCGGGCTCGACATCCTCGTGAACAGCGCCGGGCTCACACCTCAGCCGCACTTCCCTGAGGCGCCGGTCGAGCACTGGAGCCGCTACCTCGACCTCAACCTCCGCGGGCCGATGCTCGCCATCCACCACGCGCTGGAACCGATGAAGCGCCGCGGCGGAGGCGCGGTCGTCAACATCGCCTCGGTCGCCGGTCTCGGCTACGCGCCGCACTCCTCACCCGAGTACTCAGCCGCCAAGGCAGGCCTGATCCGCCTGACTGCCACTCTCGCACCGCTTCATGAGCGGGCGAACGTGCGCGTGAACTGCATCGTCCCGAATTGGATCGGGACGGACGAGGTGAAGGCCGAGATTGCCGGCATGACCCTAGAGGAGCGCGCCGAAGTGCCGGACGAGCTGACGACGCCCGCGGAAATCGCCGACGCCGTCGCGCGGTTCGTCGAGGACGAGACGATGGCCGGGCGCGTCATGGTTTGGTGGTCGGGCGAGGAGCCGCGCCTGCTACCCCCCAACCGTCGCGAGTGAGACCATGCGAGGCATGCAGCGGCATGCTCTCTGGATCGACGTCGCTTTGAAGGCGGCGCTCGTCGGACAGCTTCTGGTCGCCGTTGCCTTTCCGGACAGCCCGCAGTTTGAGGGCAAGGCAATGACCGGGGGCGCGATCGCCTATCCGATCGCGGTCCTGATCGTCCCCGCGGTCTGGTGGGTTCTCAACCGGCGCCGGCCGGTCGCGTACCCGTATGCGCTCGACATCCTCTGGACGCTGCCCTTCCTGATCGATGTCAGCGGGAACACCGCCAACCTCTACGACACGGTCGGCTGGTGGGACGACGCGAACCACTTCGTCAATTGGGGGATCCTTGTCGCTGCCTTCGGCCAGCTGCTCATCCGGCTCCCGCTCGGGCGGCTCGAAGGCCTAGGGCCCGAGGATCGGCTTCGGCGCGGTGACGGCGATCCTCTGGGAGTTCTCGGAATACATCACGTTCATCCGGAACAACGAAAACGAGCTGCGGACGGCCTACACGGACACGCTCGGCGACCTCGCGCTCGGTCTCGGCGGCTCCGTCGTCGCGGCCGTGATCACGATGACTCTCGGCTGGCGAACTCGAAGCGCGTCGCGGTCGCCGGATAGTCGCGCTCCTGCCATGCGTACGCCACCCGCGGCGACACAATGAAGAGCGGCCTACCGTCAAGGGCGAAGCTGACCTCGAGCTCGTACTTGCGGCTGTAGTCCTCGCTGAGGCGCTGCAAGAGGGCGCCGTCGGTCACGTGAGCGGCGTCCCCTTCGAGAATGACCACCTCGTCGCCGCTCTCGAGATGGACGACGGTCGCCGGGTTGGAGGCAAGGTTTCGCGCTTTCCGAGACTCCGGCGAGCTCGAGAAGTAGAAGGCGTCTTCGAGCCACACGCCCCACACCGGCATCGCGTGCGGGCTTCCGTCAGGCCGGGTCGTCGTCACCCAATAGTTGCGGGCCCGCAAGAGGCGCTCCGCCGCCCAGCTCCAGCCGAGGAGCCCCTCCTCGTCGTCGCGAATCCCGTAGACGCGCGGAAAGCTCGGCCTCGCGCCCTCAGGCACGCAGTCTCTCGCGCAGGCGCTCGTTGACGATCTTCGGATTCGCCTTGCCCTGCGTCTCGCGCATCACCTGGCCGACGAGGTAGCCGAGCACCCCTTCCTTCCCCGCCTTGAAGGAGGCCACCTGCTCCTCGTTGGCCGCGATGACGCGCTCGATGACGGGGTCGAGCTCGGACGCGTCCGTGATCACGGCCTCGCCGAGGTAGCGCTCGGCCGAGAAATCGCCGTTTCCGCTCGCGGCGATGGCCCCGTCGAAGGCCTTGCGCGGGATGCGCTCGCGCGCCTCGATGAGCTTCCCCAGCTCCTCGGCGTTGACGCGCTCGGGATCGGCCCCACCGGCCGCGAACTGGTTCATGAGCACGTTCGCAACGGCGCGCCGGTCGCCGGGCACGCGCGCGAAGAGCGCGTCGCGGCCGCTCGTGACGAGGCCTGAGGCGAGCTCGAGGCCGATCTCCGGCTCGAGCCGCCGGATACGCGCTCCCGGCAGCTCGCCGAGCTCGCTCCGCATCGCCTCGATCATCTCCGGCGGCGGCTCGACGGGGACGAGGTCGGGCTCGGGGAAATAGCGGTAGTCGTCCGCGTATTCCTTGGAGCGGAGGGGGGCCACCTTCCCCGACTGCGGGTCGTAGTGGAGCGTGTCCTGCGTGATCACCTCCCCGCGCTCGTACGCCGCCTCCTGGCGCTCGAGCTCGGCCGCGATGCCGTCGGCGACGAACTTGAAGGAGTTCATGTTCTTGAGCTCGGTCTTCGTGCGAAAGCCGGTCTCCCCCGCCTCGCGCACGGAGACGTTGGCGTCGCAGCGCAGCGATCCCTTCTCCATCTCGGCGTCGGAGATGCCGAGCTCGACGACCGTCTTGCGCAGGAGCTGCAGGAAGCGCCGCGCCTCGTCCGGGGAGCGCACGTCGGGCTCCGTCACGATCTCGACGAGCGGCGTCCCGCCGCGGTTGAAGTCGACGAGCGAATGCTCGGCCCCGGCGATGCGCCCTCCGGCGCCGCCGACATGGATCGTCTTCGCGGCGTCCTCCTCGAGGTGGGCGCGGACGATCCCGATCTCGCGGTCGGCGTCCTCGGTCGGGAGCACGAAGCTGCCCCCGGAGCAGAGGGGCACGTCGTACTGGGAGATCTGGTAGCCCTTCGGGAGATCGGGATACCAGTAGTGCTTGCGGTGGAAAAGAGCCCGCGGCGCGATCTCGCAACCGAGCGCGAGGCCGAGCTTCACCGTCCATTCGATCGCGGTCTTGTTCAAAACCGGGAGCGTCCCGGGATGGGCGAGGCAAACCGGGCACGTGCGCGTGTTCTCGTCCTCGCCCCAGACGTTCTCGCAGCGGCAGAACATCTTCGTCCGCGTCTTCAGCTGGACGTGGATCTCGAGGCCGATAACGGGCTCCCAGCTAGCCACGGAGCCTCTCGGGGACGTAGTCGAAGCCGATCGCGCGCTCGAGCGCGTGGCCCGCGCGGAAGAGCAGGTTCTCCGAGAACTGCGGCCCGATCAGCTGCAGGCCGACAGGGAGGCCGTCGGAGAGCCCACAAGGGATGGAGAGACCCGGGAGGCCGGCCATGTTGGACGGGATGGTGAGGAGATCCGAGAGGTACATGGCGAGCGGGTTCTCGGCCTTCTCGCCGATCCTGAAGGCGACGGTCGGCGACGTCGGGCTGACGAGCAGGTCAAAGCTCTCGAAGGCGGCGGCGTGCTCCTGTGCGATCACCGTGCGCACCTTCTGCGCCTGGCCATAGTACGCCTCGTAGTAGCCGGCCGAGAGCGCGTACGTGCCGATGAGGATGCGGCGCTTCGGCTCGGCGCCGAAGCCCTCCCAGCGGGTGCGCTCGTACAGGGCGGTGAGGTCGCCGTCGCTCGCGGCGCGGTAGCCGTAGCGGACACCGTCGTAGCGCGCGAGGTTCGAGCTCGCCTCCGCGGGGGCGATGAGGTAGTAGCAAGCGAGGCCGTAGTCGACCGAGCGGGGAAGGGTCGCCTCCCCCACCTCGGCGCCGAGGTCCTCGGCGAGGGCGATCGCCTTCTGCACCTGCTCGCCGACGCCGGGCTCGATGCCCTCGGCCTCGTTCAGCTCCCTGGGGACACCGATGCGGATGCCCTTCAGGTCTTCGGCTTCCGGAATCTCGACCGGCGCGGGCAACTCGACCGTCGTGGAGTCGCAGGGATCGCGGCCGGCGATGATCTCGTAGAGGCGTGCGTTGTCGCGCACCGTCTTTGTGATCGGGCCGATCTGGTCGAGGCTCGACGCGAAGGCGACGATCCCGTACCGGGAGACAGTGCCGTACGTGGGCCGCAGGCCGACGAGGCCGCACAGCGAGGCCGGCTGCTTGATCGAGCCGCCGGTGTCGGAGCCGAGCGCCCAGGGAGCGAGCCCACCGGCGACGGCCGCGGCGGAGCCGCCTGACGACCCGCCCGGTACCCGTTCTGGATCCCAGGGGTTGTACGAGGGGCCGAAGGCGGAGTTCTCCGTGGAGGAGCCCATGGCGAACTCGTCCATGTTGGTCTTGCCGAGGATCGGCAGGCCGGCGTCCTTGCACCGCGACGCGACGGTGGAGTCGAAGACGGGGATGTAACCCTCGAGGATGCGCGAGCCGGCGGTGGTGGGAATCCCCTTCGTCGTCACGAGGTCCTTGTGCGCGATCGGAACGCCTGCGCCGGTTTCGCCGACGACATGGAGGTAGGCGTGCAACTCGCCGTCGCGCGCCTCGATGGCCTCGAGGTAGGCCTTCGTCAGCTCCTCGCCGGAGACCTCCCCGCGCTCGAGCAGCCCGGCCGCCTCTTCGGCAGTCAGTCGCAGCGTGTCGATCATCGCGGGACTCTAAGGGGCCACCCCACACCACCACCCGCTTTCAGCGTAGAGGCGAAAAACGCGTGCGTGGCGCGCAAAGAGCGCCGAGACAGCACCGGGCTCACGACCCCACTGCCGGAACTCGGAACGCACCGTCCGTCGGATCGGGCGCGTTCGCCAGCGCGTCCTCGCGCGACAAGGACGGCCGGGGCTCGTCCTCGGCCCAGACATTCACGAGATCCAGTGGATGCGACGTCGGCTCGACATCGCTGAGGTCGAGCTCGGACACCTTCCCGACCGCCTCAAGGATCGCTCCGAGCTCCGCCTGCACGCGCTCGATCTCCTCGTCTGGGATTTCAAGCCTCGCAAGACGAGCTACGTGGAGAACGTCTTCCTTGCTGATCGCCACGACTCTCCAGTCTATTGGCCGGATTTCGATCAGAAATCCGGCCAGATGTGAGACGGGCCCCGTGTCGGGGCCCGTCAACGGCACTCGAACTGTTCGGGACTAGATGACCTGAACGTTCGCCGCCTGCAGGCCCTTCTGGCCCTGAACGACCTCGAACTCGACGCGCTGCCCTTCTTGGAGGGACTTGTAGCCCTCCTGAGCGATGGCCGAGAAGTGGACGAA
>DASXRO010000132.1:0-10258 GCA_036506555.1 Gaiellaceae bacterium
GCACCTCTTCCGCCAGATCGAGCTGATCGAGCCGAAGCTGATCGCGACGCTCGGGAACTTCGCCACGAAGCTCCTGTCCGGCAAGCCCCATGGGATCACTCGCGTGCACGGGCGCCAGCAAGAGACAACGCTCGGAGGACGGTCGGTCACGCTGTATCCGCTCTACCACCCGGCCGCTGCGCTCTATACCCCGGCCATGCTTCGTACGCTCGAGGACGACTTCCGCCGCATCCCGGAGCTCCTGGCCGAGGAGACAGGGGTTCCTGCGCAGGTGATCCAGTTTCCGACGGCCGTTCCGCAAGCGCCGTTGTCGGCCGCCGAGCAACTCGGCCTCTTTTAGGAGGGCTTGACGAAACACCATCTGTGCCGCCGGAGGGGCGCCGCTCGCCCCAACGCATCCGCGTTCAAAATAACGAGTCGCCCCAACGCATCCGCGTTCAGAATGACACAGGGCTCCTGCGTCCTTGCCTCGGAACGACCAGCGCGTCCCGGCGACGAGTGACGTTCCGCCAAACCCTCCTAGTTCCCCAGGGGGTTGAGCAGGGCCTTCTTCCCTTCGAAGGCGAAGAGCAGTAGGTCGACCATCCGGAACGTCGTGTTGTTCGGCCCGAGGGAAGGTCGCCACGTCGGGTCGCGAACGATCGACACCTGGCTCCCTTCCATGGCTCGGTGGAAGGTCTCGGCAACGATCCGGGCGCCGACTCCTCTCAGCTTCCCGCCACCGAGCTCGGCCTCGCGCAGAATGTAGAACCAGAGCGGCGTGTTCTTGAGGAGCGAATCACGCTGCACCACCGTCAGCCCGTCGAGCTCGGCGCCGTTGCTCCCGTCTCGGATCTGTGCCTTGGTCAGCGTGGTCACGGCCACGCCCTTGTTTCTGAGGAAGGTGGCCATCTGCTGTCCCGTGGCGAGCTTCACCATGTTGGCCCGCGTGAGGTTGCGGAACGCGAGGTTGTCCTCGTCAGCCGCGAACCCCGGGAGGTTCCTCAGCGGATTCGCAAGCCTGGTGTCGATGCGCCTGGCTCGGTTGAACTTGGCCGCCGGGACGGCAAGGTCGGCCCGGCCGGCCTCCGTGAAGTCGTACAGTCTGCGGAAGTCTGCGATCCAGGTGCTGGGAAGCCGCAGTCCCCCGCCGAGATCTCCGCTGCCCCCTGAGAAGATGAACAGCAGATCGAGGCTTCCGCTGCCGAAGTCGAAGATCCTGTTCCAGTTGTAGAACCCGCGGATCATCGAATGCCCGAGCCGATAGGCGGCGACGGAGAACTCGATGGGCATCGTGGGGACGTCGGTCGGAGTCGCGCCGACTTCGAACGCCTTCCGGCCGCTCGTGAAGACGTTGTTGACCACGCTCGCCGCGCAGATTCGCGGCAGGAAGTCCGTGCGCAACATCCACTGATAGTGCTTGGTGACGATTTCCCGGGCTGTTGCGAAGCGCGAGGCCGCCGGTACCGAAGCCGGGAGGGTGTCGACGACCCGATTGTGAAAACGGATGAAGGCGAGATGCGTCTGGGCGACCGCGAGGTTCTCGTCGTTGCGAGGGTCGGGGATGATCGCTTTGCGCTTCTTCGCCACCGTCGTGCCGGCGCCGCGCGGGAGATCGAAGCCCTGCTTCGCCACGATGCCCTCGGCGGCGAGCGTCGTCCCCATCTTCAGGTGGAGTCCGTCTGCTTTGTAGAACTTCGCCGATGCGGGATCTGTCGGCCCGGCGCCGTAAAGCGAATCGAGGTCGAGGCTGGGCGAGCGCGCCTGCAGCAGGTCGGCGGGCGAGACGTTCTCGCCCAGCATGACGTTGGTCTTGTCGAAGGTGAGGTCGTGGTCGGTGAACTGGCCGAGGTAGGTGAAGCCGGCCGGGATCTGCGTAGCGGCGCCCCCGCCGACCACCATGGCGTTGCCGATCTTCCTTCGGTTCGGCTCGCCGAGCTGGCGCCCCGTCCCGTTGGGGCCCATCCGCGAGAAGCGAAACGGCGGCACCAAAGCCTCCGCCGTACGGGCGCGCGTGCGCTCGCGGCCTCCTACGCTCTCGGCGAGCAGCCCTTCGCCGATGACGAAATAGCTTTCCGAGCCATGGTGCTCCATGGCGGGTCAGCCGTCGCGGCGGCGTCCGGCGGCGAGCGTCGCCATCGCCTCGCGGTCGACCATTTCCGGCGCGATGACCGCGACCCGGGCGGGCGTGCACGCCCGCAGCGTGGCGCTCCGCCTGCCCTCACCCACGATGGCGCCCTCGCCGAGGATGGCGCCGGGCCCGACCTGCGCGATTTCCTCGCCGTCCACCACAGCGGCCAGCACGCCGTCGAGCACGAGGTAGAGCTCGTCGGCGGCCTCTCCCTGCTCGACGAGGCGCTCGTCCTGCTTGAGCTTGCGCCGCGGCAGCTTGGCTCCGGACTCGAGGAGGTCGCGCGAGAGCTGGCGCTCGAGGGCGCTCTCGGCCTGGGCCACGAACGGCTCCGAGTCCTCCTCGCCCCAGGGCGTGTGCTCGCCGTGGGCCTCGCGGTACCACGTCTTGAAGTCGACCGTGCCCGCCTTCTTGACGAGGTTGCCCTCGTGGTCGTAGATCCAGTGCCGCGGAAACGAGCTCGCTCCGACGAGGTCGTGGCCGGAGGAGCCGTCGGCGCGAATCGTCAGCGCGAGCGTCGTCCACGCAGTCGCCGAATTGACCCGCATGAAGGGACGCCCCTTCACTCTTCGCGGTGCAGGGAAGCCGGCGCGGCCGCCGACCGTCTGGACGAAACGCGCCTCGCCGTCCCGGATCTCGGGCTCGGGCCGCAGCGTCTCGAAGGCGACGCCCTGGAACACCAGGTCCTTCAGCCCCAGGCGGAAGGTCGTCGACCCGACGAGGGCCTCGCCTTCCTGGCCGTGGTCGACGATCTTGCCGTCCTCGACCTCGATCCAGGCCTGCAGGCGGTTCGCCTCGCGAAAGCGATCGGCGTCGCGCAGACGCTCGAGGTCGCCCTGCTGGAGGCGATCCGGCGGCGGCTCGTCGTAGTGGCCGATCCCGAGCTCGAACGGGACCTTGGGCATGCCCTGGATGGCCTCCGACGGGATCCAGGAGATGGCGGTGACCGAAGACTCGATGCGCATGAGACACTCCCTCGTCGACGGGCCTACGCTAGACCACTTACCCGCGGGTGTATAGGAGGGTCGGGGGAAGGCGCGGGCCGATCGGTGGCGTTGTCCACGCTGGCAAGCATTCCCAGCTAGACTGCAGGAGCGCGGAAGGCCTAGCGCGGAAGCCGCCGAGGCTCCCAAACTCCTCTTCGAGCTGTCTCATCTGGCCTGAGTGCATCAGGAGAGCTCATCCGAGTTCTTCGTCCTTGGATCCACAGTCAGGAGCACCAAATGCATGCCATCGTGAGACGCTACGAGGGTGTCGATACGAAGCGCACGGACGAGTTGACGCGGAAGGTCAACGAAAGCTTGACCCCCCGCCTCAGCAAGCTGCCGGGCTTCAACAGCTACTTCCTCATCGAAGCCGGTGACGGCGTCATGAGCTCCATCAACTTCTTCGACACATCGGCACAGGCCGAAGAGTCGACTCGCATCGTGGCCGAGTGGCTGCGCGCGGAGAAGCTCGAGACGTTGGTCCCGAATCCGCCCAAGATCACGGGCGGCAAGGTCATCGTCAACGAGATGAACGGAGCGGTTCGCGCGTAAGCGAGATTCGCTTCGACGCACGAGGGAGGGCCCGCGCTTGCGGGCCTTCTCTGTTTAAGAGACGCGGAAGGCTGCCTAGCGGTACCGGTACACGATCCGGCCGCGCGAGAGGTCGTAGGGCGACACTTCGACCTTCACGCGATCGCCGGGGAAGATCTTGATGCGGAAGCGCCGCATCTTGCCGGCCGTGTAGCCGAGCACCTCGTGGCCCTCGTCGAGCTGGATCTTGAACATCCCATTGGGAAAGGCCTCGACGACCTCACCCTCCATCTCGATCTTCTCTTCCTTCGTGGCCAAGCCGCACAAAGAATACCTCGGCTGGGGGAGGGATCCTGCCTGGCGAGGCCTACGATTAGACCGTGGGGGAACTAGTGGGCAACCTTCTAGGCTTCAAGCGCAAGAGCCCCAGCGCGAACGGAAGCAGGCGCGGCCGCGACACCTACCGCTTCGTCTGCTACCTCGACCGCCTGCCGCCGCACATCCTCGAGGACGACGCGTTCAACACGCGCCATTCGAAGGACCCCGAGGTCGAGTGCGAGATCGAGGCGGAAGACTTCGCCGCGGCTGTCGCAGAAGCCATCCGCGAGCTCGAGGACGACTTCACGCACGTCCTCGGCGTCGAGCGGCTGCCCTAGCGAAGGCAACTTCGAAGGGCTCGTTCCGCGGTCACCTCGCCGCGGGCGTCTCTCGGCCTGCTAGCAGTACGGGCATGCGCCGATCGGCTCGCTGGCCAGCCAAATGAGCGCCACGACCACGATCAGCATCGCGATCAGGCCGGTACCGATCCCCGCCCATGCGCGTCCAGGACGTCCCGTTTCGCCGCCCAGGGCGCGAATCCCGAGCACGACCGCGGCGAGCCCCGACAAGTGCGCCGAGGCCGAAGACGACGACTGTCGGGAGCAGCGACGAGACCAAGTGTGAGGCTCAGCGAGGCGGCATGGTCAGCTCTCTCGACGGCGACAGCGTCGGGTACCGGCGGAGTCGGGAGCGCTCCCGGCACAGTGCCAGCTTAGTTCTGTTCGGCACGAAATCCGAGGCTGTGCCCGCGGCGAGGAGCCGTCGGACCGCGGAGCTAGGATGGGGCGCCCGTGCCTGAGGCGCCGTTCGTCCACCTCCACGTCCACTCCGAGTATTCGATCCTCGACGGGGCCTGTCGCATTCCCGATCTCGCCGCCCGCGCGGCCGAGCTCGAGATGCCCGCCGTCGCGCTCACCGACCACGGCTCCCTCGCCGGTGCGGTCGAGCTCTACCGGGAGGCCGGAAAGCACGGAGTCAAGCCGATCATCGGCTGCGAGGTCTACGTCTGCGACGACCGCCGGGTCCAGCAGAAGGGCTACGCGCACCTCACCCTGCTGGCAGAATCGAACGAGGGCTACGCCAACCTGATCAAGCTCGCCTCGGCCGGCTTCCTCGAGGGCTACTACTACAAGCCGCGCGTCGACTGGGAGCTCCTGGCCGAGCGCTCGAAGGGCCTCATCGCCCTCTCGGGCTGCCTCTCCGGCCGCGTCTGCAAGGCCCTCGAGAACGGAAATCGTGCCGAGGCCGAAACGGAACTGGGCCGACTGCGCGACATCTTCGGCCCGGGGAGCACCTTCATCGAGATCCAGGACGCCGGGCTCGAGATCCAGAAGGGCATCAACACGACCCTCGCGGAGATGTCCCAGGCCACGGGCCTCCCGCTCGTCGCCACGGGGGACGTCCACTACCTGCGGCACGAGGACGCCAGAGCACACGAGGCGCTCCTCTGCATCCAGTCGGGCGACTCGCTCCAGAACCCGAGCCGCTGGCGCTTCGACACCGACCAGTTCTACTTCAAGACCGCGGTCGAGATGGTCGGCGACTTCGCCGCCTATCCCGCGGCCCTCCGAAACACCCTCGAGATCGCCGAGCGCTGCACCGTGACGATGGAGCTCGGGCGCATCCTGCTCCCCAAGTACCCCGTCCCCGGCGACCGCGACGCCTTCGACTACCTCGTCGAGCTCTGCGAGAAAGGCCTGCAAAAGCGCTACGACCAGGTCACGCCGGAGCTGAACGAGCGTCTGAAGTACGAGCTGAAGACGATCAAGGAGATGGGCTTCGCGGACTACTTCCTGATCGTCTGGGACTTCATCGCCTTCGCCAAGAAAAACGGCATCGGCGTCGGGCCCGGCCGCGGCTCGGCCGCCGGCTCACTCGCCGCCTACTGCCTCGAGATCACCGACGTCGACCCGATCCAGTACGGGCTCCTCTTCGAGCGCTTCCTCAACCCGGGCCGCAAGTCGATGCCCGACATGGACCTCGACTTCTCCGTCCACGGGCGCGACCAGGTCATCAACTACGTGGCCGAGAAGTACGGGCGCGATCGCGTCGCGCAGATCATCACCTTCGGGACGATGATGGCCCGCGCGGCCGTGCGCGACGCCGGGCGCGTGCTCGACATCCCGTACGGCACCGTCGACCGGATCGCCAAGCTGATCCCCGAGGGGCCCAAGGTCTACCTCGACGAGTGCCTCAAGCCTGGTGCCGAGCTGAAGAAGGCCTACGACGAGGACGAGGTCGCGCGCCAGATCGTCGATCTCGCCAAGCCGCTCGAGGGGCTCGTGCGCCAGGACTCCATCCATGCCGCCGGAGTCGTCATCGGCGACCGCCCGCTGACCGACTACGTCCCCCTCCAGCAGAAGGGCGCCGACCAGGAGGTCGTGACGCAGTTCGCGATGGGGGACGTCGAGGCGCTCGGCCTGCTGAAGATCGATTTCCTCGGCTTGCGCAACCTCGACGTCATCGACAAGGCCGAGGAGCTCACGGGCGTCGACATCGCAAAGATCCCGCTCGACGACGCGAAGACGTACGAGATGCTCGCGCGCGGGGAGTCGGTCGGCGTCTTCCAGTTCGAGGGCTCGGGGATGCGCGAGGCGTTGCGCCAGGTGAAGCCGACGCAGTTCGAGGACCTGATCGCGCTCGTGGCGCTCTACCGCCCCGGGCCGATGAGCTACATCCCGGTGTACGCCAAACGTAAGCACGGCCAGGAGGCCGTCACTTACATCGACCGGCGTCTGGAGCCGATCACCGGACCGACGTACGGAATTTGCATTTTCCAAGAGACCTATATGGAGATCGCCAAGCAGCTCGCCGGCTTCACTCCGGCCGAGGCGGACGATCTGCGCAAGGCGATCGGCAAGAAGATCCACTCCCTGATGGCGTCCTTGAAGGACAAGTTCCTCGAGGGCTGCGCGGCCAACGGCATTACGCCCGCGGTCGCGAACCAGCTCTGGAAGGACATGGAGCAGGCGCAGGACTACTCCTTCAACAAATCGCACGCCGCCTGCTACGCGCTCATCGCCTACCGCACGGCCTACCTGCGCGCGCATCACCCGGCCGAATACATGGCGGCGCTCATCTCCTCGGTCATGAGCACGAAGGACCGGGTGCCCTTCTACGTGGCGGCGTGCGACGAGATGGGGATCGAGGTGGAGCCGCCCGACGTGAACGTCTCCGCCGAGGACTTCCGCGTCGTCGAGGGCAAGATCCGCTTCGGCCTGAACGCGGTCAAGAACGTGGGGGAGAGCGCCGTGCGCTCGATCCTCGCCGCGCGGGAGGAGGGAGGACCGTTCGCGACCATCTGGGACTTCTGCGAGCGCGTCGACCCGCAGGTCGTGAACAAGCGCGCGCTCGAGTCGCTCGTCAAGTGCGGCGCGTTCGACTCCACCGGAGCCTCACGCAAGGGGATGTGGGAGGTGCTCGAGCGTGCGCTGGGCCGCGGCGCGCAGGAGCACGCCGACCGCCTGAGCGGCCAGAGCTCGATCTTCGAGCTCGGCGACGAGCCGGCGGCCAACGGGCCGAAGCACCACGACCCGATTCCGACCGAGGAATGGGAGAAGCGGGAGCGGCTCGCCTACGAGAAGGAATCGCTCGGCCTCTACGTCTCCGAGCATCCGCTGACGGGGATCCGCGAGGCCCTCCGGCGCAAGACGGATTGCCAGATCGTCGAGCTCGAGCGGCGGCGCGACAGTGACATCGTCACGGTGGGCGGTCTCGTCGGCGCGCTCAAGCAGCTGACGACGAAGAAGGGCGAGCCGATGGTGTTCATGCGGCTCGACGACCTCTCCGGCTCGGTCGAGACGGTCGTCTTCAACTCCGTCTACGGCGCCTCGCGGGACCTGCTGGAGGCTGACCGCACGCTCGTCGTCAAGGGCCGGGTCGACCACAAAGAAGGCGAGACGAAGCTGATCGCCATCGAGGTCGTGCCCTTCGAGGCGACGCCGGAGCGCACGGAGGTGCGCCTCAAGCTCGACGCGCGCAAGGCGCCGGCCGGGACGATCCGCGAGCTCGCCGAGCTCCTGCGCGGCTATCCGGGCGAGACCGCCGTGGTCGCGGCGATCGAGACCTCGGGCGGGCCACTCACGCTCGCCTTCGGGCCGGAGTACCGCGTGCGGCCCGAGCCGGACCTCTTCGCCGAGGTGAAGTCGCTCCTCGGCGAAGCTGCGATCAGCTAGGGCTAGCTCTTCGCGGCCTCCCCGCGAGTGTGGAGCAGGTTCTCGACTCCGCGGACGCCCCGGACCTTGCGCACGCGCGCCTCGAGGGCGTCGACGAGCTCCGGCCGGTCGACCTCGCCGCGCAGGAAGACGACGCCGTTCTCCGCATTCACGTTGATCTGGCCCTTCGGGACGTCGCGGTTGCGGAAGACGATCGACTCGACCTTGTCGACGAGCGTCGCGTCGTCGAGCTCCTCGGAGTGTCCTCTGGCGTGCTTGGCACGCTCGACGAAGCCGCGGGCATCCGACGAGACGTGGTTCACGAGCTTGCGTCCGCGCCGGCTGCCGTGCTTGGCGAGCGAGAGGGCGCGGTCGCGCGTCACGTGGCGGCGGCGGCGTCCGCTCTGCGGGTCGAGGAAGTAGGCGAGCGCCGCGCCCCCCAACGCAGCGGCGAGGAAGAAGGGCAGCGGGCGCGAGCGCATGGCGGGAACCTCCGGGTCGGGACGCATCGTCCGCGCGAGCCTACCGCGGAACCCGCCGGCGGCTCAAGGTGTAGAAGGAAACAGTGGAGGGCCGTCCACTACCGGAATCAGAGCTCGTCGAGCGAGCGAGACGGGGCGATCAGGACGCCTATGGAGACCTCGTGCAGGCATATCAGGGGATCGCATTTCGGACGGCCTACGTCATCGTCGGGAACGCGGCGGAGGCCGAGGACGCCGCCCAGGAGGGGTTCGTGAAGGCGTTCTATGCGCTGCAGCGGTTCCGCCCGGGTGCGCCCTTTCGGCCCTGGGTGCTCCAGATCGTCGCCAACGAAGCTCGCAACCGCCGCAGGTCCGCGGGCCGGCGGACAGCGCTCGTCATGCGGACGGCTGCGGATGCTCCCTCGGGGGAGGCGGCCCCCTCCCCCGAGGCGGCCATCCTCTCGAGTGAGCAGCGTGAAGAGCTCCTCGCCGCGGTCAACACCCTGCGGGAGGAAGACCGGCTCGTGATCACGTGCCGCTACTTCCTCGAGCTCTCCGAGGAGGAGACCGCGGCCACCCTGGGGTGGCGGCGCGGAACGGTCAAATCGAGGCTCTCGCGCGCGCTCGATCGCCTGCGGGCGCAGATGGGGGAAAAGGCACATGTCTGAGCTCGAGCTCGCACTCGTCGACCTCGGCCATCGCATCGAGTTCCCGCCGACGCCGGAGCTCGCTCCCCGCGTGCGGGCACGTCTGGCCGAGGGCCGGGCGCCGAGGGTGGCGCTCACCCGCCGGCGCACGCTCGCGCTCGCCTTCGCGCTTCTCGCCGTGGCCATCGGCGCCGTGATGGCGGTCCCGCAAACGCGCGCCGCGATCCTCGAGTTCTTCCATCTGCGCGGGGTCTCGATCGAGCGTGTCGGTCAACTCCCGACCGTCTCGATTCAGCGCGACTTCAACAAGCTCTTCGTGGGCGACCGCGTATCGCTCGCCGAGGCACGCAAGCGGGCGGATTTCGAGGTCGTCGTTCCCGAGGCGCTCGGCGAGCCCGACGGCGTCTACTTCCAGGACACGCCCCCCGGAGGCATGGTCTCGTTCGTCTACGGGACGCTCGAGCACCCGCGTGCGCTCGTCACCGAGTTCCGCGCCACTGTGGAGGACGTGATCTTCAAGAAGGCCGCCGCCACTACGCAGATCGAACCCGTGCGCATCGACGGCCAGCCCGGCTACTGGCTGTCGGGAGAGCCGCACGACTTCGCCTACACGGACGAGCACGGGGAGTTCCGCCAGGAGCTCGTGCGGCTTGCCGGCAACACGCTTCTGTGGGAACACGGCCTCGTCACCCTCCGTCTGGAGGCCGACGTGTCCAAGGCCGTCGCGCTGGAAATAGCCCGTTCGGTGCAGTGAAGATCAACCGGATGGGGGACAACCGCACGCCCGCTGCGACCGAATCCAGAGACATCATGATTGCGGCGGAACTCGAACTCGACGTAGACGAAGAGACCGAGCGGGTCCTCCTCTGGCGTGAGGAAGAGCTCGAGCGCGTCGGCTACGAGCGGGCAACGGCACGGAAGCTTGCGGAGCGGACGTACGTCGACCTCCACCTGGCGATGGATCTCCTGCGGCGCGGCTGTCCCACGGACACGGCCGTTCGCATCCTCGTTTAGCTGAGGGCTTGACGAAACATCAGCTGTGCCGCCGGAG
>DASXRO010000133.1:0-24045 GCA_036506555.1 Gaiellaceae bacterium
TTCCAGCTTCGCGAGGACGGGGTCGAGCGGCACGACGTGGCGCTTGAACTTCAGCTCGGACTCCTCGAGCCCCGCCGCGACACCGACCAGCTGAGAGAGATGCAGGATCGGCATCTGGTAGCGCTTGCCGGTCGTCGCCTCGAGCTTCTGCTGCCAGGCATCGAGCGAGAGATGGCAGAGCGGGCAGGGAGTGACCATCGCGTCCGCGCCGGCCTCGATCGACTGCTCGATCGGCTGGATGAGCTCGCCGAGGGCGACCTCCTCGCGCGCCTGGATGATCGGGAAGCCGCAGCACTTGATCTTGGCCGGGTAGTCCACGGGCTCGCCCCCGCAAGCTTCGATGATCGCCTCGAGCGACCAGGGACGGTCGGGGTCCTCGAACCCGAGGAGCTTCGACGGCCGGAGGATCTGGCAGCCGTAGAACGGGGCGACGCGCAGGCCCTTCAACCCCTTGTGGGCCACCTCCTTGAGCCGCTCGTATCCGTCACCCTCGGCGATGAGCCAGAGCAGGTGCTTGACCTCGACCCCGCCCGAGTAGCGCGGCGCCCCGACGCTCTCGAGGTTGTCGCTCACGCGCTCCCTCAAAGCGTCGTCCCGCTGGAGCTGGTGGTTCGCCTGCCGCAGGTTGAGCGTGCAGACGTTGCAGATCGTCATGAGCGTGTCGGAGCCCGTCGCCTCGGCGTACGCGAGGATCCGTGCGTTCAGGTGGAGGTAGTAGTCCGGCTCGGCCTCGTGGATGTCCCCCGCCCCGCAGCAGGTGACCGACTCGAGCTCGTCGAGCTCGATGCCGAGCTTGGGCGCGAGCGCCTGCGTCGAAGTGTCGAGCTCTTTCGCCGAGAGCGACGCCAGGCAGCCCTTGTAGTACGCGACTCTCATTCGCCCTCCGCCGGTCGAGGCTTCTCATGCTCGATGCGAGAGAGGGCGCGCTCGCCCTGGACGATGCCCGCGGCGCCCCGGCGGCCCTGCGTCTGGACGATTTCGAGGAGCGCCCGGGCCTCCTGCACGTTCTCGGCCACATGCGGCGGGATGGGCGGCGGCACCTTGCCGTGGCGAGCGAGCGAGATGGCGAACTTCGTCTGCTTGATCGCCGAGACGACCCCCTGCGTCTTCGGAACCAGCTCCATCTCGCGGAGCCAACCGGTCGTCTTCGCAGAGTGGATGAACCACTTCGCATGCTTCGCCCCGAGGTCGCGGTCGATCCCTTCGGCGATCGACTCGGCTCCGAGCTTGGCGATCGCGTCGCGCGGGTCGACCCCCTTCGGGCAGCGCTCGTTGCAGAAATAGCAGCGCGTGCAGTCCCAGATCCCGTGCTCGTCGTTGTAGGCCTCGAGCCGCTCGACCTTCGCCCGATCGCGCGGGTCTCCGACGAAGCGGAAGCCCTTCGCGAGGGCTGCGGGGCCGAAGAACTCCGGGTCCGACTCCATCGAGTTGCATTCGGAGACGCAGCAGCCGCACATGATGCAGAGCGACTCCTTGTGGATCGGGTTCATCTGCTCCTGCGAGTGGCGGAACTCGCGCTCCGGGTACTCCTCGTAGCCCGGCTCGAGCCAGGGCTTCATCCCGCGGATCTTCGTCCAGAACGGGTTCATGTCCACGACGAGGTCCTTGAGGATCGGCATGTTGCCCATGGCGGAGATCACCGGGACGTGTCCGCTCTCGACGATGGGTAGCATCCGCTCCTTGCAGGCGAGGATGGCCCGGCCGTCCATGCGCATGCCGCACGAGCCGCAGATCATCATGCGGCAGCTCTTGCGATACGCCAGCGTGCCGTCGACGCGGTCCTTGATCAGGTCGAGCACGTCGAGGAGGCACGCCCACTCGGGGGCGTCCACCTCGTACTCCCGCAGCGCCCGCTCGCCCGTCGCCGGGTCGAAGCGCCAGATCTTGAGGGCGACGTCCATCAGTTCGCTCCGATGAGCTCGGTGATGTCCAGGACCTGGTCTGCGGCAGGCAGCTGCACATCCACGTTGGCGCCGAAGTCGTACAGGTCCTCCGTCATCTTCATAGACGCGCCGCCGGTCATCTTCTGCTCGAACCGTAGTCGGCGGGTCAAACCCTGGTCGTCGATCCAGACCTCCATCGGCACCTTGCTCTGACCGGAGAGCTCGATGATGCGACGGTAGGACTCGCGTGCCTTCGCCGGGGCCAGTTGTGCGACTTTCTCGAGGTCGATCGTCCCGCGGTAGTGCGTCGTCCGGACGCCGCGGACGTCCTCTGCGCCGACCTCGACGAAGTCAGTGCTCGCAGCGCGTAGGAGATCGAGCGACTGTGTTGGATCGGTGCCGGCGAGCTGCATGAGCTGCGCGAAGTCCACGCCCTGCTGCTTGCCGAGCTTCGCGAGGTCGAATTTCACCCAGGTCTTGCCGCCAGGGAGGCCCTGCGCGAGCGCAGGCGGAAACTTCATGTAGAAGACGAAGCTGTCGAAGACGACCTCCATGCGGCCGGAGAGCGCTCCAGCGCTTCCGAGCCCGCTCAAGTCCATGGTCATGCGCCCGCGCCGGCCGGAGTAGGCCCCGTCGCCCTTGATCGTCCCGCTCGCGGCTCCTCCGGTGATGTCTGAGCTGAAGGAGATGCGCGCGCTCTTCGCGCCCTGAGTCTTCGAGCCCGCCGAGAGAACCGCCTGCTGCGCGGAGGAGACTCTGCTCGGGCTCGTTGTTGCCTGGTTCGAGCCGCCGGTACCGCCACAGGCGGCCGCGGCAAGCGCGAGCGAGAAGAAAACCGCAAGCCGCCGCATCAGTAGGTTCTCTCCTGTGGCTGCCACTTGGTCATGCGCACCGGCTCCCACGTGAGCTGCGGAGCGCCGTCGCGCCAGGTGACGAGCGTGTGCTTGAGGAAGTTCTCGTCGTCCCGTTCGGGGTAGTCGTACGGCCGCGCATGTGCGCCGCGGCTCTCCTTGCGCTCGAGCCCCGCCTCGACCATACACGCGGCCAGCTGGAGAAGGAACCCGAGCTCGAGGGCCTGGGTCAGGTCGTTGTTGAAGACCTGCCCCTTGTCCTCGACGACAACCCGCTGGTAGCGCTCCTGCAGGCCCGCGACGATCTTGCCCTGCTCGCGCATCTGGTCCTCGCGGCGAAAGACGCCGAAGTTCTCGTGCATCGTGCGGGCCATCTCGTCCCGAATCGCATGCGGCCGTTCTCCCTCCCGGCGGTCGAGCAGCTCTTTTAGATCCTGTTCCGCATCGTTCACGGCGGTCTCCGGCACGGAGACGGTCGTGTGCGAGAGCGCCCATTCGGCGGCCGCCTTGCCCGCGCGCTTCCCGTACGTGATCGTCTCCATGAGCGCGTTGCCGCCGAGGCGGTTGGCCCCGTGCACCGAGACGCACGCCACCTCGCCGGCGGCGTAGAGGCCCTCGAGCGACGTCTTGCCCCAGAGATCCGTCCCGACTCCGCCCATGTGGTAGTGGGCGCCGGGCCGCACCGGGATCGGGTCGTGGATCGGGTCGATTCCCGCGAACACCATCGAGAGCTCCCGCGTCCCGTGCAGGCGCTCGATGATGCGCTCGGCGCCGAGGTGGCGGAGATCCAGGAGGACGTTGCCGTCGATGCCGCGCCCCTCGTCGATCTCGGTCTGCTCCGCGCGCGAGATGACGTCTCTGCTCGCCAGCTCCATCGCGTTCGGCGCGTAGCGCTGGAGAAAACGCTCGCCCTCCGAGTTGAGGAGATAGGCGCCCTCGCCGCGGGTGCCCTCGGTGATGAGCACGCCTGTCGGCGAGAGGGTCGTCGGGTGGAACTGCATCATCTCCATGTCCTTGAGCGGTACGCCCATCCGCAGCGCCATGGTCATCCCGTCACCCGTGCACGCGTACGCGTTGGTCGTGCCCTGGTAGAGCCGGCCGGCGCCGCCGGTGGCGAGAATGACCGTCTTGGCGCCGAGCGTCTTCAGGCCGCCGAGAACGAGATCCCAGCAGATCACGCCCTGGCAGCGCCCCTCGTCCTCCACGAGCTGCCAGGCGAAGAACTCTTCGTAGACCTGGATGTCCCGCTTCATCACCTGCTCGTACAGGACATGGATGAGCACGTGGCCGGTGATGTCGGCCGCATATGCCGTCCGCGGCTCGCCGGCTGCCCCGAACGGGCGCTGCGCGATCCGCCCGTCCTCGGTGCGCGAGAAGACCGCGCCCCAGTGCTCGAGCCGGTAGACGTCGTCGGGAGCTTCGTTGCAGAGGACCTCGATCGCATCCTGGTCTCCGAGGTAGTCGGAGCCCTTGACCGTGTCGAAGGCGTGCTTCTCGGGGTCGTCCTCGGAGGCGTTCCCGAGCGCGGCGTTGATGCCGCCCTCGGCGGCCCCGGAGTGGCTGCGAACGGGATGGATCTTCGAGATGAGCGCGACGTCCGCGCCGAGGTCGAAGGCTTCGATGGCGGCGCGCATGCCGGCGAGGCCGGCACCGACGATGAGGACGTCGTGCTGGGCTTCCACTAGTTCGGACGCTATCTGATCGGCCAGCGGGTGGGCGTCAGACTCGGGGGCCCGCCTGGACGATGTTCTCGTCCGCTCCGAACTTCGTGAAGTTCTCCTTGAACCTCGTCGCGAGGTAGCGGGCCTTCTCGTCGTACGCCTCGGGATCGCGCCACGTGGAGCGCGGGTCGAGCAGCTGCGAGTCGACGCCCGGAACCTCGACGGGCACGTCGAAGCCGAAGATCGGGTCGGTGCGGTATTCCGCACTGCCGAGATCCCCGTTCAGCGCGGCGCGCAAAAGCGCGCGGGTCGCCGCGATCGGCATGCGCTGGCCCTCGCCGTAGGGGCCGCCCGTCCAGCCGGTGTTCACGAGCCAGACGGAAGCTCGGTGCTCGTCGAGCTTCTCGCCGAGCATCCGCGCGTAGACAGTCGGCTGTTGCGGGAGAAAGGGCGCGCCGAAGGCGCACGAGAACGTGGGTTGGGGCTCGGTGACCCCGATCTCCGTGCCGGCGAGCTTGGCCGTGAAGCCGGTGAGGAAGTAGAAGAGGGCCTGCTCGCGCGTGAGACGGGCGATCGGCGGCAGGACCCCGAACGCATCCGCCGTGAGGAAGACCACTGCGCTCGGGTGACCCGCGCGTTTCTCGGGCAGCGCGTTTGCGATCTGGTCGAGCTTGTAGGCCGCTCGCGTGTTCTCGGTCTTCGACGCGTCGTTCAGGTCGAGGACGCCGCGCTCGTCGACGACGACGTTTTCGAGCACGGTGCCGAAGCTGTGCGTCGCCTTGAAGATCTCCGGCTCGGCATCGGGCGACAGCCGGATCACCTTCGCGTAGCACCCTCCTTCGAAGTTGAACACGCCCTCGTCGCCCCAGCCGTGCTCGTCGTCTCCGATCAGGCGGCGCTCGGGGTCGGCCGACAGCGTGGTCTTTCCTGTCCCTGAAAGGCCGAAGAAAATCGCCACGCGGCCCTCGTCGTCGACGTTGGCCGAGCAGTGCATCGGAAGGACGCCTTCGAGGGGAAGGCGGTCGTTCATCACCGTGAAGATCGACTTCTTGATCTCGCCGGCGTATTCCGTGCCGCCGATCAGCACCTCGGCGCGAGTCGGATGGAGGACGACGAAGGTCTCGCTCCGTGTCCCGTCGGCCTCCGGGTCGGCCTCGACGGCCGGCGCATGCAACACGAGCGCGCCGGGCTCGAAGTCGCGCAGCTCCTCCTCGCTCGGGTCGATGAAGAGCGTCTTGGCAAAGAGCGCATGCCAGGGCGAGTCAGTGACGACGCGGACATGGATCCGGTGCGCGGGATCCGCGCCCGCGAACGCGTTCATCACGTAGAGGTCGTGCTCGTTCAGATGCTCGACGATCTTCTCGCGCAGGCCGTCGAAGCTCCCCTCCGTGATCGGCTGGTTGACCTCGCCCCAGGCGATTCGGTCTTCCGACTCGGGCTCGCGGACGAAGAACTTGTCCTTGGCCGAGCGGCCGGTGTGGCGGCCGGTGTCGACCACCAGCGGCCCGCCCTCCGCCAGTTGCGCCTTACCGCGCGTCAGCGCGTGCGTGTAGAGGAGGGAGGTGGTCGGATTCCAGTAGACGCGGCCCTCGGGATCGAGCCCGTGGCTTTCCAATCCACCGGTAGCGGTCGTGATCGCCATCAGCCGCGCTTATCGTATTCATCCTTCCCGAATTGGCGCTCTCCGGCACGCCCGGACTACTCGAGCCGCCGAGGCGGTACCTCGGCCTTGAACGCGGCTTCCTCGGCGTAGAGAAGCTCCGGCTCGCCGCGAAGCTCGAACCCGAGCGCGAGAAGGATGTCCGCGCTGGCAGGCTCGGTCACGACGGCGCGGCGCCACTCGGCCTCCCTGCGCCTGATGCGCAGGGTGCGCAGACCGCGCCATTCGAAGAGGCCGAGCTCGTGGCGGCCGAGAAGGCCGGGGTCGGCCGGTTCCTCGGTCCGGTAGTCGAGCGACAGGCCCAGGCCCGGTGCGCGGACGCTTCCCGGCCGGACACGCAGCCTCGCCTGGCGAAAAGGAGCGCCGAGGATCCTTCCCGGAAGGCCCAACGAGGTGACCCGTGAGCCGAGGAAGAAGACGGCGGGCTCGCCACGCCAGGTGACGTAGGTGCGGACGTTCAGCTGCGAGTAGGGCAAGACGGGAAGGCGGCCCAGCCGGCCCCCCACGACGCGGAAGGCGACGAGGGAGACGAGGTAGCGGCCGTCGAGCTCGGCGGGCTCCACGCGGGTTGGCAGTGCCCGTTCGGCGGCCGGCCGGTCTGTCTCCCAGCTGGCGATCACGAGATCGCGGACGCGCAGGTGGCCGAGCATGGGCAGGAAGCCTACGACCGAAGCGGAAAAGCCCGGGGTGGACACGAGCGCCGCCATCGAGCGCTACCTCGCCTCCCCGGCCCTTTCGGACTCGACCCGGCGCGCTTACCGGATCGACCTGGAGCAGTTCGCCGGGTGGCTCGGCCGCCGGGGTCTCGATCTCGAATCCTTCGACGCGCGCGCGTTCGCCGATTTCGCCGCCGAGCTGGGCGCGGACCGCCCTGGTCGCTCACCCCGCAAGCTCTCCGAGACGACGCTTGCGCGCAAGCTCGCCGCAGTGCGCTCGCTGATCCGCGCGACGCTCGGGCCTGCGCGCGTGCCCGAGCTTCCGCTCCCCGGCCGCCGGCGTCGCAGGCTTCCCCATGCGCCGCGGCCCGAGGAGACGGACGAGCTGCTCGAGGCGCTGGCGGGAGACTCGCCGCTCGCCGTTCGCAACCGCGCCCTCTTCGAGCTCGTCTACTCGGCGGGCCTGCGCGCCCAGGAGGCAGTCGATCTTCGGCTCGGAGACGTGAACTTCGAACAGGAGGCGCTTCTCGTCCGCGGCAAGGGGGACAAGGAGCGCGCCGTGCCGCTCGGCGAGGAGGCGGCCTATCGCCTGCGCCGCTATCTCGAGGACGGCCGGCCCGAGCTCGCAAGGGGAGCCGTCGATGCGCTCTTCCTCTCCGCGCGCGGGCGCCCGCTCGACACGTCGACTCTTCGCCGCCTCGTGCCGAATCCGCACCGCCTGCGCCACGCGTTCGCCACCCACCTGCTCGAGGGCGGCGCCGACCTGCGAACGATCCAGGAGCTCCTCGGCCACTCCTCCCTCTCCACCACGCAGATCTACAGCCATGTCGACGCCAAACGACTCCGCAAGGTCTACGACCGTGCCCACCCCCGCGCCTGATCAGGCCGTCGGGGGGTTCCTCGCTCTCCTCGCCGCCCGCCGGGCGCCGAGGACGGTCGACGCGTACCGGCGCGACCTCGCCGCCCTCGCCGCCCACCTGGGCAAGTCGCCGGCCGACGCGAGCGCCGAGGAGATCGAAGGCTGGCTGGCGGATCTTCGCGCCCGCGGGCAGGCGGCGAGCTCGATCGCGCGCCGGGCGGCGGCGGCCCGCGCCTTCTACCGCCACCTAAGCCTGCTCGGGCTGCGCGAGGACAATCCTGCCGCAGAGGTCGAGCTCCCTCGGCGCACCGCCCGGCTGCCCCGCACGCTTTCGCCGGCGGAGGTCGAGCGGCTGATCGACGCGGCGAACGGAACGACACCGAGGTCGCTTCGCGATCGCGCCCTCGTCGAGCTCCTGTACGGGGCGGGCCTGCGCGTCAGCGAAGCGCTTAGCCTCGAGCGCGGCGGCGTCGACCTCGACAACAGGCTCGTGCGCTGCATCGGCAAGGGAGACAAGGAGCGGATCGTCCCGCTGGGACGCGAGGGGGCCGAGGCGCTGCGCCGCTACGTCGCGCGCGGGCGTCCGTACCTCGACCGCCGCCACCGTCCAGAGCTCTTCCTCAACGCCCAGGGCGGCGCGCTCACCCGCGCGGGAGCCTTCCTCATCCTGCGCCGCCTCGCCGCCAAGGCAGGGCTCGACCCCCAGCGCGTGCACCCGCACATCCTCCGCCACTCCTTCGCCACACACCTGCTCGAGGGAGGGGCCGATCTGCGCAGCGTGCAGGAGATGCTGGGACATGCCGACCTCGGCACGACCGAGCTCTATACCCATGTTTCAGACAAGAGACGGCGTGACACCTACTACTCAGCGCACCCACATGCGCGCCGTCGACGTTAGGACCTAGACACGCCCATGACAGATCCCAGCCCTCACATCCTTGGCGCCCTGAGCGTCGCCGCCGGCCTGAGCTTCGCGATGGTTTGGCTCGCCGCCCGCCTGAGCATGATCGAGCTCCGCCGCCCCCTACGCTGCCCCGCCTGCGGCCGTCTTCGCCGCGCCGGCTCCTGCGGCTGCGGGGGCTAAGAGCTCGTTTCGAAATGGGGCCTCGTCGCCCGGGTGCGATGGGCGGTGGGAGGGCAGGACGCAGGCCGAGTTCTTCATTTTGAGACGGGCTCTAAGCCCTCGCGGTCGACTTCTTCTTCAGCGCCCGGTGCACGGACGTGGCGGCCGCGCTCAGGTCCGGATCGTCCGACTCCTCGCCCAGGTGTGCGAGCAGCGTGATCGTGTCTGCCGTGGGCGACCCGTTCTTGAGACAGAGGATGGCCAGGCGGCGAACGGCCTGGTTGGGGTCGTCGTTCGCGAGGGAGTGGAGGCGCGAGCGGCTCGAATTCACGAGCCCGGGATGGTCGCGCGAGAGAAACTCCAGCGATAGAAGCGCCGAGCCGCGGCAGGCCGGGCTCTCGTCCTCGAGCCCGCGGCGCAGCAGCTCGGTCTTCTGGTTGAAGCGGAGTTGGCCGATCGCGCGATAGGCGACCGCGCGCTCGCGGTAGTCGGAGCTGCGGGCGGCGGCCTCGAGGTCGTCGGCGACCTCACGCCGCAGGTCGGCGAGGGCCCGCTCGTCACTGCCCTTCGCGGCGAGCGCGACAGCCTCGGCGAGGCTAGGCAACTGATTCCAGGGAACGGCTTCCTGGACCGACGTACTTCGCCGACGGCCGGAAGAGCCGCCCGGTGCGCTTCTGCTCGAGGATGTGCGCCGACCAGCCCGCGACCCGCGAGCAGGCGAACATGGCAGGTGCGAGAGCAGGCGGAATCTCGGCGACGTCGAGAACGACGGCCGAGTAGTACTCAACGTTCGTGGCCAGCACGCGCTCGGGGTGCCGCTCTTGGAGGGCTGCCAGCGCAATCCCCTCGAGCTCCTCGGCCACCTCGACTCGGGGCGCGCCGAGCTCCTTCGCCGCCCGCTTGAGGATCCGCGAGCGGGGATCCTCCGCCCGATAGATGCGGTGTCCGAAGCCCATGATCCGCCCGCCCCGGTCGAGTAGGTCGTTGACGTACTTCTCGGCGTCCCCTGCCCCCGCAACCTCGTCGAGCATCGGAATGACGTACGCCGGCGCGCCGCCGTGCAGCGGGCCCGAAAGTGCTCCGACGGCCGCCGACAGCGCCGCGCCGCAATCCGCCCCCGTGGAGGCGACGATGCGCCCGGTGAAGGTGGAGGCGTTCAAGCCATGCTCCGCCGTGCAGATCCAGTACGTGTCGATCGCCTGCACGTGGCGAGGATCGGCCGCGCCGCGCCAGCGAAGCAGGAATTTCTCGGCCGCCGTCTCGCCCTGCGCGACGACCTCGTCCGGAACGGGGTCGGAGTGGCCGTCGGCGACACGCGCCGAACGCGCGACGATCGACATCATCTGCGCCGACAGCCGGCCGAGATCCTGGCGCGCCTGCTCGTCCGAAATCTCGTTGAGCTTGCCGAGCTTCCAGACGCCCGAAAGCCGCGCGGTCTCCGTCTGAAGGTCCGCGGGGGCGTTGCCCGTCAAGGCTGGCGGCTCATAGGGCTCGGGCTCGGGCATCGCCGAGTTGATGTCATCGTCGACGAGCAGCCCCCAGACGTTCTCGTAGGGCACGTGTCCGACGAGCTCCTCGATGTCGATCCCGCGGTAGCGCAGCGAGCCCCCCTCCCGGTCCGGCTCGGCGATCTCCGTCTCCACGGCAACGACGCCCTCGAGCCCTGGCTTGAACTCGTTCACGCTTCGAAATCTACCCTGAACCCTCGCGACGAAGCCTCGCTAGAGTCCATGTCGGATGGCCCATCGCGTCACCTTCATCCCCGGCGACGGGACTGGGCCCGAGATCGCCGAGGCGACCAGGCGGGTGCTCGAAGCGACGGGCGCGGAGCTCGAGTGGGACGTCCAGCAGGCCGGGGCGGACGTCATGGAGGAGTTCGGAGGCAACCCCCTCCCGGATCGCGTGCTCGAGTCGATCCAGCAGAACGGGGTCGCGCTCAAGGGGCCGATCACGACGCCTGTCGGCACGGGGTTCCGCTCCGTCAACGTCGCGCTGCGCAAGACGCTCGACCTCTACGGGCAGGTGCGACCTTGCAAGACCTATCCGGGCGTCCGCTCCCGCTACGAAAACGTGGATCTCGTCGTCGTGCGCGAGAACACGGAGGATCTGTACGCCGGGATCGAGTTCGAGGAGGGAACGGCGCACGCGCACGACCTGATCGACTGGGTCGAGCAACGCGGACACGCCCGCCTGCGAGCGGACTCCGGCATCTCGCTGAAGCCGATCTCCGTGACGGGCACGCGCCGCATCGTCGCGTTCGCCTTCGACTACGCGCGCAAGAACGGCCGCCGCAAGGTGACGGCCGTGCACAAGGCCAACATCATGAAGTTCACCGACGGGCTCTTCCTGCGCATCGCCCGCGAGGTGGCCGAGGAGAACGAGGACGTCGAGTTCGAGGACCGGATCGTGGACAACCTGTCGATGCAGCTCGTCCAGCGGCCCGAGGAGTACGACGTCTTGGTCTGCCCGAATCTCTACGGGGACATCGTCTCCGACCTGTGCGCGGGCCTCATCGGCGGGCTCGGACTCGCGCCGGGCGGCAATTTCGGCACGCATGCCGCCGTCTTCGAGCCGACGCACGGCTCGGCGCCGAAGTACACGGGGCAGAACCGGGTCAACCCGATGGCGATGATGCTCTCGGGCGTCATGATGCTCCGCCACCTCGAAGAGCGTGAGGCTGCGGACCGGCTCGAGGCGGCGATCGCCGCGGTCATCGCCGAGGGCCGCTCCGTCACGTACGACATGAAGCCGAGCCGGGACGATCCGACAGCGGTCGGGACGGGCGACGTCGCCGACGCCGTCATCGACAAGATGGGAGTGCGGGTGTGAGGAAGAAGATCACGGTCGTCGGAGCGGGAAACGTCGGCGCCACCGCGGCGCAGGAGATCGCCCGCCGCGACTACGCCCAGGTCGTCCTCGTCGACATCAAGGAAGGGCTGCCGCAGGGCAAGGCGCTCGACCTCAACGAGGCGGCGCCGGTCCTCGGCTACGAGCCGACCATCGTCGGCACAAACAGCTACGAGGAGACCGAGGGCTCGGAAATCGTCGTCGTCACGGCCGGGGTTCCGCGCACGGGCGACATGAGCCGCGACGACCTCGTGACGACGAACGAGGGCATCGTCGCCTCCGTCACGCGCGAGGCGGTAGAGCGCTCGCCGGAGGCGATCCTCGTGGTGGTCTCGAACCCGCTGGACGCCATGTGCCACGTCGCCAAGGACGTCTCGGGGTGGCCGCGCGAGCGCGTGTTCGGGATGGCCGGCATCCTCGACACTGCCCGCTTCCGCACCTTCATCGCCTGGGAGACCGGCGCCTCGACGAAGGACGTGCAGGCGCTCGTGCTCGGCGGTCACGGCGACCAGATGGTGCCGGTGGTCTCGGCGACGACCGTCGGCGGCGTGCCGTTGCACCGGCTCGTCCCCAACGAGCGCATCGAGGCGATGGTCGAACGGACGCGCAAGGGCGGCGGCGAAATCGTGCACCTTCTCGGGACCTCCGCCTGGTACGCGCCCGGTGCCGCAGTCGCTCAGATGGTCGACGCCATCGCGCTCGACCAGAAGCGCGTGCTCCCCTGCACGGCCTTCCTGGAGGGCGAATACGGCATCGAGGGGTTGTACATGGGCGTTCCGGTGAAGCTGGGGGCCGCCGGCGTCGAGGAGATCGTCGAGCTCGACCTCTCCGAGGAGGAGCGGTCCGAGCTCACGCGCTCCGCCGACGCCGTCCGTGAGGTCGTCGGCGTGCTGGCCGGATCGCGCTGAGACCCCGCGCCGCCTTCGTCGCTCTCCTCGCGCTCGCCGTCGTCGCGGGTGTCCTCTGGTTCGTCCCTTCGAACGAGTACGTCTTCCTGCCGGATCCGCCCCACAATGTCGAGCCGTTCGTCCATGTCCCCGATGAGAAGGACACCCCGGAGCAGGGCGGCATCTACATGGTCGACATCGTCGTTCGCAAGGCGAGCCTGCTCGAGTGGCTACTTCCCCACCTCCACCTGCCGCAGATCGAGGACGGCGCCTCGCTCGTGCCGGCCGAGGCCGTCAACCCCGCCGGCGTCAGCGAGGGGCAGCGAATCCAGCAGAGCCTCAACGAGATGTCGCAGTCGCAGCTGGTCGCCGCCGCGGTCGCGCTCCGCTACCTCGGCCACAAGGTGAACGCGAAGCCCGACGGGGCAGAGGTGACGCTCGTCTTCCCCAACACGCCCGCGACCGGCAAGCTCGAGATCGGCGACGTCATCATCGAGGCGAACGGCAAGCCGGTGGAGACCACGGGCGACCTGCGAACCGCGATGGAGGGCGTAAAGCCGGGCGAGCCGGTCACCTTCGTCGTCCGCCGCTCCGGCGGCCGGCGAGATGTCCGTCTCGGGACGCAGCCCGACCAGCAGGACCCGGAGCGAGCCGTCGTCGGCGTTCTCATCGAGCAGTCGGCCGACATCCACCTGCCGGTCAACGTCCGCATCAATGCGGGCTCGATCGGCGGCCCGTCGGCGGGGCTCGCGTTTGCGCTCGACATCGTCGACGAGTCCGGGCATGACGTCGACGACGGGCGGCGAATCGTCGTCACCGGGGCGCTCGACCTCAACGGGCGGGTCGAGCCGATCGGCGGGGTCAAGCAGAAGACGATCGCCGCGCGCGAGGCGCACGCCGACCTCTTCCTCGTCCCCGACGGGAACCTCGCCGAAGCGCGGCGCTACGCCGGAAGCCTCGACGTCCTGCCGGTCACGACCTTCCGAGAAGCGTTGTCGGTCCTGGCGAAATCGTAGTTGCCGCAGAAGGCAACGGGTAAGAAGTTCTTCTCGTAAATTGCGTCAATTTGGTGAAGGCCGCCCTACAACCTGCGGCTGGATCGTCCTATAGTGCGTGCGCGGCGGGATGGCAAAACGGACGGAAATTACCTGCAACGATTGCTTTTTCCGGCGAGCCGACCTCTGTGCTATCCCAGGTAACTGCCTCTGTCCGACCTTCCGGCCGGCGAAGGCCTCGCTCGTCCCGCCGCGGCAGCCGCGGCTCGTGCCGCGCCCGCTTCGCAGCGTGACCGCCGCCGCCTGACCGCCTCTCAGTCGGCGGACCCCACGGGTTCAGCCGGGGAAGCGCGGGTCGGCGCGGACGGCGTCGAAATCCGAGTCGCTCTGCGCCCATTCCTTCGTTCTTGGATCGCGCTCGACTGCCTCGGCCAGGTGTTCAAGGGCATCCTCGTGCCGCCCGGCCAGCGCCTCGAAGCAGGCGAGGTTGTAGAGGACGTTCGGGTTCTCCGGATAGCGCCCTAGCGTCTCGAGGAAGACGTCGACGCCCCGCTCCGGCTGCCCCCCGTCGAGGAGGAGCTTCGCCGCGAGCCAGGCTTCCCAGGGAGACCCTTCGAAGGGCTTGCCCACGACACCGCCGATCACGAGCACGGTGGTGTCCGCCTTCTTTGCGACTGCGCCTCTGCGCACCGACTGATCACCGACGAAGACGAGCGTCCCTGCGGGCGCGTCCACCTCCTCTCCGTCCACCTGGAAGGCGGCATGGCCGCGGGCGACGAAGTAGAGCTCCTCGTGGCGGCCGGCGCCGGCGCCCAGCTCGTCGTGCTCCTCGATCACGTGGCCCCCGGGCTCCGCGGCCGAGTACGCGTTGATCCCGAACGAGCCGATCCCGAAGTGCAGCCGGACAGGAGTGATGTCGAACGGAGAGGAGCTCCTGACCCGCGGGATGTCGTCGAGCCGCGCGACCGCGTAGGGCGTCTCGCTCACCTACGCGGCGACGGAAGCGGCCTCGCACACCAGGCGGCCGAGGCGGCCGATGCCCTCGTCGATCTCAGGCACCGTCGCGAACGAGAAGGCGAGGCGAGCGGACTCCTCCCCGCCGCCATGGAAGAAGAAGTCTGCGCCCTTGATGAAGGCAACATCCTGCTCGGCGGCGCTTGCGAGGAGCGGCTCGCCGCCGACTCCGGGCGGGAGGTCGAGCCAAAGGAAGTACCCGCCCTCCGGCCTACTCCAGCGGGCACTCTCGCCCAGCTCGCGCTCGAGCGCCACCATCATTGCGTCGCGCTTGAGCCGCAAGCCTTCGCGGACACGCTCGAGGTTGGGCTCGTAGCGGCCGCCGGTGACGAAGTCATACAGAGCGGCCTCGACGAAGATCGCCGGCGAGACGTAGTTCTCGAGCACGAGCGCCTCGATCTCGGGAACGAGCTCCTCGGGGAGGATGAGGTAGCCAGTGCGAATCCCGGGGGCGACCGTCTTCGAGAACGAGGACAGGAACACGACGCCTTCGCCGCCCGCGAGCTCGAAGAGGCGCGGCAGCGGGTCGCCCTCGAAGCGCAGCTCCCCGTAGGGGTCGTCCTCGAACACGAGCGCGCCGCGCTCGCGGGCGAGCTCGAGCAGGCGAGTGCGATTCTCACGCGAGAGCGTGCGGCCGCTGGGGTTCTGGAAGGTCGGGATCGTGTAGATCACATCGCCCTCCCGCAGGGCGGCGGCGAGCGCGTCGACGTCGAGGCCGTCGTCGGCGAGCTCGATCTGCTCGACGTCGGCACCGATCCGCCGCAGGATCGAGAGCGAACGGTCGTAGCACGGGGCCTCGACGAAGAAGCGCGCTCCGTTCTTGACGAGGTGGCGCGCCAGGAAGGAGAAGCCCTGGAGCGATCCGTTCGTGATGACGACACGGCGCGGATCGACACCGTGGCGCTCGGCGATCCAGTCGCGAAGGGGTGGATAGCCCCCGGGCGGCCCGTAGTTGAGCGCCGTCGCGCCGTCGCGCTCGAGGGCCGCGCGGGCGCAGTCGGCGAACTCCTTGATCGGAAGGAGATCGGGGCCCGGCATGCCTCGCGCGAAGGAGATGACCGCCATCGAGCCGGAGTCTACTCAGCGGGCCCGCCGGGCTCTTCAGGCTCGCGCGCCGGCGACGTCGGCAACGAGCCGCGCGACCTCGGTCGGGTTCGTGCCGACGCGGACGCCGTGCGCCTCC
This sequence comes from Gaiellaceae bacterium, assembly GCA_036506555.1. GTDB lineage: Bacteria > Actinomycetota > Thermoleophilia > Gaiellales > Gaiellaceae > JAIBJP01. Next base: position 15,560 of record DASXRO010000133.1, read on the forward strand.
AGGGCTTCCTTCTTCGCCTGGGCGGTGCCTGCGCTCCCGGAGATGATCGCGCCCGCGTGCCCCATCGTCTTGCCGGGCGGAGCCGTGAAGCCCGCGATGTAGGCGACGACCGGCTTCGTCATCTCGGCCTCGATGAACGCGGCCGCTTTCTCCTCCTCCGCGCCGCCGATCTCGCCCACCATCACGACGTACTCGGTCTCGGGATCGTCTTCGAACCGACCGAGCACGTCCAAAAACGACGACCCGACCACGGGGTCCCCCCCAATTCCGACGATAGTCGACTGGCCGATACCGAGCTGTGTCAGCTCGTGCCCGATCTGGTACGTGAGCGTGCCGGATCTCGACACGAGGCCGACGTTCCCCTCGCGGAAGATCTCGGCCGGGACGATCCCGACATTCGCCTTCCCCGGAGAGAGGACGCCGGGGCAGTTCGGGCCGACCATGGTGATCCCGCGCGGGCGGATGTAGTTGTAGAGGCGGAGCATGTCGTGCGCAGGGACGCCCTCGGTGATGCAAATCACCGTCTCGATCCCTGCGTCGACAGCCTCGTAGATCGCATCGGCGGCGAATCGCGCAGGCACGAACACGAGCGCGGCGTTCGGGCTCCTCTCCGCGACCGCCTCGCGCACCGAGTCGAAGACGGGGATGCCCTCGACGTCGGCGCCGCCCTTTCCCGGGGTCACGCCGGCGACCACGTTCGTCCCGTACGCCTTGTTCCGTGCCGCGTGGAACGAGCCCTCGCGCCCGGTGATGCCCTGGACGAGGAGACGCGTGTCGGAGTCGACGATGATCGCCACGGTTAGTACTTCCTTCCCTTGAGCGCGATGCGGTCGAGCCGCAATCGGCCGCCCTCGAGCCGGTCGGCGACGAGCTCGCGTACGCGCTCAGCGTCTCCACCCGTGCAGCCGGTGCGCTCGAGCCACGGCTCGAGCTCGATTCTCCGCTCGCCCGCCCGCGCCTCCTCCACCTCGAGCCCGGCGCCGGCGAAGAGGCCGCGCCATTCCTCCTCTGAGTAGTTGCGCACGTGCGACGGGTCGCGGAGGCGGTTCGCTTCCTCGTCCGCCTCGCTCATCCGCAGGTTGTCGACGACGAGGACGCGCTCGCGCGCAACCCGAGCCATCTCGGCAACGCCCGCCCGCACGTCCTCGAAGTGATGCGCGGCGAGCCGGCAGGCCACGACGTCGAAGCCCGCCTCGGCGAACGGCAGGTCCTCCGCCCGGCAGACCACGTCCGGCCGCATGCCCGGCGACGGGTCGCAGCTGACGACCTCGAGACCGGCTAGGCGCAGCCTCTGCGTCACGTGACCGCCGCCGCTCGCGACGTCGAGGGCGGTGCCGGCGCCTGCGGCCCACTCGACGATGAGGTCGAGATCCCACCCCTCGCGGTGCTCCTTGCTCTCGCGGTAGGCCTCCGCGCGCTCGTCCCACACGCTCATCGGGCACCCGCGAGCTCGACCACGCGCTCCGCGGCCGAGAGCATCGTCTCCTCGACGTGCAGGTTCGGCGGCGCCGCCTCGGTCAGCATCGCGCGCCCCTCCTCCGCGTTCGTCCCGTCGAGCCGGACGACGATCGGGAGCTCGATCGTCATCTCCGACAGAGCTTCGAGGATCCCGCGCGCGACCTCGTCGCCGCGGGTGATGCCGCCGAAGATGTTGAAGAGGATGCCTTTCACCTGCTGATCGGCGGTGATCACCTCGAGTGCGTCGACGACGCCTTGCGCGTCTCCGCCTCCACCGAGGTCGCAGAAGTTCGCCGGCGACCCACCGACCTGATCGATCACGTCGAGCGTCGACATGACGAGGCCGGCGCCGTTCCCGAGAATGCCGATGTCGCCGTCGAGCTTCACGTACGTGACGCCCTTCTCGCGCGCGAGCCGTTCCTGCGGATCTCCGGCCTCCGGGTCGCGCATCTCCTCGATCTCGGGGTGGCGGAAGAGGGCGTTGTCGTCGACCGTGAACTTCGAGTCGAGCGCCTTCACCTCGCCGTCGGGAGTGACGATGAGCGGATTGATCTCGCAGAGCATCGCGTCGCAGGCGACGAAGGTCTCGTAGAGGCGCGCGACGAGCGAGAGGATCTGCTTTTGCTCGCTCGGATCGTCGATGCGGGCGGTGAAGCAGAGCCAGCGCGCCTGGTAGGGCTGGTGGCCGACCAGCGGGTCGACGTGCAGGCGCGCGAGCCCTTCCGGGGAACGCTCGGCCACCTCCTCGATGTCGACGCCACCCTCCCTCGTGAGCATGAAGAGCGGCTTCTTCTCGCCGCGGTCGAAGGTGATCGAGAGGTAGTACTCGTTCGCGATTTCCGAGGCCTTCTCGATCCAGACGCGGCGGACGACGTGGCCGCGGATGTCCATCCCGAGGATCTCCCCGGCGTTCGCCTCGGCCTCCTCGGGCGTGTCCGCGAGCTTGATTCCGCCCGCCTTCCCGCGCCCGCCGGTGAGCACCTGCGCCTTGACGACGACCTGCCCGCCGAGCTCCTCCGCAGCCGCCCGCGCCTCCTCTTTCGTCGTCGCGAGCTTCCCCTCGGAGACAGGGATCCCGAAGCGGGCAAAGAGCTGCTTGCCCTGGTACTCGTATAGATCCATGGGCGGGCGGCGAGTGTATCCGCGTTCGCAACCCGGACGTTCCGGGCATACAGGTGGACGCTGTAGCGTTCCGCAACCCCCAGCGAGAGGAGTGAGATGACGAGCTTCAGCGACGACGACATCGAGACCCGCGGCGAAGGTGGCGGGAGCACCTCGTCCGACATGGACGACCAGGACGGCACGGACACAGATGCCGACGACGCCGACTCGACCGACGCGGACACGGACTCGACCGACGCCGACACAGACACGACAGACCCCAGCTAGCTCCCTGGAGCAGGCAATCGACCCGGTCTCGGGCGAGGAGTTCCTCTCCGAGCACTGGGAGCGGAAGCCGCTCGTCGTCACGCGTGACGAGGAGGGCCGCTTCGACTACCTCCTCTCCGTCGCCGACGTCGAGCGGCTTCTCTGTTCGGGTGGCCTGCGGACGCCCGGGTTTCGCCTCGTCAAGGCGGGCGAGAGGATCGATGTCGGCTCGTACACGAAGAGCATCTCCTGGCGGCCCACACCGTTCAGCGGCACCGCCGAGGTCGGCCGGGTCCTCTCGGAGTTCGAGGCAGGGGCGACGCTCGTCCTCCAGGGCCTCCACCTGACGTGGACGCCCCTGGCCGAGTTTTGCCGCCTCCTCGAGCGGGAGCTGGGCCACCCAGCGCAGGCGAACGCCTACTTCACGCCGCGAGCGGCGCAGGGGCTGCCCGTCCACCACGACACGCACGACGTCTTCTCGCTGCAGGTGGCCGGCGAGAAGCGCTGGCTCGTCTACCCGCCCGCGCTCGAGCTCCCGCTCAAAGACCAGAACTACAGGGAGGAACTGGGCGAGCCGGGCGAGCCGGTCCACGACGTCAGGCTCCGCGCAGGGGACACGCTCTACCTCCCGCGCGGCTGGCTGCACGAGGCGACCACCTCCGACACGGACTCGCTCCACATCACGGTCGGCGTCAACGTCTACACGTGGCTCGACGCGTTCAAGGCCGCGCTGGGCGAATGCGCTGAGGACGTCGAGTTCCGCCGCACCCCCGAGGGCGATGCCGACGACCTCGTCGAGCGCCTCCGCGAGCGCCTGAGCGCGGATGCTGTCGCGAGACGGCGGTGCCGGCGCCTCGTGAAGACGCGGCGGCCGATTCTCACGGGTCAGCTCACGCAGCTCCGCGCCCTCGGGGGCCTCACGCTCGAGACGCCGCTGGAGCGCCGTCCCACCGTCCTCTTCGACGTGGACGACCGGGCGCTCGTCTTCGAGGAGAAGGAGATCCGGTTCCCGGCCAGCGCGATGGAGCCGCTTCGCTTCGCGGCGACCGTCGAGGAGCCCTTCAGGGCCGCCGAACTGCCCGGCAGCCTCGACGACGAGAGCCGCCTCGTGCTCGTCCGCCGGCTTGTGCGGGAGGGATTCCTACAGCTCAGCGAAGCCGCGCCCGGTAGCGGCGCGGACGCTGAGGAGTGACGGAGCCGCAGGTCAGGTAGACGGGCTCATCCGCGATCTCGACATCGACGTCGACCTTGCGGATCGCCTCGGCGGCGCGGAGCGCCACCGTCCAACCGTCGCCGCGGGGCTCGACGTTCTCGAGCGAGACCGCGTCGATCGCGGTGAGCCCCTCCGCCTCGCGGAGGGCCTGCTCGGCCGCCTGCACGGCGAAGGTGTAAGCCGAGCGGCCGCGGTAGCGGTCGAGGCGGATCTCCCCCTCGAAGTAGCTGTCGAGCAGCGGGTCGAGATCGGCGCCCTCGAGGCGACCGAAGTACAGGCCCTCGGGCAGGACGACGACGTTGCCCGCGAAGCGGTCGCCACCGACGTGAGTCGATTGCCAGACCCAGTCCGGATCGACCTTGCCCTTGAGCTCGTCGTAGAGAGGCCGGCCGTATTTCGCGCAACAGCGGTCGCGCTTGCCGTGCGTGCAGACGACGAAGATCGGGTGCTCGACCGGCACGCCCGGGGTGCCGCCGTCGAGGAGCGCCGCGGCGAAGTCGTAGTCCAGCAGGTCTTCGTGCCGCTCGAATTCGAGCGCGTAGAGGCTCTCCTCGCCGGGCCGCGAGCTGCCGATGTAGAGCATGCGGCGCGAGTGCGAGCGGCGCTCCGGCCGCTTGATGAACAGGAGCCGGGAGTGGCCCAGGCTGGCGAGCTGGCCGCGCAGGTGCGCCTTGAGCGGCTCGGAGAGCAGGCTGCCGCCGAGGACGTCGCGGTCCCAGAGCCCCGGGTATTCGACGAGGAGCCAGTGATCGATCCGGCTCGCCGTCGCTGCCAGAGACTCGTTGGCCCCGCCCGAGGCCTCCGCGCAGAGTGCTCGCTTGACGCTCACTGCCACGGGCATAGCGTACCCACTTTGTAAGGATCGCCTTACAACGTCCGCGACGCTAGTCCGACCCCTCCGACTCCCCCTCCCGCATGACGACGCAGATGACCTGCCCGGTCTTGACGAGCTCGCCGGGGCTCACGGAGAGCTCGGACACCCGCCCCTCCCGGTGAGCGGTGATCTCGTTCTCCATCTTCATCGCCTCGAGGACGCAGATCACCTGGCCGGCGCGCACCTCGTCTCCCTCGGCCACCTCGACGGCGAGAACCGTGCCTTGCATCGGGCTGACGACGGCCTCTCTCGCCGCAGCATGTGCGCCGCGGCCGCCGGCGCGGTCCTTGCGCCGCCGCGCCAGTTCGACGTGTGGCGGCTCCGGCCTCAGGACCTTGACCTCGTAGCGCCGCCCGTCCAGCTCGACCTCGACGAGCCGCTCCTGCAGGCGTCCGTCCGACGTCCGGGCTATCCTTGTTGCCTTATAAGACAACTGCCCCGCACCCTCCGCCAGCTCCTCGGACTCGACGACGCCCGCACACGTCGTCCCCTCGACGAAGCAAGGGTGGCGAAGCAAGGCCTTGTGGAAGCCGACCAGCGTCGAGACCCCTTCGACGACGAGCTCGTCGAGCGCGCGCAGCATGCGGGCGCGGGCGTGCTCGCGGTCGACGTCCCAGACGCACAGCTTGGCGATGAGGGGGTCGTAGAGCCCCACGACCTCGGAGCCTTCGGCGACCCCCGAATCGATGCGGACGCCGGGGCCCGAAGGCTCCCGGTAGGCGGTGATCACGCCGGGAGAAGGGAGGAACCCGCCGGCGGGGTCCTCCGCGTTGATGCGGCATTCGATCGCATGGCCGCTGAAACGAAGGTCCTCCTGATGCACGCTCGTCGGCTCGCCGGCCGCGATCGACACCTGCTCGCGCACGAGATCCACGCCCGTGACGAGCTCGGTGATCGTGTGCTCGACCTGGATGCGAGTGTTCATTTCGAGGAACCAGTAGTTGCCCTCCCGGTCGAGGAGGCCCTCGATCGTGCCCGCGCTCCGGTAGCCGACCGCCCGGGCGGCCTCGACCGCGATGCGGCCGATGCGCTCGCGCAACGCGGGAGTTACCGCCGGCGAGGGGGTTTCCTCGACGAGCTTCTGATGGCGCCGCTGGATCGTGCAGTCCCGCTCGCCCAGGTGGACGACGCTCCCATGCTCGTCCGCGAGCACCTGCACCTCGACGTGGCGCGGGTCTTCGATGAACTTCTCCACGTACACCGTTGCGTCCGAGAAGTAGGACTCGCCCTCCCGGCGCGCGGCGGCGAAGGCGCGCTCGGCGTCGTCGGGGCCACCGACGACCTTGAGCCCCTTGCCGCCTCCGCCGGCCGAGGCCTTGATCGCGAGCGGCCAGCCGTACTCGTCGCCCAGGCGCACGACCTCCGCAACCGTCTCGACCGGTTCGGTCGTTCCGGGGATGATCGGGACGCCGGCGCGCTCCATCAATTCGCGGGCGGCGATCTTCGAGCCCATCACCTCGATCGCCTCCGGCGGGGGGCCGATCCAGGCGAGCCCGGCCCCGCCCACGGCGCGGGCGAAGGAGGCGTTCTCGGCCAGGAAGCCGTAGCCCGGATGGATGCCCTCGGCGCCCGCGCGCTTCGCCGCTTCGAGGATGCGTTCCTGGTGCAGATAGCTCTCGGCGGGCGGCCCGGGTCCGATCAGGTAGGCCTCGTCTGCGAGCGCCGCATGCAGAGAACCGCGGTCGGCCTCCGAGTAGACCGCGACCGTGCCGATCCCGAGCTCGCGCAGCGTCCGGAAGACGCGGATGGCGATCTCGCCACGGTTCGCGACCAGAATCTTCGTAAACGGCGGCACGAGCGCGCCTATTCTTCCTTTCCGTGCACTTCTCGGACCAGCTGACGGCCGCGCGCGCCCTGGCGGTTCCCATTGTCATCGTGCTCTTTGCCTGGGATTTCCACGGCCACGACTACTGGGCGACCGCGGTCTTCGCCGTCGCCATGGCGACCGACTGGCTCGACGGCTGGTATGCACGCCGGACCGATCGCTCCTCGAACCTCGGCCGCCTTCTGGATCCGGTCGCCGACAAGCTGCTCGTCATGGCCACCCTCATCATGCTCATCGGGCCTGTCTTCCCGGCCTGGATGGTCGCGGCGATCATCGCGCGCGAGTTCCTCATGTCCGGCCTCCGGCTGGCGGCCCTGGAGCGCGGCGTCGTGATGGGCGCGCGCGACCTCGGCAAGCTGAAGACAGGCACGCAGGCCGTCGCAGCCGGGCTCGGCGGCCTCGCGGCCGGCGGTGCGTTCTCACACGACGTGGGCTGGTGGGCCGGCCTCGTCGCTCTTGCGTTCACGTGGATCTCCGGCGTGGATTACTTCCTCAGCGCCCCTCGTGTCTTCCGTGGCCAGCAGCCTGCGTAGCTTCCGGGCCGACGATCGCCCGGCCGTGCTGGAGCTGTCGAGGCATGCGCTCCAGCGTCCGCGCGAGCAGGTTGGGAACCCGCTCTGGACGACCTCCGACGAGCTCGAGAGCGAGCTGTCCGACTGGGACGTGGATCCGGCGGAGACGCTGCTCGTCGAGGAGCAGGACGGCGAGGTGATTGCGTTCGGCGGCGTGGAGGTCTCGCCCGGCTGGGAGCATGCGGACCTCTTCGGCCCGCTCGTCGCGCCCGCCTACCGCGGCCAGAAGCTCGGGACGGTGCTGCTCGAGGCGTCGATCGAGCGCGCAGAAGATCGCGGCGCAGAGCGCGTCCTCGCCGCGGTCGGAGCGCGCAACCTCACGGGGCGGCTGCTGCTCGAGCGCGCCGGCTTCCAGCAGCGCGGCACCGCGAGCGCCGTCTTTCGCCTCCTGCCGGCCGAGCACAAGCCGGTCGAGCCCGGTCCCGAAGGACTGACCGTCCGTACGGGACGGCAAAGCGACCTCGAGGCCGCCCTGCGCCTCTACCACGAATGCTTCCCTGGAGGCGTCTTCCCCGAGGTGGCGTGGCGCGAGGGGCTCGAGCACGGCACCGTCTACCTCGCCGAGTCGAACGGCGAGGGCCTCGCGATCGTGAACATCGACCCGAGCGACCGCTGGATCTACCACCTCGGCGTGACCGAGAGCGAGCGCTCGCACGGCGTCGGCAGCTACATCCTCAGCCGCGCGCTGACCGACTACTGGGAACGGCATCCCGGCGAGGCGCTGGGCCTCTCGGTCCGGGCCGACAACCTGCCGGCGCTCCGCCTCTACCGCCGTCAGGGGTTCGCACCGCTGCTCGTCGTCGAGTCCTTCGAACTTCCGTTGTAGCGCGCGCTTGCTGCTCGCGATCGACCAGGGGACGACGGGGACGACATGCCTGGTCGTCGACGAGGAGCTCCACCCGCGCGGGCGCGGCTATCGCGAGGTGCCGCAGCACTTTCCACGCCCGGGCTGGGTCGAGCACGATCCGGACGACCTCTGGGAATCGGTGCTCGGCGCCGCCGCCGAGGCCCTCGCGGACGCGGGGATGCAGGCGCCCGACCTCGCGGCGATCGGCCTGACGAACCAGCGCGAGACGACGGTCGTCTGGGATCGCAGTACGGGCCGGCCCGTCCACCGCGCCATCGTCTGGCAGGACCGGCGCACGGCCGAGCGCTGCCGCGAACTTCCCCGCGACC
>DASXRO010000134.1:0-2733 GCA_036506555.1 Gaiellaceae bacterium
CCTGCTCGTGGGCGAGCGTCCACATGACCGCCGGGTCGACGGAGGCGCCGAGATGCGTGTGCAGCTCAGCGAGGCCGCCGCGCGCGATCTCGGCGACGATCGCCTTGGCGTCGGTCACCGGGGTGCTCGCCATACCTGCTCGCCGTCTCTCTGCTCGTCGGTCGGTTCGAGCCCGGCTCGGCGTGCGACGGCCGCCGAGGCGCGGTGGTCGGGATGGATGTTGGCGAGGATGACCTCGGCGCCGCGCTCCCGCAGCCAGCCGACGAGGGCGCGGGCGGCTTCGGAGGCGAAGCCCTGGTTCTGCCACTCGACGCCGATCACCCAGGCGACGTGGGCGGTCAACCCGTCATCGCCGTTGGTGAGCGTGGCCTGCACGGTGCCGAGCGGACGGCTCTCCCCGCGGCGGCGCACGATCCAGTTGAGCCAGCGCACGTTGGCCTCCGCCGGGCCTGCGACGAGCGCCGCGTAGTGCTTCCTCAGCTCGCCGGGCGTGCGGGGCCGGCCGCCAACGAACTCGTGCAACCGCTCGTCGTCGAGCAGCGCGGCCATCTCCTCGGCGTCCTCGGGCCGCAGCGGCTCCAGGCTGAGGCGCTCGGTCGTGATGGCCTCAGAGGCGAGCGGCAACGGCCTCCGCGAGCTTCGTGCCGGCGAGGCGCTCGGGGATCTCCTCGAGGCGCTCGACCGGCTCGGCGCTGAAGACGAAGCGGACGTAGCGCCCGGCCACCTCGTCGCCCCAGCCGCGCATGCCCGTGGCCGCGATCTGCGACTCCTCGAGGAGGAGCTGCGAGGCCTCCTCGGGCTCGAAGCCGAGCTTGGAGACGTCGAGGAGCATCGACCACCCGCCCGACGGCCTCACGAACGGCCAGCCGGGAAGCTCGGCCAGCATCGTGTCGCGGCGGCGCTCGAGCTCGGCGACGCACGCGGCGACGTGGCTCTGGTCGCCGCGCAGCACGGCGGCCCCGGCGCGCCGCGCGATCGAGACCGGGCAGGTCGTGTTGTAGACGTGGGCCCAACCGACGTCGGTGACCGTCTCCTCGGGGCCCGCAACCCAGCCCACGCGCCAACCGATCATGCGGTGCTCCTTCGAGAGCGAGCCGACGACGACGGTGCGCTCGGCCATCCCGTCCATCGTCAGCGGATGAATGAGCGGGCGCCCGTCGAAGAGCAGGCGCTCCATCGCGGCGTCGTAGACGAGGAAGAGGTCGCGGTCGCGGCAGAGGTCGCAAACGGCGCGCCAGTCGTCCTCGTCGAGGTAGCCGCCCGAGGGCATCGAGGGGCTCATGAGCAGGAAGCCCTTGGTCTTGGGCCCGACGACGTGCATGAGCGTGTCGCGGTCGAAGCGCCAGCCTTCCTCCTCGGCGAGGAAGGGGACGAAGCGCGGCGTGCCGCCCGCGAGGCGGACGCGGTTGACGATGCCCGCGTAGGTGGGGTCGGTGACGACGACTTCGTCGCCGGGATCGACGAGCGCGAGCATGACGTTGAGCAGGCCTTCCATCCCGCCGACGGTGATGACGATCTCGCGCACGGGGTCGTAGCGGTGGCCCGTGCGCTCGGCGGTGAAGTCGGAGATGGCCGCCCGCAGGTCGAGGTCGCCGGTGAAGGGGAGCCAGCTGTTGGCCTCGGGCGTGTCGAGCCCGGCGACCGTCTCCGGCACCGCCTCAGGCGGCAGCGGGAGGTCGGTGTCGAGGTTCTCCATCCGCAGGACGGAGCGCCCGCCCGCGTCGGCGGCCGCGGCGACGCGGTCGATGCCGAAGCCGCGGATGGGCTCGATGCGTTTGGCTCGCCGGATCACTGCGGCGAGTCTAATGCTCTCTCGAGGCTGCCTTGAACGTCCGGCGCGAAGACGCGAGAATCGGCTGTGACCTCATCGCGCCGCTGCTCGCGTGCGCTACCGGTTTCCATCGCTGCCCTCGGGATGATGCTGCTGGCAGGCTGCGGCGGCGCAGGCTCGGGTGAGAGTTCGACGACCGGCGCTGCGTCGTTTTCCGTTCAGGCCCGGACCCTGTGCCAGGACTTTCGAAAGCGCGTCGCGGGCGCAGTCGCGAACGTGCCCCAGGTCGACGAGGCGAATCCGCAGCCCGAGCAGGTCAAGGCAGCGACAGCAGCGGCGGCCGAGACTGTGCTCCCGCTTGTCCGCTCGACACTCGCGAGGCTGAGGAAGCTCGAGCCGCCGGCCGACCGGGTCGCGAAATGGCAGAGCTTCCTCCATAACATCGATGCGTTCGTCTCGACCTCGGCGAAGAACCTGGATTCGCTGCGGGAGAGCGGGGATGTGGCGGAATACCGACGCGCAATCGGCGAGCGGGACGACCTCATCGAGCGAGTGGACGTCTCGGCAATCGTTGCGGGCGTTCCGGCCTGCGCCTTCCTCTGACTAGAACCGGACGCGCGTTAAGGTTGCGCCATGAAGGTAGGCATCGTGGTGCCGTACTCCTGGTCGTTTTGGGGAGGAGTCCAGGAGCACGCCGACCACCAGGCTCGCGCGTTGAAGGACATGGGGATCGAGGTGAAGATCCTCATGGGCCACGACCCGCCCGGGCGGCTGACGAAGATGCTCCACCCCAAGGAGGGCAGGCATACGCGGCCGCCGGACTACGTTCTCCCCGTTGGACGCTCCGTCATCGTGCCGGCCAACGCCTCCCTCCCCAACATCATCCTCTCGCCCCAGTCGATGGTGCGCATGAAGCGCGCGTTCGAGGAGGAGCGCTTCGACGTCATCCACGTGCACGAGCC